>JAHFFY010000067.1 GCA_023247705.1 Candidatus Omnitrophota bacterium | reverse complement strand
GGTGAGTAAGGCACAGACGGCGATCAACAATTATTTTACGGCGTTACTGGCGAACCAGGACACGACCTTAACGCAGGGCGTAATGACCAAGGTAAGGTTGGCAGTGAGTGATCCGGCGTCGCAGACGACAGTGAATACGTATTACAACTCGACATCGGTGACGAAGGCGAAGGTCACGATCGACAATTATTTTGCGGCGTTGATGAACAACCAGGTGACGACGCTGGCGCAGGATATAATGAATAAGACGAGATTGGCGGTGGTAGATGCTGCGTCGCAGACAACGGTGAATACGTATTACAATACAACATCGGTGACGAAGGCGAAGGCCGCGATCGACAATTATTTTGCGGCGTTGGCGTTACATCAGGACACCACGTTGACCTTAAGCATCATGACTAAAGTGCGTGCCGCAGTAACAGACCCGGCATCGCAGAAAATTGTTAATGATTATTACAATACAAAAGCGGCCGCGGCAGGAGTTTAGAGAATATTAAGGTAGATAATAATTGACATGAAATGGAATTTTACTTGGGCTTTGTGTATTTTGAATTTACTCTGCTGGATTGTGGTTGTGCCGGCAGGCGCGCAGGTGCCTCTGCAAGCACCCTCTGAGCCTGCAGCCACTCAACAGGCAGGCCGGCTGATCGTCAAGTTCAAAAATGTGGCCAAAGAATTACAGGCAAATCCGAAAACCATTCCGGCTTCCATACAGTTACTTAACACAAAATATAAAGTTCAGAACATTTCAAAGTTCCTCCAACACGTTGATCCGCGCGTGGACAACTCTTTATTTGAGGATGTCTACATTCTAGACATGGACTCCACGATGGATGTACAACATGCCGCTTCAGAATACTCTCGCGACCCGTATGTCGTTTACGCCCAGCCGGATTATGCGGCAACCGTGCAAAAATCAAACCGTGCTTTGTCTGAAGCTAAATGAGGCTTCATAATCTCGTACAGTGGATAGAGTAGAAGAGGCTCTTTGCTTGTGTCCTCACAAAAACAATTGTATAATTTTTCCGCTAACACCGTGCTAACAAAACACGCTCCAACAGACAGAAACAGGCTGAACCAAGAGCAAACGTGATTTCGTTCAACCGTAACACCCCAAACGAATAACAAACAACCGTAATCACCGTCGATATTGTTTAATCAGCGCATAACCTGAAGGCCGTGCGTTCAAATCTCATCCCCGCAATTTTTACTCCGCCAATCTTAAATGAATTTAAGGAAGGCGGGGTTATTATTTTGGGGTGAGATTTGTCGAGTAAGGTTCTCCCGCTTTTTTGTAAATTATTTATTGAAGCGTGCCTTTGTGTTTTATGTTACCATACGTTCGGCAGGTTAAACGAGCCAACGCCTCATCTATGACATTGATCATCTGACAATAAAATGTTCAATAAACTTCCCTGGCTCACGCTTTTAGAATTGACGATGAGAAGATTCAATATGTTTGTGGGGGGTTCCCTCAAGATTCTTTTTGGAACAAAATTTGTACCGCGTGTTTCCATCTTATGGGTGATTGGAACGTTATGCTTTGGCCCCTCGGCTTGGTCGCAGGTGACGCACGTTGTCCTCGTGAGCTTCGATGGATTGCGTTCGGACGCCATCCACCGGTTTGAAAATCAAACACTGCCGCATTTTCATCAGCTTCTCAAGGAAGGGGCGTGCACGCTCAACGCGCGCACGGATGTTGATTACACAGTGACGCTCCCCAATCACACCTGCATGCTCACCGGTCGTCGGGTGACCGGACCTCATGGCCATCGCGTCTTGCTGAATGACATTATCACACAAACCGTGCACGAATTGAACGGCGCCTATGTCGACAGTATCTTTGATGTCCTGCACCGCCACCAATTGACCTCGGCCATGGCCGCGTCCAAAATCAAATTCAAGATTTATGCGAATTCTTACCCGATTGATCATGTCCAGGTGACGGACCAAAACGACGCCAAGACCGTCCAATTCGCGCTCCAACAATTAGAGTCCGATCACCCGCCGGCATTTATGTTGGTTCATTTTTCCAATCCGGATATCATCGGTCATAAAAAAGGCTGGAGTATTCAGGCCGCTGCGTTCTATATAAAGGCGGTTGTCCGATTGGATGGTTATTTGGCTCAACTGATGCAGGCCATTCAGACGCTCAATGACAAAAATGAACCCACCGTGCTCATCGTGACCACGGATCACGGCGGGACCGGCAAGAATCACTTTGATCCGAATGAAAAACGAAATTACACGATTCCCTTTCTGGTGTGGGGGCAGGGCATCGCAGCCGGCAAGGATCTCTATACGCTCAACCCCAAGGACCGCGCGGATCCCGGCACAAAACAAATTCTTTATGACGCATCAACACAACCCATCCGCAACGGCGATGCGGCCAACCTGGCCCTGCAGTTGTTGGGCCTGGAATGCGTTCCCGGATCCACGATCGGCTGCGTGCCGGGGTTGGTGGTTCGGGAAAGAGGGAAATAATTTGACTATAACGGTAGTTTGACGGCGTCTTTATCCCTTATTAATGTAGCTAAGTAAAATTATTCTTGACAAAGTAACCGCATTTGCTAAATTTAAGGACATTAAATACGTTTATGTAAGACGTATTTATCCTTTTCAGGTATGTCAAGCGGGCGGGCGATTCTAAATCCAGAGCCCACAGATTAATAGTGTGTGGGCTTTTCTTTTACGAATTCAGTTGAAAATGATTTTCATGATTAGGGTATGAGAGAACAACAGGCGAACGAAATACCGAACAATTTGATGAGGAGGGAAGAGAAAAAGAATATCGATCCCAACATTCTCCATGAGATCGTTGAGGCTGTTGGAAGAATGAAATACGGAGAGATCGTGATCACGGTTGACGATACGAAAGTCGTTCAAATCGAGGAACGAAAGAAAAAACGATTTACCTGAAGCTACCACATCGGTGGGGCGTGATTGAATAAACTCTGATGACTGAACTGCACGTGCAGAAGAATTCGGAAGAAAAGGATTCATAAGAATATGAAATATCATCGCAATAAATCGAGCAACAAACGCTGGACGTTTAAAACGGTTTCAAAAATTTGGAATCGAAGGAAGCGGTTGGGAGTTTTGCTGGCGTTTTTTTTAACTTTTAATGGCACTTTTTTGATCAAGGAGGCCTTGGCGCACGAAAATGTTTTTGGTTTTATGTATACAACGGAAACGTTACCCAAGGGAGAATGGGAGTTAGAACAAGTTTATCAGGGAAAATACGGAAAAAATCATGGGAGTTACGCCAACTCATTTTTCCGTACCGAGCTGGAATATGGGTTCACGGACAATTTTCAGGGATCTGTTTATATCAACAGTCGATCTGTTCATGCGAACAAAAATAATCCTGACGGAACAACCGGTGGAGAAGATGTCCCGGATGATGCGGATCCGAACAAAAATTTTTCTGAATATAAATTTGAAACGGTTTCATTCGAGGGAATCTATCGGCTGTTGAGTCCGTATAAAGATCCGTTCGGACTGGCGATTTATTTGGAGCCTGCCGTTGGGCCGGATCAGTATGAGGTCGAGCCGAAGTTGTTTTTCCAGAAAAATTTTCTGGAAGATCGTTTGATTGTGGCCTTGAATATGGCCTGGGAAATGGAATGGGCACGGAACAAAGAAGGAGAAGATAATGGCGTTGAGCAGTTTGAGTGGGAGCATGAAATGGAATCCCAAAATACGCTGGGCGCGTCTTACCGTTTGGTTGATCATTGGCGGGGAGGCGTTGAATTTTTAAACGTCAACAAATTTGGAACATTCAGCCTTCGTGATATTGAACATAACGCTTATTTTCTGGGTCCGAATCTTCATTTTGCCAACCAAGCATTCTGGACGACCGCAGCGGTTCTGTTTCAATTGCCTTGGGCGCGCGGTCATAGCGAAGAACAACGCGATGCCATCGAAGGGGGAAGAATTTTCGGTCATGAACAGGAAGCCCTGCGGGTCAATGTTAAAATGGGATGGAACTTTTAAAGAGATGACAGGTGAGGATTAATTTCCATGCGGTCCAAAGATTGGAGTAGAATTTTGATCTCCGCAGCACTCGTCGCTCCGATTCCGTATGTGGCGTATGCGGAAGTTTATCTTTCGGAACAACAGGCCGCGGCGATTTTGTTCCCGGATTTGAAACTTGAGGCCTGCTGGATGGATTTATCGTCCACAGAAATGAAAACCATCGCGAACGTCTCGGGAGAGAAAGTCGCTTCCCCTCACATCCGTATTTGGTGGGGGCCGGATCAACAGGCCCTCATCATCGACCGCGTTTTGGGCAAACACGAGCTGATCACTTATGCGGTCGCGATCAATTCAGATCACAAAATTCAAGGGATCGAAATCCTGGAATACCGAGAGACCTACGGTTATCAAATCCGTGAGCCGCGATGGCGCGAAGAATTCGTCGGAAAAAGTATTGCAGATCCCCTTAAATTGGATCATGATATTCCCAATATCAGCGGTGCAACTCTTTCTTCGGCGCACATCACCAATGGAGTGCGCCGGATTCTACAGACCTATGAAGTCCTCAAGTCGAAGATTTAAACGCCTCCGCCCGATGTTGGGCACGTATGTTTCCATTGAACTGCAGGGAGACTTCGCAGAGAAATTATTAAATACCTATATATCGAAAGGCTTCGCAGCGATTGCCGAGATCGATCGCCTTATGAGTTTTCACCGTGCGGACAGTGATCTATCGCGGATTAATCAAGCGCCGCCGCACGTCTGGGTTGATTTCATTTCTTCTTTGACTCTCGAGGTCTTGCGGACTTCTAATCATCTTTTTAAAATCACCCAAGGTGTGTTTGATATCCGTTGCGGCGGGATTCTTTCCAAGTGGGGAATTCTTCCTGCTAAGAAAATGGAGAGGAATCGTTTTTTAGAATTCCCGGATCTCTTGCCTTTAGAAATTGAAAACGGGCGTGTGCGTAAATCAGGTCAATGGACTTTTGACTTAGGAGGGATTGCGAAAGGATTTGCGGTTGATTATGCGGTTAAAAAGATTAAAGGTTTGGCGCGGGGGCTCTCGGGGGTGATCAACGCCGGGGGGGACTTGCGGGTTTGGGGGCCAGAGGAGACTTTGATCAATATTAAAGTGCCAGGGAAAGAAAATGTTGATCTTCGAGCGTTTAAATTGAAGCACACCGCGGTAGCCACTTCATCGGTTAAAGCTAGTTTGAGGACATTGAAAAGGAATCGTGTATCGGCGTATGTCAAAATGCCCCAACAAAAACCTTTTCAGGAATCGAAAACAGTGACGGTGTTTGCCAAAGAATGTCTTTGGGCGGATGCCTTAACGAAGGTTGTCCTGCTGGCTCCCGAGGATATCGCTCTTCGTTCTTTATCGTCGTTCGGTGCCAGGGCGATGGTTTTTGCCGACAATGGTCAAGTGCAGAAAACAATGGGTTAAAGATGGATCAATCTAAAAAAGTGAAAATTGAATCCGCACATAAAAGATTTTTTTACAGTGTATGCCTTGTGCTTTGGTTGTCCGGGGCTCTTTGGCTTTATGTGCGATATTGTTTAAGAACATCAGTTGATATCACAGATCAATCGTATTCTTATCTCTCCTTGTTGTTGAAAATCCACGGTGCGGCCGCCATGGTTTTTCTCGTTGTCTGGGGAGCCTTGCTTTATCATATTTTCCCGGGTTGGAATAACCGGCGCCAGCGTCCATCGGGGGTGTCCATGGTGATAACGTGTTTGGTTTTAATTCTAACGGGGTGGGGTCTCTATTATATAGGAAACGATGGACTGCGTAATCTAACGAGCCTGATGCATTCCATTTTTGGAATTATTTTTCCGGTTGTGATCTTCTTTCATGTGTTCCGAGTGATTCGATCGAATCGAGAATAAAAGCAATTGTCTTATAGCTGTCCAATCACTTCCTTCCGTCCATTTTAATTCGCTTTTGTCATCTCAAGAAAAATTTGCCGATCCGATTCTTGCCGGATATACTTTTATCCTAATACTTTGTTAAACCCGTTTTTAATAGTTGATCCCTCGATACTTTGAAGGAAATCAACGATTAAAAACAAAATTGACAAAGCACTAATGTCTTAATTTATGGTTGTGAACTCTCCGCGCCGCCTTCTTTAATAATAAGGATGAACGACAGGCTGGTGGTGTTGGAACAACTTTTTGATTTTGCAACGAGGAAACAATGATTTCGTTTAAAAAAGAAAGACTCAAACCCCGGCTGGTGAGACTGGATGCTTCCACCGCTTGTCAATTAAAATGCCCGTCTTGTCCGACCGCGACCGGCTCAACCGGTCGCAAACTCGGCGTCGGATTTCTTAAATTCCAAGACTTTAAAAATTTTATCCAACGCAATCCGCATGTCTCGCATATCGAGCTTTCCAATTGGGGAGAGGTTTTCCTGAACAAAGAATTGGTTAAAATCCTTGAATACGCTTACCGTCATAACGTGATTTTGGAAATCGCCAACGGCGCTAATATGAACTATATCCGCGCAGATGTTCTGGAGGCCATCGTCAAATATAAACTGCGCCGCATCACCTGTTCGATCGACGGAGCCAGCCAGGAAACCTATGTGCAGTACCGCATCAACGGTCATTTCGACAAGGTCATTGAGAATATCAAAATGATTAATCACTGGAAGGTCCAATACCGATCCCGGTATCCGGAATTGAAATGGCAGTTCGTCGCGTTCGGGCATAATGAACATGAGATTACGAAGGCGCGCGAAATGGCCTACGCGCTGGACATGAATTTCTTTTTAAAATTATCGTGGAGCGAGCTCTATGGGTTGCCGGATTTTTCTCCGGTTAAAAATAAAGAACTCGTGGGAAAAGAATCAGGGTTGGGGGTTGCGAGCCGGAAAGAATTTTTGGAAAAATATGGTCAGTCTTACGTCGAACGCACGTGCTGTTGGGATCTGTGGAATGCCCCGCAGATCAATTACGACGGACGGATCCTGGGTTGCCCAATCAATTATTGGGGGGATTACGGGAACGTGTTTGAAAAAGGGTTAGATGATTGTTTGAACGGCGAGAAGATGAATTACGCGCGCGATATGCTGATGGGCAAAAGCGGACCTCGGAAAGATATCCCTTGTTCGACTTGCACGGTTTATCACGGAATCAAAAAAGATCAGGCCTGGGTGAAGGCCCAAGACCTGCAGGAAAAAACGTATCGCTACGGCCGGCGGTATATCATGCTTGAAAATAAAATTCTGGGTGAAGAAGGGGCTAAGCGCCTGATTGCCTTTTTAAACCGGGTCAAACGATTTCCCAAACTGATCAAAAAATCATTTCGGGAAAAGCGGTTTGATTTGAATATTTTGTTGTCGCTTTTGCCCCAAGCACCGGGCAACGCCATGGCCTTGCCGAATAAAGGTTATCCTCTTTCGTTGCCGTTGCCACTGGATGAACAACATCCTTGGAAACCGTATTTTCTTTTTGACGGTTTCACCAAAGGGATTAAGGACTTTGCCGGTCATGCCTCGGCTTTGGTCAGTCAGCATTGCCCGCATCCGCCGCACACGCATAGAGAGGAAGAGATCTTAATGATGTTAAGTGGCGAGGCCGAATTGCATTTGCCGCTTTATCAAAACACAAATGGTCAAGCTCCTCTTCGTTTGAGACCAGGTGAATTCGTTTATTATCCGCCGGGATTTCCGCATACCTTACAGACGGTCAGCGCGCAACCGGCCAATTACCTCATGTTGAAATGGTTCACGCCCAACGCCGAACAGGTGACGAACGCCCTTTCGTTTGAAAAATATTCCGTTCACGATACCCTGCGCGCTCAGGAAGGGACAAATGGATTTAACACCCAAACGCTTTTTGATGCGCCCTCGAGATATTTGAAACGCCTCCATGGCCACACGTCACACCTTTCTCCCGGGGCAGGTTACCCGCCTCATGCAGATCCCTATGACGTTGTGATAATTGTTTTGGAAGGAGAGATCGAGACCCTCGGGAAACTCTTCGGTCCCCACAGTGTTATTTTCTATCCGGCAGGACAGCGCCACGGCTTGATTAATCCCGGCTTAGTCCCTGCCCAATATGTTGTTTTTGAATTTCAAGTGAAGTAAAAATCCCTTTAGTTTGATTCTCAAAATTCCAATACCCATTTCTCCATATTTTCGCTAGAATATCACGGTTGAAATATCCAGTTTTATTATCCGGAGATTTTTTTATCATGAGCAAACGCCGCAGTGGTCCCAACCCGTTCGCCCCGACGACTCCCAAGCACTTGCGCTTTAAAAGGGAATCCGACACCCCATTGACACTGACTTCTCATCAAACGGAAATTCTTCGCCGGTGTGTCAGCGAACAGGAATTGACCGAATTGATGGACATCGCCGAAACCGCCTCCCGCGCCGAATGCCGTAACGAAATACTTCCGCCATTGTTAAAGGCGGGCCTGCTTGAAATGACCATTCCGCAAAAATCGCGCAGCAGCAAACAGCAATTCCGGCTGACGGCCAAAGGAATGGACTATTTGAAGCGGTTGAGGATAGATTCGTAAAGTGTCGCATACGGTTAAACGCACGAAGAATTTTTATGTCACATCTCGATTCCATCGAGAATTTTAAGAAAATGATTTCTGGGCCTTCCGCGGTCTATTGATCGTGACCGCGGTTTTTGTGGTTTGTCATCACCATTGGAAAGAGGCCGCGTTTCTCGTCTTTACTTTTTTGATGACGTTTCTGCCCAGGATCATGGAATGTCAGACCGGGATCGACTATCCGAGGGAATTGGAAATTTTGATTCTCTTTTTTATCCTCGTATCGCTTTATCTGGGGGAGATGAGAAATTATTACAACCGGTTTGCTTGGTGGGACATTGTGTTGCATTCACTTTCGGGGATTATCATCGGTGGGACCGGGTTTTCGGTGATATTTCGTCTCAATAAAAGCAGAAAATTTTTTTTAAAATTAAGTCCCGGTTTTATGTGTCTCTTCGCGTTTTGTTTCGCGGTGATCGGATATTTTCAGATGAAACACGACATCCGGATGTTTGATTGGCTTGAGCGGAAGTTTTTCCAATTAAATCCGGAATTTAAAAAATAACCCCCCAATTTTTGGGGTTGAGGAGGTTTTACGAAAGGACAAAATTTTTTATGATAAGTAACTCACCAGGTAACATAAAATTTTTTAAGGATAAAAATCCCGCGCCCCTTCCCCGGACATCGGAAGAGATCCGGATCGACCGTCTGGGAAATTGGTTTTGTTTGTTTCTTCTTTTTCTCTGGTTGTTTTTAAGTTTGATCGTGGGGCAGATCCGATTTGGGAATATTCTCATTGATTCCGAGACCCAGCCGTTTTTTTATAATTTTTTTATCGCATGGATCATCTTGGCTATGTTCACGATCATCGCGTATTTGAAAAGAAGAAAGATTTTATAAAGTTGAAGCATGTCTCAGCAATCTCCGGATTACATCCAACAGATCACCACCGCAACCGCCTGGATCCGCGGGCAGGGAGATTTGACTTCGGCGCGGATCGGGATTTTGTTGCGGGACAAAGGGGTCGACCCCGGGACAGTGATTTGCGTGAAAATTTTTCCGGACACGCGGTTTCCGGAAAGCGGGATTGTGATTACCCCGCAAAAGAAAATTTATCAGTTCGGATTTAATCCGTCCTTTTTTAGCCCGCATCAGGCGGTGTTCGATGACTGGCATGATTTGACGGAACGATATTCTAACCATCAGTGGCGGGATGAAATTTTGGCGGGGTTGATGCTGGTCGTTGTGTGAAAAATATTTTTTACTTAACGGAATTCTTAGAAGTCATTTCACAACCTCGAAAACGGTCCTTTTCATTGACGAGGTTGACGTGGTGAAAAGGGGTTATGAAATGGCTTCTAACAATCATCAGGAGAGTCTTAAATGGTCCGTAATATTTATGAAGGAAAGAAATTTCCTAAAGTCGAAATGCCTTCTTGCCCGATTGAACGGAAACTCAAAGGCCAGACGGCGATTGTCACCGGCGCAAGTTCCGGGATCGGCAAGGCCGTCGCGATCGCCATGGGGCATGCCGGCGCGCAGGTCATCGTCAATTACAATCATGGGGAGGATGCCGTTTATAAGGAAGTGATTCCGGAGATCCAGCGTTGCGGGAGTAAGGCGATCGGGTTTCAGGCCGATGTGTCCAAGGAAGATCAGGTCCTGGCGATGTTCGCGCAGGCTAAAAAAGAATACGACACGGTCGATATCCTGATCAATAATGCCGGTCTTCAGCAGGACGCCGCGTTTGATGAGATGACGCTGGCCCAGTGGCAGAAGGTGATCGATGTTAATTTGACCGGACAGTTTTTGTGCGCCCGCGAAGCGGTTCGGGAATTCAAGCGCCGGGGGGTGAGAAAAGAAATCTCCTGCGCGGCGGGAAAAATCATTTGTATCAGTTCCGTCCACGAAGTGATCCCTTGGGCCGGGCATGTGAATTATGCCTCTTCCAAAGGTGGTGTTATGCTGATGATGAAAAGTATCGCCCAGGAGGTCGCGCCTTACCGCATTCGGGTCAACAGCGTTTGTCCGGGGGCCATCAAAACGCCAATCAACACCGCGGCGTGGGCGACACCGGAAGCGGAAAAGGAATTATTGAAATTGATCCCATACCAGCGGGTGGGAGAACCGGACGATATCGCCCGGGTCGTTGTTTGGCTGGCGTCGGATGACGCCGATTATATTCACGGGGAAAGTATTTTTGTGGACGGCGGGATGACGCTTTATCCGGGATTTGCGACCGGCGGATGAGACTAAATTATT
>JAHFFY010000013.1 GCA_023247705.1 Candidatus Omnitrophota bacterium | reverse complement strand
GGTTTTGGTATTAATGGTTCTATGATTGCCCATTGCTCGTCTTTAAGATCCATAAGCTCACCTCCTAGAAATATTTTATCGGAGATGAACTTCGTTAAAAGTTATTTATGAGATAAATTCTCGTTAAACTCGTAAAACGACTTATCAAATCTTAAAGGATTTATTATGAAGATTATTTTTTTCGGCAGCGACGATTTCGCGTTAATCAATTTGGAAGCGCTTGTGCGTTCCGAACATCAGGTCGTGGCCTGTGTCACGCAACCGGACAAGGCGAAAGGCCGCGGACTGAAGGTGTCGTTTTCTCCGATTAAAGAATGCGCGCTGAAAAACCAACTCCCGATTTTTCAACCGCTACAACTCAAAGACCAATCCTTCATCGAACAGCTTAAAAGCTATCAAAGCGATTTGTTTGTCGTGGTCGCGTACGGAAAGATCCTGCCGATTGAAGTTTTATCCGTTCCTTATCTTTGCTGCATGAACGTCCACGGTTCGCTGTTGCCTAAATACCGGGGCGCCGCTCCGATCAACTGGGCGCTGATCAACGCAGAAGAAGAGACCGGCATTTCGATTATTAAGATGAACACGGCGATGGACGGTGGCGATCTCTTTGCCCAGGCGAAGATCCGGATCGGTCCCGATGAGAACGCGGGGAGTTTGCGAAGAAAGATGGCCGATCTGGGTGCGGATTTACTTTTGAAAACCATCAATTCTTTGGAAAAAAACGCGTATACATTAGCGGCGCAGGATTCTTCCAAAGTGACCTTTGCCCCGAAATTAACCAAAGGATTGGGCTGGATTGATTGGAGTAAAGACGCCCGGGTCATTCACAATCTGGTCCGCGGGCTCTCGCCGAAACCCGGGGCGTATACATTTTATGAGGGAAAGCAGCTGAAGATTTTAGAAACAACCGTGACTTCGATCGCCACACCTCAGAAACAAAAAGGCGGGATCATCGCTTTGCAAAAGGAAGGTTTTGTGGTGGTAACGGATGATTATGGACTTTTGGTCCGTCAGGTGCATCTGGAATCGGCGCAGGTGATGGACGCGGAGAGTTTTATCTCCGGTCACCAACTGGCGGTTGGATTTCAATTCGAAGAAGGAAAAAAATAATTTATGCCGCAACATCCGAAAGTTGTTTACTTTGCCCATGGAAAAGAGAGCGGGCCGTGGGGAATAAAGATCATTGCGCTGGCGAAGATCGCCAGGAAAAAAAGGTTCGCGGTGGAAAGCCCAGACTATTCTTTCACCATGGATCCCGAAGAGAGGGTGAAAAAATTATTCAGTCTAAACCCGCGCGCTCAAAGGGATCTCGTTCTGGTCGGATCAAGCATGGGAGGATATATTTCAACGGTCGCCTCGAAGAAGCTCAAACCCAGCGGGCTATTTCTGCTTGCGCCGGCCTTTTATATTATAGAGAAGAGAGTACCGGCAACAAAATCCCCGGCCATACGCCAAACACACCGCGATTGTTCACGGCTGGCAGGATGAGGTGGTTCCGGTGGAAAATTCCATCCGCTTTGCCGGGAAATATCAAACGAGCCTGCACATACTTAACAGCGACCACCGTTTAATGGATGCCCTGCCGGTCATCGAACGATTATTTAACGCATTTCTTGATTGTATTCTGAATGAAGGTTGATAAAATGTCTTCGAGAATGAGTGAAGCCGTTGTTGAGCCTTCATCGAACCGGGGAATTTAATTTATGAACAATCAAAAAATCCGAACCTCAGATTCTCTGCCGGTTTCATCCTGCGATTATTGGATTAATTTATTCTGCCTGATTATTTTCTTTGCTGTACTGACGTTGGTCCACGAATATTTTCCTAAGATTGAGATCTTTCTCTTGGCGACGATTGGTTTGCTGGCCACCGTCATCCCGCTGTGGCTGAATGATTTTCTTGAACTTCGCGCGTACAAACGTTCCTCCACCGGCCTCCTGGACCGGCCGGGTGAGGTGAATCAACAGCGTATCATCGTCAAATTAATTGGTTTGTATGGAACGTTTTTTATTATTTTGTTGTTATATCATTTTAATCCCACTTACCGAACTTCGATTAGAGCTGTTGAATATTACGAACCATTTTTTAAATTTTTGTCTCTGATGGCGCCATGGATCATGGGATTAACATTGATCTACTTCTGGCAAATGGACCGACGGCAAAGCGATCCTTACGATGGATACTGGCATATGGGATGTCTTTTGACCGGGCGACTGAAGGAAGTCAACAAAGGGATTCTCGCTGAATACGCGCGGGGGTGGTTCATCAAAGGTTTTTTTACGCCGATCATGTTTGTGGCCCTTGCCTCAAACCTGGATTTTTTACTGAAGACCAGCCGGATGGAGGGATTGTTTTCTTTCTTGGCGCTGTTTGATTATATTTTGACGTTTTTGTATACCATTGATCTTATTTATGGTTTATTGGGATATATTTTAAGCTTACGCCTTTTGGACACGCATATGCAGTCGACTGAACCGACACTTTTGGGATGGATTATTTGCCTGGCTTGTTATTTTCCGTTTTCCGCGCTCTTGGGCACGGGGTTTTTCCCATATGAAGACGGGATCATCTGGGACACGTGGCTTTCCGCGTATCCGTATTATCCGTGGGTTTATTATCTTTGGGCGGTGGTTATTTTGTTTCTGGTTCTGGTTTACTGCCTGGCGACGGTGGCGTTTGGATACCGGATGTCGAATCTGACCTATCGCGGGCTGATCACCTCCGGACCTTATCGTTTCACCAAGCATCCGGCGTATATTTGTAAAGTCGCCAGTTGGTGGATGATTTCGATGCCGTTTCTTTCGCTGCAAAATCCTTCGGTCGCGCTGCATAACACGTTCAACATCGGGGTGGTCACGTTGATTTATTTTCTGCGCGCGAAGACAGAAGAAAATCATTTGTCCAATTATCCTGAATATGTTCAATACGCCCATTGGATCAACGAACACGGGATTTTCAGCGCGGTCTCGAAACATTTCCCGGCGTTACAATATTCTGAAGAAAAGGCCAAGCGATGGAAGAGTGTCGTCTGGTTTAAAAAGCTGAGCTAAGGAGGCCAAGCCCGAGGGATGAAAATAATTATTTTGCATCAAAAACACTTTGTGCTATAATCGCAAAGTTTTTCGCAAATACGAAATCGTTTATTCATTCACGTAAATAAATAAAATGTCCCAGGGAATGGGATCTATTTTTGAAGGAGGCAGACACTATGGCAGCAAGAATTGGAATCAATGGATTTGGGCGTATCGGTCGGTTGGTTTTCCGGGCCGCGGTAGGACGCAAGGATGTGGAGATCGTCGCGATCAATGATCTTTTCGATGCCGATTATCTCGCTTATATGCTCCAATACGATTCGACCCATGGTCAATTCAAAGGGACAATTGAGGTCAAAGGTAACGAGATGATCGTTAACGGAAAGAAAATCCGCATGACCGCCGAAAAAGACATGGTCAACCTCAAGTGGAAGGAAGCCGGCGCCGATTATGTGGTAGAATCGACAGGTCTTTTTACCACGATAGAAACCGCCAAAGGCCATCTTACCGCCGGAGCCAAGAAGGTCATCATTTCCGCTCCGTCCGCCGACGCACCGATGTTTGTCATGGGTGTGAACAATAAAAGTTATAAAAAAGACATGAATATCATTTCGAACGCCTCCTGCACCACGAATTGCCTGGCCCCGATCGCGAAAGTATTGCATGACAAATGGGGGATCGTGGAAGGTTTGATGACCACCTGCCATGCCGTGACCGCCACCCAGAAAACCGTGGATGGTCCATCTAAAAAAGATTGGCGCGGGGGAAGAGGCGCGGCCCAGAACATTATCCCGTCTTCGACCGGCGCTGCCAAAGCCGTTGGTAAAGTCATTCCCGATTTGAACGGAAAGTTGACCGGGATGGCGTTTCGCGTCCCTGTTCCAGACGTCTCCGTGGTTGATTTGACCTGCCGGTTGGCCAAACCCGCCAAGTGGGATGAGATCAAAAAAGAAATGAAACGCGCCTCGGAAACCGAATTGAAAGGGATCCTCGGGTACACGGAAGATCAGGTGGTTTCCAATGATTTTCTGGGGGATTCCCGGACCTCCATCTTCGATGCCGACGCCGGCATCGCCCTCAACGATAATTTTGTGAAGGTGGTTTCGTGGTACGACAACGAATGGGGATACAGTTGTAAGGTCGTTGATCTCATTGAATTTATCCATAGCGTTGAACTAGGATTACCACAATCAGGACAAAAACCAGCCAAAGTGGGTATGTGAAAAACGATATTGATAAAGATCGTTTTGACTTAGAAAAATAGCCAGTTATCTTAAAGTATCTGGCTATTTTTTTTAAGGTGAAATAAATGCCGATAAAAAATTTTTTAAGTATAGTGTTCGTTCCGGCAGTAAGATGGGAGAAGGAAATGATTGACTTCCGCAAGAATAAAAAATTTTGTGGTGGTCCCTGGCCCGTTTGTCAAGAAGGCTAGGACGGGCAGTATCTCGATTTCCATTCTCTGAATATAGCGATTCTATTCGTTTCGCGGAGGTCAATAGATGATCTGCAACTTCTCATTCATTCAGAAGAATATCAATGCGTTCGTTCTTGCCGGATTGGTGGTTTGGTGCATCGTTCTTTATTCTCTGCCGTTAGGAAGCCCGTACTTTCATTTCGATGATAAAATATCGATTGAAACAAATGACGTGATCAAACAATTAGATGTTGACCAACTTTTTGAAGTTTTTAACACGAGGTTTCTGGTTGGCTTAAGTTTCGCGGTGAACTATGCGTTGGGCGGCATGTATCCTTTTAGCCATCGGCTGATTAATATTTTAATCCATGTTTTCAACGCGTTTCTAGTTTATCTTTTGGTCAGGACAATTTTGGGTTTGCCGGTCGTTAAAGCCAAATCGGGAGCACAATACGCGCCAATTTTTGCGTCGCTGTTATTTCTGTCTCATCCGATCCAGACGGAAACGGTTAACTTTATCACGCAACGCTTCGTTCTTTTGGGAAGTTTTTTTTATTTGCTGACTGTGCTGCTCTTTATGCAATTCCGTTTGCATTCGCAGATAAAATATTTGGTAGGAGCTTTGGGATCTGCGCTCTCGGCGATGTTTTGCAAGGAATTTACCGTGACGCTGCCGTTGATGCTGGCGCTTTGTGATATCTATTTTCTTAGTGATTTACGAGAGTCCCGGGGGAAGCGTTTCAAATTCTTAATACCCTTTCTTTTGATGATCTGTGTCATTCCATTTACGCTTCTAAAAACATCTACAAAGACAACGGGAGCGGCCAGTATTGCCAGCTATAACCTGATTCAAGATGCAGGTGGTCGAGTGATTAAAAAAGAAGTGGATATCACGAAAGCTCAAGGAGTAAAGATTACTCGTCGAGAATATTTTTTAACTCAACTTAACGTTGTCCGTACGTATCTGCGGCTTCTTGTTTTGCCGATTCACCAAAATATCGATTATGACTATCCGATCAGTCATAAATTAGATCTTAGAACTATCTTATCCGGAATGTTTCTTTTCCTTTTTTTGAGTGCGGGGATTTTTATCTATAAAAAGGAACGATTGATTTCTTTTTGTATTATGTGGTTTTTTCTTGCTTTAAGTGTTGAGTCTAGTTTTATTCCGATCGCGCATGTGATTGCGGAATATCGGTTGTACCTGGCCAGTTTTGGTTTTGTCTTAGGTGTTGCGTATTTACTGACTCGTCTTCATCTGCGATCGTTTGTTCCGGCGCTGATTATTTTGCTTATAGCGTCGGGTATGACATGGAAGCGCAATGACATTTGGGCGGATGAAATAAAGCTTTGGCGAGACACCGTTAATAAATCGCCGTTCAAACAAAGACCTTATATTAATTTAGCCGGGGCTTATCTAATTGATCAACAATATGCTAAAGCATTGCCTTTACTTGTAGAGGCTATTGCAATAGATCCGTCTTCGGCGGTTGCTTATTTTAATTTGGCATGTGTTTATCAAGATTTAGATGACAGGCAAAACGCTTTATTTTATGCCTTGAAGGCTGCGGAACTGGAATCGACGAATGCCGTTTACCAACAGAAGGTGGGGTTTATTTATTGGAAAGAAAAAGATTTTTTATCGGCAATAAAATATTATGCGAATGCATTAAATATAAAGCCTAATGAATATAATGCTAGGGAGTATCTCAAAATTGTGTTTGCTTATTACGCGGCTGAAAAAAATCGAGAAAAGGCTTTGCAGTATGCCAATTTATTGGAAATACAACATTTTGATGATTCAGCGAATTATTTGCGATCGCTTATAAAATAATTTGCTTGCAACGGAGCTTGGGCGAACATTTTATCGTTGCGTCCGTTAGGATTTTCCTTTGGGCATGATAAAAAGGCAATTATCGAATTATTGATAAAGTCAACCCATTCGATACGCCCCGAACGGGGCTTGCTCCTTGGCCAGCATGTCACGAGAGCCAGGACGGAAAAATGTAGATGGAGCTCTCACAGCTGGAATATCTTTTGCCGCGGCTCGTCGGCCAAGGCGACGCGCTTTCGCGTTTAGGGGGTGGAATCGTAACACTCGGTCCCGGCGAAACCAAGCTGGAAACAGATTGTCGTTGGATATCAAGGCGGATCAACCGGTTAAAACAGGATCTCAAAGAACTTTCCATGCGGCAGGAGATGAAAAAAAGAAAAGATCATCATGTCCCGAATATTTCGCTGGTCGGTTATACCAATGCCGGCAAGTCGACGCTGTTGAATCGTCTGACGGAAAGTCAGCAGCAGACTCAGGATGGATTGTTCACCACCCTTGATTCGCTGTCCCGCCAATTGGTCCTGCCCAATCATCAGCAGGCCGTGCTCTCGGACACGGTCGGTTTTATTCATGATCTTCCGCATCATTTGATTGAATCGTTTAAAACCACCCTCGAGGAAGTTCAGGAGGCTGATCTGTTGCTGCATATTTTGGATGTGAGTCATCCGAATTTTTGTCAGCTTAAGGAAGCGGTCAGAAATGTTTTAAAAGAATTGAGCGTCCTGGATAAACCTTATGGTCTTCAACAAAATTGATCGGCTGGAAGATCACAGCTGGTTAAAAGATTTGGAAGAGAATTTTGATCCCGCGGTTGCGGTATCTGCACGGACCGGTGAGAATATGGGTTTCCTTCTTGAAAAAATAACCAAACTGTTAAGTGAAGGTCTCATTGATATCGACGTTAAAATTTCTCTTTTCCGCATGGATCTGGTGAATCTTCTGCACCGTCAGGCCCAGATCCATTTCGTTCAGTATTTATCAGAGCTTATTCACATCAAAGCCACGGTTCCAATCCGGATTGCTGCGAATTTTAAACGCGAGGATTTCAGTTGACGCATTTTGTTTTCAATCTTGAAGGAAACGGAAACTCCCGCGTCGATCGCCGGGCTCTCGTTGCGCATGGAATTTTCAGTCGTTCCTCCGTCTGCAATTTCTTCTTTTCATGGTCCTTTTTACTTGACTAATTCCCATTCATCACACTCTGAATCTCGGTTAAAGTTAGCGCCCGGTTGTAGACACGGACGTCATCGAGGGAGCCTTTTAAATATCCCGGAGCCGAGGGGTATGAATAAGCGCCGATGGCGATGGGGTCAGCCGGGGCGCTTAAAGTAAACGGCCCTTTGGCCTGAGTGTTCACCGCGGCTTGAACTCCGTCGATATACAGGATCAATTGATCGGATGCGGCATCGACCGTGGCGGCGAGATGGTGCCAAGTGTTCAGGGAAAGAGCGCTGGAAGATTGGGCGATGAACGTTGAACCGCCATCGGTATCCCGCATTTTCACCTGGACCGTTCCATTGATATTATGGCCCAAACTAAATCGTACACTTCCTGATGACCAGGATTCATAATAGAGTATCCCTCCGCCGTTAGTCATCGGATAATACCACAGCGATACGGTCGCGGCATTGAGACCTTTCAGGGATGCGGTCGCCGGCAGTGAAACCCACTGATTGACTCCATTAAAACTCAAAGCTCCACCGAGCTTGCCGGTGGTCCGCGCCGGTGCGTTGAGGAGTGTGCCGGTGTTGGCATTGCCGGAGACGTCCGTAGCGGTCGTGCCAGAGGTCTCATCGAATTTCCAGTAGCCAATAAGGCCTGCGGTGACGGTCAGGTTAAAGCCGGAGGTTTTGGTGATCCCTGCGCCGGAAGCCGTGACGGTGAGGGCAAAGGTGCCGGTGGGCGTGGAGGAAGAGGCGTTTAAAGTGAGCGTGGTCAAACACGTTGGGGAGCAGGAGGTGGATGAGAACGAAGCAGTGACACCACCGGGCAAACCAGAGACCGAGTAAGCAACGCTCTGGGCGGTGCCGGAAACGAGAGTGGCGGTGATGGTGTTGGAAACAAAAGCGCCCCGCGTCACGGATTTATTCCCCGCGTTAGCCAGAGAAAAATTAAAGGTTGGCTGCTGAACCGTCAATATTGCGTTATTGCTGGCAACACTTCCAACGGAATTGGTGACATAGACACAATACGTCGACCCATTATCCGTTAAGGTTGTCGCCGGAGTCGTGTAGGACGCAGCGGTGGCGCCAGTAATCGCTGTCCCGTTCTTTTTCCACTGATAAGATAACGGCGTGGTGCCTGAGGCCACGACGCTAAAGGTGGCGCTTTGTCCCGCCGTCACCGTCTGATTCAACGGTTGGGTGGTGATCGAGGGAGCAGTTTGCACCGTGATCGTCATGGTCTGCGAACTGCTTAGATTCCCGGAATCTTTAGCCGTGAAGGTGAGCGTGTAAGTTCCGGCCTGAGTTGCCGTCGGAGTCCAGGCAAAAACACCGGTGGTGGCATTGAATGTGGCTCCGGTGAGTAAAGGACTGTAGGAAAATGTTAACGCGTCACCGTCGGGATCGCTGCCCGAAACGGTAAATCCTAACGTGACTCCGGCGGTCACGGTTTTATTCGTAAGCGCATTTAAAACCGGCGGACGGTTGACATTGTTGATGGTGATGGTGATGGTTTCGGAGGCGGTTAAACTTCCGTCGCTGACGGTAAAGGTTAGAGGATAACTTCCGGCCTGACTAAAAGTCGGCGTCCAATTGAAGGTTCTCGTTGAGGCGTTAAACGTGGCCCCCGGGGGAAGCGCACTGGTGGAAAAGGTCAAAGGATTCCCATCGGGATCGCTGCCGGAAACGATAAAATTCAAATTCGCATTCTCATTCACACTCTTGCTGCCGACGGGATTTAAAACCGGCGCACGATTGACAGAAGGGACCAGGACACCGGAGATCTTCAATTCCGCTGCGGAACTCCAGGGATTGCCGTTGACCTCACTTAAAGCCACAAATTTAATGTAACCGGCGGTCTGGGCGGGGAAATTCACGGATTGTTCGGCCGTTGTTCCGTTGAATGTCCCGGCATTCACCACCGTTGTCCAATTGACGTTGTCATTGCTCAGATAAAGGCTGTATGTTTTGACGGTGCCGTTGATGCTCCCGTCCTGCCGGGGAAGATAGTTGAGGCCGGAGACGGAATAGGTAGTATCGAGTTTAAGGACGATGGTGTGGGGCGGGGGGGGATTCGATGAAAACCATTCGGTATGCCAGAAGGTCAAAGGATTCCCATCAATGGCATTCGTCGCGGCGTAGTTTCCTCCCATGAGTTCCTGACTGTCAACGGATGAGACGCTCAGATGCGAAGAAGCGATCTGCGACGGGCAACTGGCCCCCGGTCCGGTATATCCGCTGATGGTGCAGGTCCAGATATGAAAGTCCGTGCCGCACACAGTTGACCCGCACACCGTCGAAGACACCGGATTGCCTGAACTATCCGTCCCATTGCAGCTGCACTGAGACGAGCCCACCGTCACCGTGACACTCGCACTGGCGCTTCCGGTTGAGCCGGTGCAGGTCAAGGCATACGTGGTCGTGGCCGTCGGTGACACGACGAGCGATCCAGAAAGCGCTTGAGCGCCGGACCATCCGCCGGAAGCGCTGCAGCTGGTGGCATTGGTGGAAGACCAATTCAGCGTCGAGGATTGACCGGAGGTAATATTAAGAGAAGTCGCGGTCAGACTGACCGTCGGGGCTGGCAAACCGCTGCCGCCAAATTCATACGCGCCCATGTCATAGGCCGCTCCTGCTGGACGGGCATTGCCATCCTTATCGGTTGTAACCTGGGAGATCGTCATCCCAGCGTCGATGGCCGGGCTGCCAGCTTGGAGATGAAAGTCAGCAGTAGCCGCATTGATAAAGAGCGGATTCGTGCCTGATAGGTTGTGGTCAATAATACTTCCTGTATCATTCGCATGCGTAACAGTATCATTGCCATTTTGATAGCAGATATTATTACGCACTGTTGTATTTATTGGCCCAGTATACAACGGGTATCCAACATCAATACAATTACCCCCATTTGCGTAAACCGTATTATTATATATAGCATTGTTGTGTGCTTGAACACCAACTCCATGCATAATTATCCCATGACCTCCATTTCCATACACAATATTATTGTACGCAATATTATTATCACCCCCATCTGCAAATAAAAAGCCAGACGCGCCACTTACAATACCATTGTTGTGAATTTTATTATTGCGGAAGATATTCCCATCACTCCCATTAATAATGGTATTGTAATTGTGGATGCCGAAGCCAGAGCAATTGTAGATTTCATTATTCTCAAATACCGAATTATTCGCATGGATATACATTCCATACGAATAAAACGCTTGGCCTGCAACAGCGCCGGTGCCCATGTCATGGATTCTATTCCCACGAATCGTCAGAGCATAGTTACCATGCGCTGGAACCACACCCAAGACATCCGTCGTGCTGTTGACATCCGCTCCATACCGCATTTCGTTATTTTGCACGGTGATGTCATGGGAAGTGCCCCCTTCTTGAAAGTAGACATGATATACTGGGCCAAGCCCCGTCCCATCCGTCGTAAAACCGTCAAAGGTAATGTAGCTAACATTATTAAAGTAGACAATCCCGACCGTTCCGCCCAAGTTCCCTTGATTCGCTACCCCAGGCTGAATAATCGCGCCATACTGTACCTCTGATCGCACAATTGTCGGGGTACTCGCGGTGCCAGACGGAATCACATTGTTAAGAATCTCACTGTATGTGCCCGCTTTCACAATGAGAGTATCGCCGGCGCTCAAACATCCCGCGCCCGCGTTGATGCTCCGTTTTGCCGTCGCAGCATTTTGTGCCGCTGAACAGGAGTTGGCATCGCTCCCTGTCGTGGCGACATAATACGTCGCCGCAAAAGCGGATGAACTTAAAAGAATCCAGGACAAGACACTCCCTAAAAATACGTTTGTGAGTCGTGACATGATAAGTTCTCCTTGTTGATGATAACGATGTGTTGGTGATTTTTTTTCTGATACAGAAAACCGTTCAGAGCCTTTGGTCGTTTTATAAAAAAAGTCCATTCCCCGCCCGAGGGAGGAATGGACTTTGTGACGTTGGTTATTCTGTTTCGCCTTAGAAATGGATTGATAGTATGGCTTCGCAGAATTATTCTTCGACGATCAGAATATTCTACGAAGCACTTTTCCCGATCCATTTGTGGTGCGAAGTAGAATAAATTATTTTTCATAGGCAGCAGGGTTTTCCTGAAAAAATTCTCAGATCCTTTAGCTTTGCTCTCCTTGATTATTGAGTTTTAGAAGGAAGCTCAATAATCGAGGGAGAACCTTTTTCTATGAGATTGTAAGTCTCAAAATTTAAAAACACAGATGATCAAACGGATTTATGTAGCTCAAATATACCAACTGCTGTGAAAAAAGCAAGATACCACCGGGCGGTTTAGGAAAACGTTTTTTTACATCGATTTGTTGGGGCGATTTTTCGAAAGAGTTTTTGGGATTAACAAAATAAGAAACTTAATGTACAATATAAAAAATTTTTAGTACCTCGTGGACATTAATTTCGCTTGCAACAATTTAAAAAAACAAGACAAACCGCGTTTTCAAGAAAACGATGGTATGACAACGAATAGGGATATTCTTGCAAGGTTGTGGATTTGATTGAGTATATTGATTCAGTGAAATAAAAGCTCAACCACGCGAAGCTGAATCATAACATGTGGGGCAGGGTTTCGATCGTTAGAGGAAAGCAACCCTGCCCCATTTTTTTATTCTTATCCTTGGAAATTAAAAGAATTTATGATGAATAATAATCGAATTATCTTAATCGAATGATCTATATTTTGTTATAATCCCTATGAAATGCTCAAAACCACTTTCAAACAAAAGATAGCCCTTATCTTTTTTGGTTTAGCATTAACCCTCGTCCTACTTGAAGTGGGCTTACGAATAGGTGGTTTCGTTTTTTTATCTCTTCAGGAATATCATAACCGCGTTTCTTTGATCCATAACGGCGAATACCGTATCCTGTGTCTGGGCGAGTCGACCACCGCCCTGGGTGGAGAATCGTCGTATCCGCGGCAACTGGAACAAATCCTGAACGCGTCCCAAGATGACATCAAGTTCACCGTCATTAACAAAGGGATCCCGTCCATCACAACCAGCCATATCGTCACGCATATTAACCAGTATTTAGAGGAATACAAACCGCATATGGTCGTGACGATGATGGGGATTAACGATGGTTTGACCTCGAAAGAAGAATCTGTCTCTTCTCAGCGGTGGTGGTCTAAAGTCTTCGTCAATACCCGCATCTACAAACTGGGTCAATCGCTGCGTCAGCACCTGGCGCAGAAACGTAAGGAGATTAAAGACGTCAGGATCAATGAAAAATTGGATAAGATGAAAAAAAAGATCGAAAAGAAACCGACCGCCGAAGGTTATGCCGCGTTATCCAGTTTGTATCGGATTTCCAATCGATTTGATCAGGAAAAGCAATGTATCATAAAGGCCTTGGCCTTGAATCCGAAAGATTATATTCCCTGGGGTTACCTGGGGTTGTACTATAAGCGCCGCGGCGAATATGATCAAGCGATCGCGGCTTTCACTAAGATGGTCCAGTTCAGTCCCTCAGAAGGGGAGCCTAAAGTGGCGGCGTATGCCGATCTTGCCGAATGTTACTGGCTTAAGGAAGATTATCCGATGGCCGAACGTACTTATCTGGAAGCGATTCAATATTTGCCAAATCATCCCGGGGCTTACGGGTGTCTCGGAGAATTGTATTTGCAGTTAAAAAAATATGATGAGGCGGAACAATTGTTTGTCAAACAGTTACAAATCAACCCGTCCGCTGTTTTGTTTTACGGAAAACTGGCTCATTGTTACCGGCGAAAAGGTTTAAATGCCACCGCCGAGAATTTATTAGAACAGGCCATCCAGCTTAATCCGCAGGCAGGGTCTTTATATGTTGAGTTGGGGTATTGTTTGTTGGACAATCAGAAGTATGCGCAGGCCGAGACAGTCCTGAAGAGGGCCGTGGAACTAAACTCCAAGAATTTCAACGATGTCGATGTGGAAATTTACACGCATTTGCTGAGAAGTTATGAAGGGCAGAACAAAGAACGTGAAGCCGAAAAATTGCGTGCCACGATGAAAGCGCAACAGGAAAATTATATCCCCAAGACCAAAGACAATTATCAGGAGCTCAAGAAAGTTTTATTTTCCAAAAATATTCCTCTTGTGGCCGTGCAATATCCATTGCGGTCGATTGACTCGATCAAGAAAATGGTGGAGTCGTCCGGCCATGTGATGTTCGTCGATAATCAAGCGAGCTTTAAAAAAGCCATTGCACAGGAAGGCTATGATGAGTATTTCGTCGACCGGTTTGCGGGGGATTTCGGGCATTGTTCGCCTCAAGGAAACCATCTGTTGGCCAGCAATATCGTTGATGTTATCTTAAAGAAGTTGAAACCGGCGCGATAAACCAGCTTCCTAACAAATTTAGAAAGATTGTGTGATTATCGACGAACTTCCTTGAGGATGATGTCGGTCGGCGTGATTTTGTTGAGCGTATAGAAGTGAAGCCCTGGAGCGCCGTTGTCGAGTAATGCCCGGCATTGTTTGACCGCGAATCGAATCCCCGCCTCCAGGGTTTTTTCCTTGTCGTCTTGGATCGGACCGAAGATGCGGTGAATTTCTTCCGGGATTTTGGAGCCGCAAAGTTTGCAGAAATTAAGAAGGGCTTTATAATCCGTGATGGGAATGATTCCGGGGATCACCCGGCACGAAAGTCCCAGGGTCTGAAGTCTTTTGATATAATCAAAATAATCCTGATTATCAAAAAATAATTGTGTGATCACATAATCCGCCCCGGCGTCGATCTTGAGTTTTAGGTATCGGGCGTCTTGTTGTCGGTCAGGGCACAGGAGATGTCCTTCCGGAAAACCAGCCACCCCGATACTGAAATAATCCTGATAATTCGTCCGCATAAAGGCGCATAATTCCGAACTGTACTTAAAATTGTCCTCATTCGGTTGCCAGTTGGGATTATCTTTCGGCGGATCGCCTCTCAAAGCCAGGACGTTTTGAATCCCTAAATTTTTGATTTCATCCAGAATCGCTTTGATTTGAAGTCGGGTATTGCAGACACAGGTCAAATGGCTGACACCGGTAATATTGTATTTTTTCTGGATCTGATCGACCAGTTGCAGCGTTTTTTCCCGATTCCCGCCGCCCGCGCCATAGGTGACGGAAATAAAATCGGGTCTGAGGGACGCAAGAAAGCCGATGGTCTCAAAAAGTTTCTCGTAACCTTGGTCGGTTTTCGGCGGAAACAATTCAAAACTGTAAGTGCGTTTTTTTTCTTTGAAGATCTCGCTGACTTTTTTCATAATGGGCCAATTATAACATAAAGGTTATTTTTTTCTGAGAGATTCCTATATAATTCTTGACACTTTGATGAGTCCTTTTATAATATGTTCATTATTTGAACAAATAAATTGACCGCAATATTTTTATCAAAAAAATTATTTTAAAAGGAAGGGCGCATGCCAATTGCCGTCATCACCGGTTCGGCCGGACTGATCGGATCTGAAGCGGTCCGGTTCTTTGCTCAGAAGGGATTTTCCGTCATCGGGATTGATAATAATATGCGGCAATATTTTTTCGGCCCCGAAGCCTCGACACGATGGAATCAGGAACGCCTTAAGAAAGATATCCCGGATTATATCCATTATCAAGCCGATATCCGCGATACAAAAAAGTTGGCCAAGATTTTTCAGAAATATTCCAGCGGGATCAACCTGATGATCCACACCGCGGCCCAACCGTCCCACGATTGGGCGGCCAAAGAGCCGTTGACCGATTTCGGTGTGAATGCCAGCGGAACGTTGAATTTATTGGAAATGACCCGCCGGTATTGCCCCAAGGCGGTTTTTATTTTCACCAGCACAAATAAAGTGTATGGTGATCGCCCGAACGAACTTCCATTAATCGAATTGAAAATGCGATGGGAATTAAAAAAAAATCATCCGTATTATCCGGGGATTGACGAACGGATGTCGATCGATCAGTCGAAACATTCCTTGTTCGGTGCCTCCAAAGCGGCCGCGGATTTGCTCGTCCAGGAATACGGTCGCTACTTCGGGATGAAGACGGTTTGCTTCCGCGGGGGATGCCTTACGGGGCCGAACCATTCGGGCACCATGTTGCATGGATTTCTTTCTTATCTGATGAAATGTTGTGTTTCCGGGGACCAATATACGATCTTCGGTTATAAAGGCAAACAGGTGCGGGACAATATCCACAGCTTTGATCTCGTCAATGCGTTTTATCATTTCTACAAAAAACCGCGCCCGGGGGAAGTTTATAATATCGGAGGCGGCCGTAAAAACAGCTGTTCCATGCTGGAGGCGATCGCGTTATGCGAGGCCATCTCCGGGGAAAAAATGAAATACGTTTATAAAAACCAAAACCGCATCGGAGATCATATCTGGTATATCACCGACAACGGAAAATTTCAGTCCCATTATCCTCAATGGCAACAAACGTTTGACCTGCGCAAGACCATCGAGGAGATCTATGCTAATTCGACCCGCTGGCAGGCCGCGGGGCCCAACCGGAAGACAAAACGAAGATGAACATCCTCATCACCGGCGCGACCGGATTTATTGGTTCTCATTTGGTTCGAAATTTATGCGCTGACCCGGCCCATCAGGTCTCGATTGTGACCCGGGCCCAATCCAACCTTTTCCCTCTCCAGGATGTCCTTGATAAATTTAAAGTCCATCAGCTTTCGACCTCTGCGAACAATATTTATTCCATTCTGAAAGAAGAAAAGCCGGACATTGTCATTCACCTGGCGACGTTGTATTTAAGCCAGTACCGGCCCGAACAGTTGGATGAAATGCTGACAGCGAACATTGTTTTCTCGACCAAGCTGCTCGACGCCATGGCGGAGGCGGGAGTCAAGAAAATCATCAACACCGGAACATTTTCGGAATATTTCGCCGGCGACATGGAATATGATCCGGTCACGTTATATGCCGCCACCAAAAGAGCGTTTGAAGATATTTTACATTTCTATGTAAACGCCAAAGGGATCAAGGCGGTGACTTTAAAATTATTTGATACTTATGGGCCGTTTGATTATCGCCCGAAAATTCTTTCGATTCTAAAGAAAGCGATCAAAGAAAACCAGTGTCTGGATTTTTCCCCCGGTGAACAGGCCATCGATCTTTTATATATCGATGATGTGATCACGGCGTTTAAGAAGGCGATGGAATTCTTGGAAACAAATCCGCAATCGCGGCATGAAGTCTTTTTTATCGGTTCGGGCGTCAGTACGAAAATTAAAGAAATCGCGATGACCCTGGAAGATGTCGTTGGGAAGAAAATATTGATCCGCTGGGGCGCGAAAGCGTACCGCGAACGGGAAGTGATGAAATCCCAGGCCGATATCCAGAGAGCGCAGGAAATCTTAGGTTGGCAGCCCAAGGTTTTTTTAAAAGAAGGTCTGAAAAAAATGATTTCGGAAGAGGCCCGGAAGGGGCATTATATTTAAACGTTCGCGAGTTAGCGGGCTTGCGGATTGTCGAGTTAACCACTCGGAAACCCGTTCAACCCGCAAACTCGGTCACCCGCATAATCCATGAAACAAACCTTTGAACTTAACCAACAACTGGACGAAAGAGAATTCGAGCTCATCAATATCATCGGCGCGAAGATCGGCTCCACCCAGCGCGATCTGTCTCGACATTTAGAACTTTCCTTGGGGATGACGAATATGCTGATCCGCCGTCTGATCGCCAAGGGATTTATCCGGATCAGACAGCTGAACCGCCGGAAGGTGGAATATATCCTCACCCCGAAGGGGTTTTCGGAAAAAATTCGAAAATCCGTGCGGTATACCTTGAAGACGATTGATTCCATCGGGTTTATCAAAGAAAAGCTCAAGAAAATTATCGTGAAGTTATCTCTCAAGGGAGAGCATACATTTTTTGTTTTAGGGGCGACGGATTTGATCACTCTGATTGAGATGGCGGTCAAAGAAACGGGATTAAAAGAATGTTCGATTCTAACTCTGCAGGAAATCCCCGAGGCGAGGTTGAAAGGCATGGTGTTGGTGTGTAAGGAAAACGTCAGCCGCCAGCAGCTGCGGTCTCAGAAATATATAGATCTGATCGAGGAATTATCCAAGGACGAGGATATGTTGACCTGGGTGGAAGATTATAAAAATTAGAGAGAACACGGACAATGGAAGAGTTGAATTATCTGCAATTGATTAAAGAATTTCGTAAGATCAAAGATAATTTTCAGGGTTATCCGGAAGTGAAGATCGCAATCCTGGGTGACAACAGTACACAACAATTGACCCAGGTGCTGAAGGCCTATCTTCATCGCAATAAAATTTTTGTGCGCGTTTACGAAGCGGATTTTGATGTCTTGGACCAGGAGATTTATGACGCGGGCTCCGGGTTTTATCAATTTGCGCCGGAATATGTCGTCTTGTTTACCAGCGTCCAGCGGTTGCGGGAGGATTTTTATCGCGGCGGTCAAGGGGACGTTGAGGGATTTAAGGAAAAGGCCCTGGGGCGGCTGAAAAGTTTTTGGGATAAGATCAACCAGAACATCAGCTGTCGGATCATTCAAAATATTTATGTCGTTCCAACGGAACGAATTTTGGGTAATTACACGGCCAAGCTCAATGATGCCTTTAGCAACATTGTCCAGTCCTTGAACCAGCAGCTTAAAGAAGAGGCGAAAGACCGGAACAATATTTTTCTAAACGATATGGAATATTTGGCTTCTTGGATTGGAAAGAAGCATTTTAATGACGAGAAATTTTGGATCCACGCCAAGATGATCTGTTCGCCCGATGACCTGCCGCAGATCATTCAAAATATCGCGCAGATCATTCTGGCCGGCGCGGGGCGATCCAAAAAGTGCCTGGTTTTGGATTTGGATCAGACGTTATGGGGTGGGACGATCGGCGATGACGGACTGGAAGGGATCGAGCTCGGCGAGCAGGGCGCGGGAGAGGCCTTTGTTTTGTTTCAGCGTTATTTACGTGACCTGAAAAACCGCGGCATTATTTTGGCGGTGTGCAGCAAAAATAATCATGAGACCGCCCGGGAACCTTTTTTAAAACATTCGGATATGGTTTTGCGCGAGGAAGATATCAGTGTGTTCGTCGCGAATTGGGATCATAAAGTCGACAATATCCGTTTGATCGCGAATGTCCTGAATATCGGGATGGACGCGATGGTTTTTCTGGATGACTCTGCCTTTGAACGCAATCAGGTCCGGGCCATGCTGCCCGCAATTTGTGTGCCAGAGATGCCTGAAGATCCGGCGCAATACGTGAATTTTCTAAACAGTTTGAACTTATTCGAGACATTAAGCTCCTCGCGGGAAGATCAAACAAGGACCCGGTTTTATCGGGAAGAGATCCTTCGGGAAAAAGAGAAGCAGACGTTTTCTGATATCAAAGATTATTTGAAATCCCTGCAGATGAAAGCGTCGTTCGCCCGCTTTGATCCGTTCCATCTGCCCCGCGTCGCTCAGCTTATCCAAAGAAGCAATCAATTCAATCTCACGACCCGGCGCTACAATGAGAAAGAATGTGAATCCTTTATGAATAACGTTGAGGATTGCGAACCATTTTATGTGACCTTGGAAGATAAATTCGGCGATCACGGGTTGATAGGAGTTATTATTCTAAAGATCGAGACTGAGACAATGGTGATCGATCAATGGCTGATGAGCTGCCGGGTCCTACAAAGAGGGGTGGAACAGTTTTGCATGAATCAGGTGGCGACATGCGCCAGAAGGCGCGATTGCCGTGCTATTGAAGGCAGATATATTCCGACGGCAAAAAATAAAATGGTAGCGAATTTTTATGCTACATTCGGATTTGAGAAGATTCGCGAGAACAAAGACGGAGAGGTGTCGTTTCGTCTCGGAGTTTTGGATTATGCTCCCAGAGAGACTTTTATCGATTTGGCAAAGGAGGAACCGTGGCCGGCCGGCAGATCATAGAAGAGTTGAATGAAGTTTTCTGCGATGTTTTTGATGATCCGCAAATTAAAATTTTTGAAGCCATGACCGCCAAGGATATCGACGGCTGGGATTCGTTGAACCATATCAACCTGATCGTGGCGGTGGAAAAAAGATTTCGGATCAAATTTACCACCAAAGAGATTATGTCGTTTGAAAATGTCGGGCAGTTTGCGAATGCGGTTGAATCCAAGTTATCTCATATGGCACAAAAAGGATAAACATAATCAAGATGTCTACGGTTTCTATTCCATTAGAGAATATTTCCGAAGGTCAGATTTTTCAAAAAGAATTCCATTTGAACCAGACTGTTTATGATCATTTTCTGGAAGCGTTCTCAGATAACAATCCGCTCCATACCAACGACGCTTACGCGCAATCCAAAGGGTTTTCCGCCCGGGTGATGCATGGGGCGATCTTGAACGGTTTTATTTCGCATTTTGTCGGTATGACTTTGCCGCTCAAGAATACAGTTTTACATTCGGTGCAGATTGAATTTAAAAAACCAAACTATCTCAACGACCGGATCCTGCTAGAGGCTAAGGTCGGACAGAAAGTTGAGGCGGTTAAGACGATTGTTCTGGAAATCAAAATCAATAATCTGACGCGCGACTATCTTTCGGCCAAGGCGAAGGTGCAGGTCGGGGTATTGAAATGATTGTGTATCTCTGAGGGTTGTTAGTGTCCCAGTATTCCCTCTGGGGAACTGGGGACTGGGGCACTGGAGACCTGAATTAAACAGTGGTGAAGATATGAATATTTTCTTAACCGGCGGAACAGGCGGGATCGGACAAGAGATTATCAGAGCGTTAAGCGATGATCCCGATAACTTGATTTATTTTACTTATCACCACCAGGAAGCCCAGGCGCGTGTTTTGGAGAAGAAGCATTCGAACGCAAAGCCGATCTATTGTGACTTATCCAAAGAAGAGGAGATCAAACGGGTCCGGAAAAGTTTGTCTGCCGTTGAATTCGATGTCATCATCGTGAACGCTTTTCCTAAAGTCTTATGGCAGGATTTTTATAAAACAGAATGGCAGGCCATCGAACACAATATGCAGGTCGGAGTGCGTTCGGCGTTTGAGTTCATTCAGAGCTTTTCAAAAGCAATGAAGAAAAAAAAGCGGGGGCAGATCATCACGATCCTGTCTTCGGTCGTGCTGGAAACCCCGCCAGCGCAGATGGCGGGATATGTCATCGCGAAATACGCTTTATTGGGGTTGCACAATTTGCTGGCGGCTGATTTGACGAAATACGGGATCAAAATCCACGCCCTTTCTCCGGCAATGGTCAAAACGGATTTTATTTCGCTCTTACCGGAGCATTATGTGACGCTGACCCGGGAATCGATGCCGGGCAAAGAATTGATTTCACCTCAAGACATTGCAAACCGGGTTCAGTCTTTGATGAAAGATGCAGCGCAAATACAAAACGGCGCGAATATTCCGCTGAGACAAACGGAGAGATCTCTGCATGGCCTTTAATTCGTTCGCATTCTTTATCTTTTTGGTTTTTGTTTATGTCCTATTTCGTATGAGTCCGGTTCGATTTAAAAATGGGATATTGCTGCTGGCTTCTTTTGCTTTTTGCGCGTTTTTCAGCATCCAGGCGGCATGGGTGCTTTTAGCTGTGTCTTTGATCAATTATTTTTGCGGCCGATGGATCAAATCGGCGAGGGAAGGGAAGAAGAAGGTTTTTTTAATCCTCGGATTGATCTTCAACGTGGGGGTTTTAGCGTTTTTTAAATATGCCGACTTTCTCATCGAGAATTTGAACCAGCTGACCGGCCAGAATTTTGATCTTTGGCATATCCTGCTTCCGGTCGGGATATCTTTTTATATCTTTCAATCGTTGTCTTATCTCATTGATGTTTATTTGGAGAAGATCAAACCGGAAAGCAATTTAGTTGTTTTTCTTCTCTATATGATGTTTTTTTCAAAATTTTTGCAAGGGCCGATTGAGAGAGCGGGACAGTTGATGCCTCAGTTTAAAAAGCGGTTCGCGCTCGATCGTTATCAATCAATCCAGGGGCTCGAACTTTTTTGCCTCGGGCTTTTCAAAAAGGCGATCATCGCCGACCGTCTGGCGATTTTAGTCAATACGGTTTTTGACGATCTTCATCTTTATTCCGGACGATCGCTCGCGCTGGCGGTATACGCGTTCACGTTTCAGCTGTATTTTGATTTTGCCGGGTACACCGATATGGCCCGGGGCATTGGAAAGATTTTCGGCATTGATCTCAGTCCCAATTTTGATCAGCCCTTTCTGGCCACGACCATCCAGGATTTCTGGCGGCGCTGGCACATAACCTTTTCGTCGTGGCTGCGCGATTATCTTTTTACACCACTCATGGCCCAGTTTAGAAATTATCAAACCCTCGGCATGATCGCTGCGACGCTCAGCACATTTTTTATCTGTGGATTATGGCACGGGGCGAGCTGGAATTTTGTGGCCTTTGGTTTGATTCATGGGATTTATATGATTGGTTCGATCTTAACTCTCAAGAAGCGGGACAAAATCATTATTGAGCTTCTTTCTAGTCAACAGAACTTCAAATCTCCCGACAGCATCAATGAAGCCAATGGGAGATTTGAAGTTGGGAAGGAAAAGCTCAATCAGGCTTTGGGAATTTCCCCGATGATCGTTCGCTGGGTCAGGGTTGTGGTTACGTTTCATATGGTCGCGTTTTCATTTATATTTTTCAGGTCCGGTTCTTTGTCCGACGCTTTTTATATCGTGAGTCATTTATTTAGTTTTGCCGGGGGAAGAGGGGCGGTTGAGGTTTTTTCGTCTACCGAGATTTTAATTCTCTTCATTGCTTTTGGACTGATGCTGAACTCCTCACGGACTTTGATGAGTCCGGGAGCTTTGGTTTCAGCAAAGAAGTATCCGCGTTATGTTTTTTATGCAGTGGTCATTAACGCGATTTTATTTTTAGGTGTCAAAACATATGCCCCATTCATCTATTTTAAGTTTTAGTTTTAAAAAAGAGGCCTGGTCATTTTGGGCGGTGACGGGATTGATCTTTTTATTGTTTTTGGGAGTGTTCGAACATGTTTTGTATCACGTGGGGGAGACCATTTCTTATGCGCAGGTGATTCAAGATCAACAGCAAACAAATGCTCTGTACTCGCCTAAGTTTTTTAACGTCCAGAAAGATTATAAAATTTTGGGGATCAAGGCGCGTCGTCCTCAAATTCTGGCCATGGGAACATCCCGGATCATGCCGATGCGCCAAAATCATTTTAGCGATGGGATTGTGTTCTACAACGCCGGTGTGGATGCCTCCAGCAGCGGTGAGATCGATGGGATGCGGGAGATGCTGCAGGAATTGAAGACCGAAGAACTTCCGAAGGTGATTATCTGGGGGATTGATCCTTGGATTTTTAATCCGCATTATCCGCCCAATCTGCAGAGTTTTAAACAGCAGTTTCTGGAGGGGATCAACCGTCAGGCGATTTTGCGGGGACTCTATGATTTTTATCAATTCGTTGATGGGCGCCTGAAGGCGTATGATCTTTTGGTGAAGGAAAAGAAAAATTGGCTGAAGTTTTTGTTGGGCAACGACACGCAAGAGGCCGCCGGGATCGGGCTCAATGCCAAATTTTTTCACACGGGATTCGCAGTGGACGGGAGTTTTATTTATCCGTCAGCACAGCAAGATGACGTGCCCAAAACGGCCCTCCAGTGGCAGGAATATCTTCGCGATGACCGTTATCGGTTCGCGTCCGCCGATCGTTTGGATGAGGCGGCCATGCAGAAGTTGTACGGGTTTCTTCAGTATTGTCATGAGCGGGGGATTGTGGTGATCGGATTGTTGCTGCCGTTTCGTCCGGATTTCTTTCAGGCCTTGAACCAAGACGCGAGCTTCGCGCCGTTTTTTAAAAAGTTCAGAGAAGAAATCCCGCGGGCGATGCGCCGGTTCTATTTCAATTGTTACGATTACTCTTCTCCTGATTCGTTGGATTTGAGTTCGGCCAGTTTTATCGACAACAACCATATGAAGCCCGCCGGATTCGACAAGATCTGCCGCAAGATTGAAAAAGACTGGAATGGCGTGACTGGAATATTTTTATCGTCTTCAAAACCATGAACGAAACGATTTTACCTTTATTGACGAAAGACGATTTATCCTCTGCGCGCCGGATCATGGTGTTTGATTCGATTGCAAATGATTTCTTCAAGAAACGGATCAATCGCCTGGCGCAAAGAAATGTTCTGGTCGTGATTTTAGATGTTTCTTCCGCTGTTAAAAATGGCCGATGGTTCAAAGAGTGTGTGCGGAGTCAGCGCGTCCGGAAATTTGTCTGGACGTTATTTCCGTTTACTGAACGTTATCGCGGCGATGATGAAGCGTTTAAAAGCGTGGAAGAGGTCTTTGCCGGGTTTGATCGGCGGGGGTATGTGCCGCTGCAGCCATTTGTAAAATTATACGGAAACAAAGAAGTGGACCTTGCCTTCAAGAAAGAATTGATTCTAAGATTGGCGGATTATTTCGGCGCGGTCAACGCGGTCAGGAATCTGGAGCAGTCCGGGAAGGAAGTGATTTTTTTCCCTTCATTAGATTGGAGGGAGATGGATCAGTGGTTTAAAAAGATCGGACGGCACAACACGTCTTGCGGAATTGTTCTGTGCCGGATGTCTTCCGGGGAGGCGTTGGGAATGAAGATGTCTCAGTCTTGGAAGAAATTCGTCGGGATATTGAATTTATTAGGGACCACACCCTGGGTTCTTTCGCGGATCCGTAAGGTCGATTTTGTTGACCATGAACCAAAAACAGTTCAGTTGGGGATCCGTCTTTTCAAGGAAAGCTGGGGGCTTAAAGGGGCGGAGACCCATGAGATCGATTGGCTACTGGACGGAAAAAAACTCAACCACCAGAACACGATTTTTGTCGCGGAAACACCGCTTTATCCGCAATTTGAAGAAGAAATAAATAAACGTCAATATCAATTTGTCCGCCAGTATCGTCAGGCTTGTTTCCGGCGAGTTTCGCGGCGGTTCATCTTAAAAGAAATTTTGTTAAAGACCTTAACGCACTTGGTTCCGGCGGCTACACGGTGTCTCCGGGCACCGCGGTTTTTTTCCGTCACGTGCGCCAAGGCGTGGATGGACTATTTGCGCTGGCAGGCGTTTATCGAGCGATGGGTCCCTAAAAATTATTTTACATATAACGATTTAATTTATACCCAGATTTTCCGGAATTTAATATTAGAAAAGGTGGGATGTCAGACGTGGTTCTTCGATCACAGCAACAGCAAACCCCAGATGTATGACATGGGCAAGGAGGTCTGTTGCCGTGATGCGATCCGGGCGTACCGGCGGTTTGATCAGGAGATCCATTGGGGCCGGCAGCATATCGCTATCGCGTTGAATCAGTATAATCGTTCCAGATCCTTGACCGCGTACGGACCGTTATGGTCTCAGGATGTCAAATATCACGCGCGTTTGGATGCGTTGTTGCAGGAACGTTGGCGAGGAATGCCTAAAGGGGTCATGATCGCCGCGTTCAGCACGGCCAACAGCGAGACCGCGACTAACGGCGAGGATGCGCATTTACGGTTTTTGCTGGCGTTAAAGAAACTGTTGAACTCTCCGCGTTTTCCGGATTTAAAGATTCTTTTTAAACCCAAAGGGCTTGATTATGAGGCCTCCATGTCCGCGGAAGGCCGGGAGTTGTCGTCAACTTTTCAGTATATAAAAGACCATGCGCGTGTTATTATGATCGATCCTTTTGTATCTGCGAGCGCGACGATGTTTTTCGTCGATCTGACGCTGACGATGGCGTTTGCCAGCCCGACAATCGAAGCCTTGATGGCCGGGCGGCGGGCGGTTTATTATGAGCCGTGCTTTTTATATCCGAATTCTTTTTTTGAACGGTTCCCGAACCTGATCGCGCGCGATGAAGAACAGTTAATCGATCTGATCTCGCATTGGACCGCCATGCCGGCGCCGGATTTTCAATCCTATCTGGAAAAATATCTATGGCCGGAATACGGCGGGAAGAAAGAGAAAGAGCCGATTGTTTTAATCCAGGAAGCATTAAGTCGGTAAGTTTTTAGATGTCAGACGTCAGATGTTAGATCGACCGCTAGTACTTTGTCAATTTTGTTTTTAATAGTTGATTCCCTGCAAAGGATAGAGGAATCAACTATTAAAAATTTGTTTGACAAAGTACTAGAACTTGTCCCAAAATTGCTTCTGTGAATTTGTTGCGGGTTCTGTCCCTGCGGCACCCTGCCGTCCTCATCACCTGCGGGCGGCAGGGAACCCGCCTCCGGGCCACCCGTACGAAAATCCTGACGAGAAATTTTGGGATAAGTTCTAGCATCTAACGAATACAAAATAATAAATGACAAATCCAATCATAAAAAAACCACGCATCCTGGGAATCATCCTTGCCCGAGGAGGATCGAAGGGGGTTCCCCGTAAGAATATTCGCCCTCTTTTAGGGATTCCCTTGATCGCTTATACCATTGGCGAAGCGTTGCGCAGCCAGTCTCTGACAAGACTTATTGTATCAACGGAAGACGAAGAGATTCGTGCGGTTGCCATCCGCTACGGGGCCGAGGTGCCGTTTCTTAGGCCAGCGCATCTGGCAACCGACACAGCCAAGAGCGTTGACTGCGTTCAGCACGTCCTGGAATGGGCCGAGCAGGATGAAGGGCAGAGATATGATTATATTGTCGAGCTGTTGTGTACCAATCCGATGAAAACGTCCGAAGATATCGATCAATGCGTTGAAAAATTGATTACAACCGAAGCCGATTCCGCGATCGGGGTCGTGAAATTGGAAGACCATCATCCTATCCGCATCAAAAAAATTGTCGAGGACCGCATCGTTGATTTTTGCTGCCAGAAAGAAGTCCCCGGAACGCACCGCCAACAGCTGAAACCCGACGCCTACATCCGCAATGGTTCGATCTACGCCTGCCGTCGGGACCGTCTTTTCGAACGGGTCGGGTCCGCGAACAGCCGTCCTTACATTATGCCGGCGGAAAGATCGGTGAACATTGATTCCGAAGAAGATTTGGTCTTGGCCGAAATTTTTTTAAAGAAATACCCCCGCGATTATATCCGGCCGGTTGATCAGACAAACAACATCACGACTCCAATAACTTCATCGGCTAAGGGATTTCATTTTATTCCCACATCAAATCAGGAACGACGCGTTTTGATTTCAACGGTTCCTTTCGGCGAATATCCCGATTCGCCTTTAGATATTTTCAAGCAGCAACACATTGATTTTATGCTTAATCCGTTGGGCCGTCCGCCCAGCGAAGAAGAGATGATCAAGATGATTTCGGATTACGGGATTCTTTTGGCCGGTTCGAGTCCGATCACCCATCGGGTCTTGGATCACGCGCCGCATCTGCGGCTGATCGCCCGGGCGGGGGTGGGATTCGACAATGTTGATTTGAACGCGGCGAAAGAACGCAATATTCGCGTGACGTTTACCCCGCAGGCCCCGGCGCCGGCGGTGGCGGAATTCACGATCGGTCTCATGTTGTCGCTATTGCGTTTTATTCCCCAGCATAATGCCGATTTGCATGCGGGAATCTGGCAGCGTAGAATGGGTCGGCGTTTAGGCGCCTTGACCGTTGGAGTGCTGGGGACCGGGACGATCGGGAAAAAAGTCATTCAACTGCTTTCTGGTTTTGGAACAAACATCCTCGCCCATGATCTTAAATCGGACCAGTCGTTAACCGGATCGTTTCCCGTGACATGGACCGACAAAGAAACTTTGTTAAAACAATCGGACATCATGACGATCCATACGCCATTAACGCCGACGACACGCCATTGGATCGGATGGCAGGAATTTCAGTTAATGAAACCCGACGCGCTGATTGTGAACACGGCACGAGGCGGCATCATCAAGGAACAGGATTTGATCCGCGCATTAACGGAAAAAAGGATCGCGGGCGCGGCCCTCGATGTATTTGAGAAAGAACCTTACCAGGGTGAGCTTTTAAAATTTGAGAACTGTCTTCTGACCTCGCATATCGCCGCGGCGTCCATCGATTGCCGCAAGGCGATGGAGACTCAGGCGACGGAAGAAATCATCCGTTTTTTAAGAGGAGAACCGTTGCTGTATCCGGTACCGATATAAGTTTGCGGGTTAGCGGGTTGCGGGTTTTACGGGTTATTTGGACAGATTATCCAAACTCGTTAAACCCGCAAAACCCGCAACCCGAAAACGATAAAAAAATAAAACCATGAAACCAATTGTCACCATATATGTTCCCAGCCACAATTACGGCCGTTTCCTGGAACAGTCGATCCAAAGTGTTTTATCCCAAAGCTTCAAAGACTGGGAGCTCATTTTGATCGACGACGGTTCGCAGGATCAAACCGCTTCGATCTGCGAACGATTTAAAGCACTGGAATCGGATAAGATCAAATTGATCAAGAATGATTCTCCGTTGGGCCTGCAGAGCTGCGCGAATCTCGCCCTGAAAATGGCGCGGGGCGAATACCTCATGCGCCTGGACGCCGACGATTATCTGGATGAAAGCGCTCTTCTGGTCATGGTGAATTTTTTACAGCAGCATCCGGACTTGGCTTTGGTCTATCCAAATTATGTTTACGTGAATGAAGAAGGGCAGTTCCTCGCCATGGAAGACCGCAAGCGCATCGGCAAAGAGACGCGATTGCTCGATTTGCCCGCGCACGGCGCTTGCACCTTGATCCGTAAAAGGGTCTTAAAAAGCATCGGAGGATATTCCGAGCAATACAGCGTCCAGGACGGCTATGATCTTTGGTTGAAGGTCCTACACCGCTATCCGGTCGGAAACGTGTCGACCCCGCTTTTCTTTTATCGCCAGCACGGCAAATCGCAGACTAAAAATGAAGAAAAGATTTTGGAGACCCGCCGGCGCATCAAACGGGAGCGCGCGGAATTAAGCAGCGGACCGGTCAAGCCGACCGTGGTCGCGGTCATTGGCGCCAAGAATACCTATCAAAACCTGCCGGATATCGTTTGGGCCAAAGTGGGCGGGAAGCCCTTGATCGATTATTCCATCGAATCGGCTTTGGCCGTCGGGATTTTTGATGAAATTTTGGTTTCAACCGACGACCCGCGTGTCGTTGAATACTGCAAGAAATTCGACCAGGTGACGACCTTCATGCGTTCCTCCGCGCTTTCCGGGGAACGGATCACCACAACCGAAGTGGCGTTGGATGCGACCGTTCATCTGGAAAAAAATAGGCGCGTTTATCCGGACATCATCGTATATCTTAACATCCACGCGCCGCTGCGTCAGGCCGTGCATATCCAGACCGCGGTGGATACGTTGCTTTTATATAATTCCGATGTCGTCGTGAGCGTTTATGAAGACCTGGATTTGCATTATCTGCACGGTGAAAACGGACTGCAGCCGTTAAGCAAAACCCGTCATCAGCAGTTGCGTATCGAGCGCGAGGCGCTTTATGTCAATAACGGGGCGCTGCGGGTGACGTGGCGGGACGCCTTGACCCGTTCAGAGACCAACGGACTGAAAATCGCGCACATCGTCATGACCAAAAACGAAAGCTTTCAGATCAAAACGCCGTTTGATTTATGGCTGATCGAAAGAATTTTATCCACACGCCAAAAAGGAAGCGACCTTCCTTCAACGCAAAAAATAAATATGGAGGTTGAACATTAATATGCTCTTCGTTGCTGAGATTGGATTGAACCACGATGGGAATTTCGATTTGATTTATGAACTCATCCGTCAGGCCAAATTAAGCGGGGCGGATATCGCCAAGTTTCAGTTCGGTTGGCGCCAGAAGCCGGAGGAGATTAATCACATGAATCTCACCCGGGTCGAACAGCTCAAGGAGTGGTGCGATTATCTCGGGATCGAGATGCTGGCCTCCGTCATTAGCGAAGAAGGGTTCGAACTGGCGAAACATATTCACTTGAACCGCTATAAAATCGCCTCCCGGACCGTGACCGATAACCCGGCCTTGTGCGAAAAGGTGATTGCGGAAGGGAAAGAGGTTTTCGTTTCTTTGGGATTCTGGGAGAAGAAGGAATTTCCTTTTGGCCCTCCGCATCAAAAATTGCGTTATATCTTTTGCCGCTCGAAGTATCCGACCTATCCTAACCAGCTGACGGGTTTTCCCGAAATTTACAATGACCGTCTTTATTACGGCTACAGCGATCATTGTCACGGGATCGCGGCTTGCCTCATCGCTATTTCACGTGGGGCGAAGTTTATCGAAAAACATTTTACCTTGAACAAAACATCGCAGGTCATCCGCGACCATGTCCTGAGCGCGACACCTGAAGAATTTCGGCAGCTCGCTCAGCTGGGCGGAGAAATCGCGCGGTTGGTCCACGCAATCAAGGGGAGCGGAAAATGAATCCTTTGGGCAATGATCCGTTCAATTCTATGAAAGAAAAATATTGCCTCTTCAGCGCCCCGTTTTCTTTTTTGGGAAAAATGAAAGAGGAATATCAAAAGATCATTCCGACCCGTTTTAAAGAAATTTGGAACAAAGACGAACTGCAGGCCGATTCTCAACTTATGGCCTGGATCGTGAACCCGGGGCAGCGGTTTGTGGTGAATGGTGATGTTCTGAATTTTTTTCCTGTGTTGGACGTCATTGTGACGCCTTCGACGGGAAAAAATCATATTGATTTTGAAGTCTGCCGCGACCGGCGTATCGCGGTTTATAGCCTGCTGGATGACCGCGCGACGTTGAATTCAATCAGCGCCAGTGCGGAATTTACGTTTCTTCTGCTGTTAAATACCCTGCGCCGTCTGGATGTGGCGGTCAAAGAGGTTGCGCAAAAACGGTGGCGGCATCAGGAGGACATGCTGAGAGGTTTTGAATTAAACGGACGTCAGGTCGGATTGATCGGTCTGGGACGGATCGGTCAGCGACTGGCGAAATGGTGCGGCGCCTTCGATGCCCGGGTCGCGTATTATGATCCGTATGTCGTTGATGAGCGTTACGCGCGCTGGCCGCTGGAACAAATTTTTTCCGAATGCGATATCGTTTGCGTGTGCTGTGCGTTAACCAAAGAAACAACGCGCATGATTAACCGGGAACTCCTTGAACGGCTGAAGACCGGGGCGAGTCTTATTAATACTTCGCGCGGGGAGACTCTCGCCGAAGAAGCGCTGATTGATATCCTGCATCAACGTCCGGATTTAAGAGTCGGATTGGATGTTTTGGAAGGAGAGGTCACCAACACCCAGATGAATTCTAAACTTTTTGAATTTTTCGATCGCGGTCAGATCGTGATCACCCCGCATATCGCCGGGGCCACGATTGAGTCCCAAACCAAGGCCGCGATGGGTGCTTTGAATTTGCTGAGAACACATGTTGTGTCGAAAAAAATTTTGACGGCTATGTGAAGGGTGGCCACAGTTTAGAATGTTATTGAAGGGTTTTGGTTAAACAGAGGTGTCCAACGAAAAAAATCACTAACGGTATAAGAAAATGGTCAACAAAGAAATTCAAATCATGCAAGTCGGGATCATTGGCACGGGCTTCGGCGGATTCGTCCACGTACCGGCGTTTGCCGATTGTGCCTCCACCAACGTGGCGGCGATTTTTTCCCGCAGCAAGTCCAAGGCGCAGAAGGTGGCTGAACGTTTTCAAATCGACCGGGTCGTCGCATCCTATGACGAAATTCTGAAATCCCCGGATATTCAGATTGTGAGCATCGCGACCCCGCCGGCGACCCATCACGTTATCGTGATGGAAGCGGTCAAACACGGCAAACATGTGGTCTGCGAAAAACCCTTCGCTGTGAACTTTGCCGAAGCCGACGCGATGTATCAGGTGACCCGGAACGCATCGTTGGTCAATGCGATCGGCCATCAGATGCGGTTTCATCCCAACCATGTCACGGTCAAAAATATTCTCGACGGCGGAGATTTGGGCCGGATCATTCAGGTCAATTTAAGTTACAGCACGTCCAACCGGATTGATGCGACTCTTCCCTGGGACTGGCGTTCGGACCAAAACGCCGGCGGTGGAGAGTTGAACGCGATGGGTTCGCATCAGATTGATCTATTGCGCTGGTGGTTTGGCGAGGTAGAAACAGTCAGCGGCACATTAAAGACATTTATCGAAAAACGAAAAGACCCTACGCATGGTGAACTGAAAGCGGTCACGGCGGACGATTTGGTTTCGTTTCAATTGCAATTTAAGTCGGGAGCACTCGCGACCGCGGTCGTGTCGAGTGTCGCGGTCGGTTGGAAAGGGTTCTCGGTCAGCATTTACGGAGAGATGGGCGCGTTGTTCATCGAGGGAGAAAGCCAGTTGACGATGTTCCGCCGGACCACGGCCGTTCATGATCTTTCGTTTAAAGATCCCTGGTTATGCAAACTTTGGGTTGCGGGCAGTATCTGGCGGGCCTCATTCGGACGGTTGGTTGAAAATTTTGTTGGAGCCGTGAGTGGCCTGGAACATTTTAAAGGCGCGACCTTTGCCGACGGACGCGAGGTACAGCGGATCATAGAAGCGATTCGGGTGTCCAATCGGGAAGGGCGGCGGGTTGGGGTAGGGGAAGTAGAGAATGAATCAGCGAATTCTGTCATTGCAGACGTTCGTATGTGAAGGAACAAAGTGGATGTTTCTCCAAAAATTAAAAATTTGGTGGAAAAATTTTTTGAATCGTTGGCGCGGTGACCGGAATAATACCCAGCGTGACCAGAAAAAGAAAGAAATGACTGATGACATTTATCCGCTTTATTGAGGTCGTTGTCTTCGGCGGCGGGCTGATTTTTTTGGCGCTGGAGATTGTCTTTCGAGGGCTGAAGCAAATCAAGTCCCGACAATCCCCTCCGCAGCTTTTAACCGCTTATCCTCAAGAATATTACGCCTCGATGTCCAGTCCCGAATGCTGGAAACAAATTCCTTTGGGTGTCCGGGTGTTTTATCCGTTGGACTCAAGCAAGCAGGTCATCACTTCCAACAAACACGGATTTCGAACGCATGAGTTTCCCTCCGGCACGGAAGATGTCTTTATGAATAAAAAGCACTGTTTGATTCTTGGTGGATCAACCGCCTGGGGGTTGGGGGCTTCGTGTAATGAAAAGGTGGGAGCGAATATCCTGGAATCAATATTGAATGAGATGAGAGGACAGGATTTTCCCTGGACGGTTTTTAATCTTTCTATGATGGCGGCGACCACCCAAAAAGAGTTGATGTATTTATTATTCTGGGGGGTGCGGCTTAGACCGAAATACGTGATTTCGATTACCGGTTTTAACGATTTGCACATGCCCAGCACCCATTACGATGAATTGAATAAAGTCTTCTACGACCGCGAGGTCGCGACTGCGCTTAAGTATCATCAGAACCATTTTTTGCATAGCGGTGAATTTTTTTATGGTTGCCGTCAATTCCTGGAATCACAAAGCGAGCTGTTTCGTTATTGGACGAAGAAACGTTCGTCCGGCGAAAATCCCCGGGAGAACGCATCTCCTTTGGTGACGATGGGGGCCCGGGTCCAGAGTTGCGTGCAAAATATTGTTTTGTTGCATCACGTGAGTGAATCGATCGGCGCAAAATATTTAGCTGTCCTGCAGCCGGTCTCATACGGCAAGAAAACATTGGCGCCCGAAGAACGACAACAATTCGACTATTTCACGACCCGGCACGCGAGCCATCGGACGTTTAAAGAATTTTCCGCCCTGCAACAGACCGAAGGATCGATTTACGCCCGGATCAAAGAATCGTTGCAGCAACAGCCTGCGCAGGTTGGGTTGCTGGACGCCGGAGGCCTTTTTGATGACGAATCCGGGTCGCGTTTCGCCGATGGGATCACGCATCTAAACGACCAGGGGCATGAGGAATTGTCGCGCGCGATTTATGGGGTTTTGGGGAAGAAGGAGTTTTTAAATAATCCCGTAAAGAATACTGTCATTGCGGGCCATCGTTGAGTCATCTTGCTGGCGAAGCAATGACGTAAACTGAAGCATTCAAGGATTCAAGCATGAACATTCTGGGCATCTCAGCTTTTTATCACGACAGCGCCGCGGCCTTGGTGCGCGACGGAGAGATCGTTGCCGCCGCTCAGGAAGAACGCTTCACGCGTAAAAAACATGACAGCCGTTTTCCGTTTAAAGCGATCGAGTGCGTATTGAAAGAAGGCGCGATCACGATGAATGATGTGGATCATCTGGTTTATTATGAAAGACCTGCGTTGAAATTTCAGCGGATCCTTGCTTCGTTTATAGCGTATGCCCCGCAAGGACTGGATTCTTTTCTTCAGGCGATGGAAGGACAATTAACGCAGAAACTCTGGATCGAATCATTTATCCGCCGCGCATTGCAATTCAAAGGCAAAGTAGATTTTATCAAACATCATCAAAGCCACGCGGCATCGGCGTTTTATCCCTCGCCGTTTAAACGCGCCGCGTTTCTGACTGTGGATGGCGTTGGTGAATGGGAAACAACGACCTATGGCAACGGTCATGATCATCGGTTGGAATTCAGAAAGAAAATCAATTTTCCTCATTCGTTGGGATTGTTGTATGCGGCGTTTACGTATTACACCGGATTTAAAGTGAACTCCGGTGAGTACAAGGTCATGGGTTTAGCACCGTATGGCCAACCGAAATATGTGCAAACAATCCTTGAGGAATTGGTCGATGTCAAAACCGACGGCTCATTTCGTTTGAACATGAAATATTTTAATTATGGTGTCGGTCAAACGATGACCAATGAAGAATTCGAGAAACTGTTTGGCCGTCCGCGGCGCAAACCCGAATCCCTGCTGACGCAAGACGACATGGACTTCGCCCGATCGATCCAGGAGGTCACCGAGATTATTATGCTGAAAATCGCCCGGCAGATCCGTAAAGAGACCGGGGAGAAATATCTCTGTCTCGCTGGAGGGGTGGCGTTAAATTGTGTGGCCAACGGAAAGATTTTAAAAGAGAACATATTCGATGATCTTTGGATCCAGCCCGCTGCCGGGGATGCGGGCGGCGCTTTGGGGGCGGCGTTCTATCTGTGGTTTCAACTCAAGCAAAATAAACGCGAACCGGTGACAACCAAAGAACCGGAGCATGGTTTTTATCTGGGACAAAGGTATTCGAATCAGGACATCAAAGAATTTCTGGACAGCCGGAGAATTTCTTACGAAGAAATTTTGAATATCGAGGAAAAGGCCGGCGAACTGTTGGCCCATGGAAAGATTTTAGGATGGTTTTCGGGCCGGATGGAATTTGGACCCCGGGCGCTGGGCGCACGCAGCATCATCGGCGATGCGCGTTTGCCCGAGATGCAAAAGAGCATGAACCTGCGGATCAAATATCGCGAATCGTTTCGTCCGTTTGCTCCGGCGGTGCTGGAAGAAAAAGTTGCCAACTGGTTTGAGATGGACCGGCCTTCGCCGTATATGCTTTTGGTCGCACCGCTCAAAGAAGAAAAAAAACGCCTCATGTCGAGAGAGGAGGAACAGTTGTTTGGCCTGGATAAATTGAATGTGGTGCGTTCGCAAGTTCCGGCGGTGACCCACGTGGATTATTCGGCGCGCATCCAGACGGTTTCACAGGAAACCAACGCGAAGTTTTATCATCTGATTAAATCATTCGAGAAGAGAACCGGTTGCCCGGTCGTCATCAATACTTCTTTTAATGTCCGGGGTGAGCCGATTGTCTGTACGCCGGAAGACGCGTACCGCTGTTTTATGCGTACCGAGATCGATTATCTGGTATTGGAAAATTTCTTAATTGATAAAACCAAGCAGCCGAAACTGGCGCAAAATGAAAGTTGGAAGGAAGAGTTTCAGCTGGATTGAGAAGTAAGGAAGGAATTTTAAATCATCGTCATTGACGGGAACGAAAGAAAATAGAATCGAACGATGAATCCATTAAATCTTTTACTGAAAATATTTTTAAACATCTTTTACTGGACGGTGATTTGTCCCATTGGATTTTTGTGCCGGTGGACCGGAGTGGATCCGCTGAAACGCGGGCTCAGCAAGAACGCCCGGAGTTATTGGGAAAATTATTGAGGCCTTATGCCGAAGAAACAAATCCACCGTTCAGCGGAATTACTTTTGAATCATTTCGAACAGGTGTTCCTGTTTTATATTTGGATTTTGTTGACCAGTCTCGTCGTCCTGTTTTATCTCAGGAAAGAAGGAGCGGTCGGGCTGTTTTTGCTGGGAGGGCTGTTGGGCGTGGTGCTGTGGGAAATTTTTTTGCGAACGGTTTTGAGCGCTGCTTACGGACGACAGTACCGGTTTGCTATATTCAGTTTCTTTTTAGTGAATCACCCGGTGTACGGCGTCGGGTTTCGCCAGAATTGCCGGTCGAAAGAACTTGATTTCCTGATCTTTGATAAATTTGCTTTTCCTCCCGGCACCGGGAAGCTTTATGATTTGGAGTTAAACCGAAAGAAACGAAATGTCTTTAATATTAATTCTTTGGGATTCAGGGGACAGGAATTTGATTCGAAACAAAAGAAAACCAAATTAAGGATCTTTTGCTCCGGCGGATCAACAACCGCCGGTGATTGCAATGATGATGCCGAAACCTGGCCGGCGAGGCTGGAACAGGAATTGCGCCAGAAAGGAATTGATGCGGAAGTCATCAACTCCGGTGTGCAGGGCTGGTATTCCTATCAGGAGTGGTTGCGGTTCAAAGAAGAGATCGTCCGTTATCAGGCGGACATTGTTTTACTTCATCAGGGATGGAATGAGGAATTCGAATACAGCTCGTTGTCCCTGGGGACAAAATGGAAACCGAAGGTCGCCCGCAATGTGGTGGAGCAAAACAATCTGTATTGTCCTGCGAACCGTTGGTTGTCGCAAACGCGCGTTTTAAGTTTTTATCTTTTGGCGCAGAAATTTTTGAAAGAACAGGTATTTGCTCTACAGATGAATTTTAACAATCCGAAGCGCTGGGAGGTTTTGTTGCGTAATGATTATATCGTGGCGTGGTTTGATAATCTGATTGCGATGGCGCGCCTGGCGCAGGAAAGAAATATTCAGTTGTTCACGATCGATTATCCGGGACTGGTGGAACTCGCCGACACTCCGGAAGACCGGCAAACGTATGTCGCCAATTCCCGTCTGACGCCTTTGTACGCGGATTATCAGGCGGTGTCCAAACGCAAGATCAGCCGCACACTCAAAGAATGCGCGCCGCTGATTCCCTGTCTAGATTGCACACAGGATTTTAATGCGTTCGAAGGCGAAGAGAGGCTGGCGTTATTTCACGATGAGATCCATATGACGCCCCAAGGCAACGCGCTTTTCGCCAAGATTCTTTGTGCGAAATTGATGAGCACGGAAAGTTTTCAAAAAAGAATTGCTGACGGGGCTTTCAGAATTTCCGTTGATCTCAATGTCGAAACAATCCGGAGCAAACGGGCGTTATTAAAAGAAAATCCCTCTTATTTGGACCGATTTATCGAAAGCAGGATCGAACGATTGCAGCACAAAGAAATAAGGCCGAAGGATATCTTTCAGGAAGTGCCGGAAGATCGGTATACGACGTTTTAGAAGTTTACGCGTTTGCGGGTTACGGGTTCGTGGGTTGTGGCTAACAGGGTCGATCGGGTTGAATTTTTTATATAGGCCGTCACTGCGGGTCATCGCTGTTTGATTTTAGGACGAATCGATTCCTATGGATTTTGGCCGGAGATTTCCAGGGAAATGATAGACAAAAATCGTTTGGAAGAGATTGCCCCCTGCTGTTTTGTTGCGGTTTGTGCTTTAAAACAAAACGAAGCAGCAATGACAGCGAGAAGACTATAAGGTAGCTATGTTCTTAGCAACAACCGCCATTCAGGATTTTTGGGAACCGTCGGAAGAGATTTTATTCCTGGGCGAATGGTGTTTGCTGTTTGACCAGCGCCCGGTTTGGGAAAAGTTGAAGCACAATGTGCTGGCTTATCCGTGGGACGATCCCCGGCGGTTGGAGGCCGCTTACCGGTATTGCGATGGCCTTTATGAGCGGATGCTGGAGGAATTGACCGGGGACTTTAACCGGATCCATGAAACGGGTGAAACGCAGCGTTATTGGCGGATTGTTTTTGGTGAGTGGTTGTGGCGGTATATCCAGATCCTTTATGATCGTTATACCTTATTGAAAGACGCGCTGGCTCGGGATCCGCAGTTTAAAACCTGTTTGCTCGATGAAAGAAACAATCGTTATGTGCAAAGCAATCTCGAATTTGTGCATTACGCCAAAAGCGACAGTTATAATCTGCAATTGTTTTCGCAGATCCTGCGGCTGTTAGGAGGTCGTTTTCCGGCGAAAGAATGGCGGGGGCAGGATTCGTCTTATTTCGGGCGGTCGCGCGCCAACGCGGTATACAAACAGTTTTTTCGCGAACACATCCGTCCGCCGTTGGAGCGGTTGACGTTCCGGTTTTCAGCGCAGCGTCAGGTTCTTTTACATCAAGTTAGAATTGCGCCGGAAACCCCGGAACAGAAATCATTATGGCGACAATGGCGCGTGGGAAAACTGGGATTGGGAGTCCAAACAAAAACTTTGCGGGCCAACGATGCGCTGCGCACGGTTTTTCGCGACAAGAAAAAGACCGACGAGTTTGAGACCATCTGTTATCAGATGATGGCGTATTGTCTGCCCCTGGATATTCTGGAAGGGTATCGAGATATCAGAAATCAGGTTTCCGGATTTCTGGATAATTGTCCCAAAGCGATTATCAGCGCGATCGGCTGGCGGTTTGACACTCCGGCGGCGGTTTACATGGCGGAAGCGGTCAAGCGTCAAACGGTCTTGATCGGGACCCAGCACGGCGGAGGTTACGGAACGTTTCTCTACGATGCGATGCTGGATAATGAATTGAAAGCGGTCGATCATTTTATTTCCTGGGGATGGAATAATCGTCAGCCCAAAGTGATTCCGTTGCCGCAGCCCGGATTGTCGGTTCCGGTACGGACCAAAGATGAGAACCAAACGAAGTCGCAGATTTTCTACGTCGGAAATTTAGGGCCGCGGTATCAGCTTTTGTTTCAGTCCTGTTACCTGGGGCCGCAGGCGCTGCGGTATATGGAGTGGCAGAAAAAATTTTTAAATTCTTTAACGGACGCAACGCGCCGACGGCTTTTAGTGCGTTTGTATTATCTTGATATGGGATGGAGCAATCAGCAACGGTTGGAAGAGTCGGTCTCCGGGATCAAATTTGATCATTGTGATGTTCCTTTCCGCAACCGTTTAGCGGAAAGTCGTTTGGTTGTGCTGGACAATAATCAAACCGCTTATCTGGAAGTCATGGCGATGAATATCCCGACGATTCTGTTTTGGGATCCGGATTTATGGGGCATTCGCAAATCCGCAGAACCGTATTTTGAACAGTTGCGCGCGGCGAAGATTTTGCACGATTCTCCGGAGGCGGCGGGACGGTTTATCAATGATCGATTGACGCAGATCGAATCCTGGTGGTTTGCCCGAGATGTCCAGGAGGTCGTTGCGGAGTTCACACGTCAGTTCGCGCGGGCCGATCGGAATTGGTTTAAGGAATGGAGTAGGGTTTTGAGCGGAGAGTTGTCGGGCAGTAAGAAAGGCTAAAATCGCAAGAAGAGATTGCTTCGGCCGTAAAAGTGAAATGACGATGCCTCGTAATGACGTAAATTTGACAAGAATTTGAACAACCCTGGATATTTAAGGAGTCAACATCATGACCAAGAGTATCAAGAAAAACAAAACCATCAACATCGAAGGCCGTCCGGTCGGCGATGATTTTCCGCCGTTGGTCATCGCGGAGGCGGGCATTAATCATGAAGGGGATTTTAACAAGGCGATCCAGTTGATCGATGCCGCGGTGGCCGCCAAAGCGGAATGCGTCAAGTTTCAATGCCATATCACCGAGGAGGAAATGATCCCGACCGATATCCTGCCGGGAAATTCTCCCGACCGGTTATACGACATTATCAAACGCTGCGAACTGCCCGAGGAAGAAGAGCTCGCGGTCAAAAAGTATTGCGAGAAAAAAGGGATCATTTATCTGTGCACGCCGTTTTCCCGGGCAGCGGCCGATCGTTTGTATGACATGAAGGTCAATGCGTTTAAAATCGGATCCGGGGAGTGCAACAGCATTCCGCTTCTTGAACACATCGCCAGGATGGGCAAGCCCATGATTTTATCCACCGGGATGAATGATATCCCCTCGATTAGAAGATCGGTGAAGGCCATTCAAAAACATAAATGCCCGCTGATCCTTATGCACTGCACGTCCATGTATCCGACGCCGTATGAAAAGGTGCGTTTGGGCGCGATTGCGCAGTTGAAGAAAACCTTCGGGCTGCCGGTGGGGTTAAGCGATCATTCTCTGGGGATTTATACGTGTCTCGGCGCCGCGGCGTTAGGTGCCTGTGCTTTGGAAAAACATTTTACCTTGACCCGCGATTGGCCGGGACCGGATGTTCCGATTTCAATGGAACCGCAGGAACTGGCGCAATTGGTCGAAGGTTCACGGGCGATTTATCTGGCGCAGGGCGGCACAAAAAATATTTTGAAAGAAGAACAGCCGGTCATCGATTTTGCTTACGCGTGCGCGGTCGCGATCTGCGACATCAAGGCGGGCGAAATCTTTAGCCTGGAAAATATCTGGGTCAAACGTCCCGGCACCGGAGAGATCAAGGCTGTGGATTTTCATAAATTATTAGGGAAGAAAGCGAGAGCCGCCGTCAAGAAAGACGCGCAGCTGCGCTGGAAATCGGTTGCCGCATGAAGACAAAAAGATTCCAGAAAAAATTTCCGCATTTAAGCAGTCTTTTAAAAGACTGCTTCGGTTTGAAATTCGACCGCAAGCAGAAGTCGCTTTTGGAACAATACGATTGTCCGTTGCATAACGCCGGAAATTTGTCGGTCGCCATTTACCGGATCCAGCGGGAATATTTTTTAAGCCAAGGGGAAGATGATTTCTTGAAAATCCTTTCGATCGTGCAAAGTCAGTACACGGCGAGTTTGATTTATTATTCGGCGGACATCGGTAAAAATTTTACACTGGTCCACAGTTACGGGACCGTGATCGGTTCGAAGATTATCATCGGCGATGATTGTTTTGTATACCACAACGTCACCATCGGCGCGCGATACGAATCCACGAACGAACGGCCGACGATCGGTGATCACGTGACAATCTATGCAGGGGCGAAAATTTTGGGTCAAATTAAAATCGGCGATCGCGCCGTCATCGGGGCCAATAGCGTTGTGATCAATGACGTGGCCCCGGGAGAGATCTGGGCCGGGGTCCCGGCGCGTTTGGTAAGGAGAAAACAGATATGAAAAGAATCCTTTTTCTAACGGGAACGAGGGCGGATTTTGGAAAACTCAAACCCTTGATTTACCAACTGGACAAAAGCAAAGATTTCGACGTGCATATCTTTGTCACCGGCATGCACATGCTCTCCAAATATGGCGGCACGGTCGATGAGGTGCGCAAGGCCGGCTTTCAAAATATTTATACCTACATCAATCAAACGAGCGCGATGCCGATGGACGTGATTTTAGCCAACACGATCCAGGGGTTAAGCAGTTATATCCATGAATATAAACCCGATTTGATCGTCGTGCATGGAGACCGGGCCGAGGCTTTGGCCGGGGCGATCACCGGGGCCATGAACAATGTTCTCGTAGCGCACATCGAAGGCGGGGAGGTCTCGGGAACGATCGATGAATCGATCCGGCACGCGATTTCCAAGTTGGCGCACGTCCATTTTGTCGCCAATGAATTGGCCAAGAAGCGTTTGATCCAGATGGGGGAACTGGCGGACAGTATTTTTGTCATCGGTTCACCCGACATCGATATCATGCTTAGCAAAAATCTTCCGGGTTTAGAGAGTGTCCGCCAGCGTTATGAAATCGAATTCGACGCGTACGGGATCTTTGTTTATCATCCCGTCACAACGGAACTCAAAGACCTGCGCCAGAATATCAAGACGGTCGTTAACGCCTTGATCAAATCGGACAAGAATTATGTCGTCATTTATCCCAACAACGATCCGGGCTCGGACATTATTCTGGAAGAGATTCTGCCTTTGCAGCATAATCCGCGGTTTAAAATTTTCCCATCGTTAAGATTCGAATATTATCTGACGATTTTAAGAAACTGCTTGTTCACCATCGGCAATTCCAGCGTGGGGATCCGGATCAGCGAAGTGTACGGAAAGATGGCGATCAATATCGGCAACCGCCAGAAAAACCGGCATGAATCCGTCAACATTCTCAATGTGAATGAAAACGAAACCGAAATCCAGGACGCGATCCGTCAAATCGCGGTTTTGAAACCGATCCAGGCCTACACCTTCGGCAACGGCGAAAGCGCCAAACGTTTTTCGCAGATCATGCATGCCCCGAAGATTTGGGAGATCCCGGTGCAGAAGTATTTTGTGGACGCCGCGGTGGAGAAATTATTAAATGAAAAGGACTAGAATCATAGCCCGGCTGGACGTCAAAGGCCCGAATGTCGTGAAAGGCATTCAGCTGGAAGGCCTGCGCGTTGTTGGAAATCCTAACCAGTTGGCGCGGAAATATTATCAGGACGGCGCGGATGAATTGCTGTACATCGATATCGTGGCGAGTTTGTATAATCGCAACAACCTTACGCATATTATTGAAGAAACGACCAAGCACGGATTCTTTGTGCCGATTACCGTCGGCGGCGGCATCCGCAGCCTGGAAGATATCAAAACGATTTTACGTTCCGGCGCGGACAAGGCTGCGATCAATACCGCGGCGGTCAAAAACCCGGACCTTTTGAGAGAAGCGTCGCGTATTTTTGGTTCTTCGACAATTGTTCTTTCCATCGAAGCGAAAAAAACCGGCCCGGGCAAATGGGAGGCTTATACCGACAACGGCCGCGAGAAGACCGGATTGGATGTTGTGACTTGGGCCCAACACGCGGTCCGTTTGGGGGTCGGTGAGATCCTTTTGACGTCGGTTGATCGTGACGGAACGAAATTAGGATTCGATCTGGAACTAGTCAAGGCGGTGACCGATGTGGTTTTGGTCCCGGTGGTTATCTCCGGTGGCGCCGGAACGCTCTCGCATCTGGAAGAATGTCTCCAGGACAAAAAAATCGACGGCATCGCGCTCGGCACGCTTTTGCATTACAACCAGACAACGATCCCGCAATTGAAAGCATTTTTAATCAACCGTTTTGATGGACGGATCAATCCGCAGGATGAACGCAATTACACGGTTTCGAATTTTTTGAATGCAAACGTTTCGATTGTTGATTATGGTCTGTGCAATTTGCGCAGTGTCCGTAACGCTTTTGAATGGCTGGGGGCGACGGTCAGATTTGTTTCCACCCATGAAGAAATTAAAGAAGCTGATTCGCTCGTGTTGCCGGGGGTCGGCGCTTTTCAGGAAGGAATGCGAAATCTCAAGGAACGCGGACTGGACGTAGCGATCAAAGAATATGTCAAAGGCGGCAAACCGTTTCTGGGGATTTGCCTGGGGATGCAGTTGCTGATGGACAGGAGTTATGAATTCGGCGAGCACGCGGGGCTGGGACTGATCGAAGGGGAGGTCATTCGTTTCAAGGAAGATCCTGCGCTGGTGGTCGAAGGCTATTCGATCCCGCACGTCGGGTGGAATTCGATTGAACCCGACCGCGATTGGAAAGGGACGATCCTGGAAGATGTGACGCCAGGCAGCGGCGCGTATTTTGTTCATTCCTATTGTGTCCGGCCCAAATCTGATCAGTATGTTCTGGCGAAGACCCGTTACTTCGATCAGGAATTTTGTTCGGTTTTGAAGAAAGAAAATATTTACGGCTGCCAGTTTCATCCCGAGAAAAGCGGGCAGACGGGGTTGGGGATTTTGAAGGGGTTTTTGCAATTCGTTACAAGTACGCCGTCATTGCCCCGCTTTTAGGCCCCGCAAAATTCCATTTTAAAGCAGCGGGACGGGGCGAGCCATCGCCAATAAATCGTGATGGCGCGGCAATCTCTTCTATGGGTTTTGGTCTACCATTTCCATTGGGAAATGTCGGACAAAAATCGTTCCTCAGAGATTGCTTCGACCGAGAACGAAAACAACGATGTCTCGCAATGACGGGTTGACTATAAAGAAATTAAGGAACAAAACAATGCCAACAAACCAAAACAACATAGAAACCGAACTCCCTGACGTTAAATACGGCCTCCCGCGCGAGGTTGTTTATTGTAAACGCTGCGTCATTTCCAATCAACGCCCGAGCTCAACGGTTGAATTTCGCGCGAAGTCCGACCAGAAAAAAGAAACGATCGCCTTCGGCGCCGACGGGATTTGTGACGCCTGCCGTTACGCGGACTATAAGCAAAACCAGATCGACTGGAAAAAGCGCGAGCAGGAATTGATCGCACTCTGCGACCGTTACCGGCGCACCGATGGCCGCTTTGACTGCATCGTCCCATCGAGCGGCGGCAAGGACAGTTCGTTTACCGCGCACAAATTAAAATTTCAATACCGTATGCACCCCTTGACCGTGACCTGGGCCCCGCACATTTATACCGAGCAGGGCTGGAAAAATATGCAGGGCCTGATCCACGCGGGTTTCGATAATCTTTTGGTCACGCCCAACGGCAAGGTGCACCGGTATTTCACCAAGATGGCGTTTGTGAATCTCGGCCATCCGTTTCAACCCTT
>JAHFFY010000087.1 GCA_023247705.1 Candidatus Omnitrophota bacterium | reverse complement strand
CATTTTTGATTTTGCATGGCTGACTCCTTGAGTTGTTCGGTTTAATTTCCCGATTATCTCATGGCCAAACCCATGTTTAAACCCTAAACCTGACTTTTTAGCTCAAACGCGAAAGTCCTAAATCTGTAAGTAGTGCCTAGTAATCTCCGCTGGCATATTGGCTGCCCCACGGTCCGAGTCATGAATTAGTCCTGCCCCCGGATTCCGCATTTTTGGACTCCCGTAATTTTGATCAGTGTTGATAAATACACGTCTTATCTTAATGAGTAATGCTTCATTGGATCCTGCGCTAACTCTTCGGTTGGTTTTTCCAGGCGTAATAACCGTTTTGATACTTCCGAAGTTCGGCGCTTCACGCTTGATTACTGCATTTGTTTAGGGCGGGTGATTTTCTGATTAATATAAATTGAATTTACAAGAGGTCGTTTGGGAACAAAATGTTCTCAGAATGGACATTATTATTTGTTAATTTTAATTGGGTTATAAATGATTTGCTAATGTCCAAAAAAAAGATTTCTTTAGAATTTTAAAAAAATATTATAAGAGAGATTCAATAGTTAGTCATCGAGATAAAGGATTTTTTTACTACTATTCAAAATTTATGGCAAAAAATAGATAATTTGAATTTTAAATTTTATTACTACTTATTTACATTGAAAACGTTTTCTTAAAAGAGATTCTTAAAAAATGCAAGAAATATTATATAATATTTTTTAGAGATATAACTTATTGAAAAATAAATAGATATTTATCTAATAAAAGTTGACGTGCTTTTTGTGTCGTCGTAAAATATGTTATACTTTATGCGTATTAAAAAGCCAGTTTAGGGTTTTTAAATAGATTACGCGAAAACAATATTCTGAATCGAATAGATCCTTGGTAAAGAAAGCGAAGCAATGGCTTAATAGATTTAAAATTTTCAAAATATTTATAATCGTTGCTTCTCAGTATTTCCAGACTTATGACCTCAACAATGTCGTTAGTCTGGCCTCTGTTATTAACACTCAATTTGGACATTTTATTCTTTAAATAACAGAATGGACATAAAAAACCAATCTGAGGTTGATATAAATAATAAAAAAATTGATACTATTACTAATAGTAATCATAAAACTAATTCTTTTTATCAAAATACTCCTTCTGATCAACCAATCCAACCCTTTAAAAGTCGTTTCAAAACTTGGATCCGAGTTGTTGCTTTACTTTTAGTTGTTCTCTTTGTTCCAGAACAGGTTAGCTGGGCGTTCAATTACGACCCTTCTGTGCTCTGGAGAGATAAAACTGCCCAGCATTTTCTACCCTCCCAAGATGTAGCTAATCCCGAACAAGCCAGTTCTGTTAACATTGCGGCGAGCATTGAAAATCTATTAAAACAAGTTGCCGGCAAAGAGCAAAACCGCATCCAATTAAAGCTCACAGATTCCCGTTTTAATCAAGGGACAAATCAACCGTATTTGACCATTGATTCCAAAATAACCATTACATCCGAGCGGATCCAAAAAATTCATGATTGGATACTGAATTCGGAAATACATCCGTTAAATTGCGGCGTTCATGCTTTAAAGGATTTATTGGAATCAAATGGCGTTAATAGTTCTTTGGAAGAACTTTCGGTTTTAACCCTTCTCATTGATTATTTAAATAACATTATTGAACCGGGACAGACAAAATTAAAAACTTCTCTTTTTGCAATTCAAAAAGTGGTGGATGCTTATGGATTAAAACTCAAAGCAGTAAAAATGAATCCAAAAGATATCTTAAAATTTATTCCTCCTTTTATTGCTAATCTAAATCCCGAGCATTTTGTTCTGGTTCAGAAAATTGAAAATGACACAGTTTATTTTTCCGATACCGGTAGGGGAATGTCATTATCCCGGTCAGATTTTGAAAAAGAATCAACGGGATTTGTTTTAGGTTCCGATTTTGAAAATACGGGTGATCTGAAGTTTGAAGAGGCTTCAGATACAATGAAGAGTTTTGTCTGGGGATCAGTCTGGCATAGTAAAACGAATGAACTTCCCGGACTTGTCAGCGGCTCTACAATTGCAATCAATCTCGCTATTTTTGTCGTGTCGATGGCGCTTTTTGGGGTGGGGGGCGCTGTTCTTGCGGCCGGCGCGTCGGCTTTTTCTTCCGCCGTCGCTCAAATTTGTGTGATGGAGGGGGTTTGTAGTCAGCAGGCGGGGATGATTTTGGCAATCGCGTTGTCGGTGGCGATTACGGTCGGGGTTGGGGCGGCGGGATCAGCAGGAGGTAGCGGAGAGACTGCTAATCCGGATGCTGGTCCAGAGTTTGCTGGAGATTCCGCCAACATATCAGCCGGTCAAGGCGGTCAAGGAATTTTTACGAACGGACTTTTAAATGGAGCAGGATCGGGATTGTTGTCTGGTGTATCAAGTGCTTTAAATACTGCTATTCAAAATGTAGGTGCATGGCTTAAAGACGCTCTTCTAGCGATTGGGACTGCGGCCGAAACCGTGATCACGGTGATTCAAGAGTTGCCGTATATCGGAACGATCATCAAAGCCATTGTCGACGCGATCACGACGGCAGTTAAAGCCGTTGTCGAAACTTTAGCGTTAATTTATGAAAAGGTAACGACGTTTATTGCAAAAACGGTCAGTGTATTTTTTGGTGAAGGTGCAACAGCTACGACAGGAACGGCCGCAGCACAGGCTCCCATGACCGGATTCCAGAGTGTTTTGGAGGGGATCAAAAAGTTTGCGGTCGGTTTTGTGAAGGGATTTGTGGTGGGTCTGGTGAAGGGGTATGTCTTAACCGAGGTGGCCAAGAAATTAGATGATCTCTTGGGCGATGATATGAGTACCGCCGTTCGGGAAGGGATTATCGCATTGGCCTCCAACGTCGCGAGCCAGTTGGCGGTCATTACTTTTGTGGCGATGGTTGATGATATGTTTAAAAAAATTGGTCAACAAGTCGCAAATAGGGCAGCAAATAGTGCGGTGGCTAATTTACCTTCAGATGCAGCTTTTTATCAAGCAGATGCGGTCAATTCTTCGGTTGAGAAATCTGTTGAGAAATCAACTTTTAAAGTCAATTTAGGCGAACCATTTAAAATGGGAACCGGAAAAGGAGACAACTATACTCCTTATTCCGTTGAAGATGCCCTAGCGATGGGGTTGAAGTCAATATTTAGAACTGCGATTATCGATGGCATCACTCTGGTGGCGCGCATGCTGTTTGATATGGGCAAGGATGGAAAGAAACGTGATGGAGAGATGAACAAAGCACTTGCCTCTCTGGTGGGTCAAGCGACCGGTATGCTTGCGGGTTTTGCGTTGAATGCCATTGGCAACGACGTATGTAAGAAAGAAGACATCACCTGCCGGGACATCTTTTTAGGTCCGGAGGCAAGAGAGAAAGGAGATAAGTTAGAAAAAGCGGTCGGCAATTACGCTGCGGAACAAGAAATGAAAAAATTTCAAGAGACAGCAAGGCAGGATGGAACGCTTGGAGCAAAGATCATTGAGCTCGCTTGGCAAGATGCGGATCGTGCCGTTGCAGACGCAAAATTAGCTGAGGGGCAATTCGATGGACTAGCTGCCTCCCCCTTGACAGATCAAGAACTCAAAAAATTATGGCAAGATACATATAACGAGACTTCTAATTCTCCGCAAAAAAAAGCGGAAGTTATCGAAGGGATAAATAATAATGCCAAGTCAGCCGGTGACGCGGCAAGAGAGCCGGCGATAAAACAGTTTTCGGAATCCCAGCGTTTATTTTCAATGACCTCGTTTGTTATTACGAAATTACTTACGATGATGATCCAGTTTGCGCTTAATAAGTTAAACAAAAAATATACCGGCGAAGAAACAGATTGGCACTTGGGCAATCAAAAAAGAGGCCGCAGCGCCGGCGACACCTCGGAGGCCGAGGCTTTGTTCCAGGGGATTTCCTTTTTTGCCACGGCATTGGTGGAAGGCGGCGTTCATGTCTTGATGAGCGAGTTAATCCCGGAAATGCAAAATCTAAACGGCAAAAAAGGGGTGGGATATGCTACCGCTGGAAAACAGAGAGGGGCGGGAACAGATCCGACAGCTAATCAATCACAAGGCGATGAGACGATGTATTGGGATGCTGATCCCCAATCCTACAAACCCAAAAATGAATTAACGAATGCATTGGAAGATTTTTATGACGTTTTTAAAACCCGCCTGATAACTGCTGGCTTGAATTTTTATACCGCCGGCGGGGCGTTGAGAATTACTTATGAAGATCATGGTGGACCGATGCTGGAAGAAAAATGGTCCTTTACTGATCCGGCGCATCCCGAAGGAACATTATTTAATATTTTGAATTATGCGGACTTTTTGAATCAATTGAGCGGATTTACGCTTTCCTGGTTTTTAAACGCCCGACGGGTTTGGAGGGAAATGAAGGCCGATTGGGACCGGGAGCCCAACACAACGCATAAAACCAGCGAAGATCAGTTAAGGGCGAGTTATCTTCTGGCGGTTCTTCCTTCAGCCCATCCGGAAAATAATACGTTCTGGAAAATATATTTTAACAGCATGGGGCAATTTACCCCGGCGAATATCCAGGCGATTTTGGAGTCTAGCGTTTTTACACCGTTGATTTTTTGGAACGCGAAAAATCAGGCGGAGAAGATGGCTAAAGAGGCAGGGGCCCCGGGGTCTGAAGAATATAACAGAATGTATGAAAAAACTTTTCACACTGAAATGTATAGAATCAGCCGTTTGACCGGGTTAATGGAACGTCGACGGATTAAGATCCCAACGGAAGGAAATGTGATCCAGCGCGCTGCCGCTACGCGTGATCCTTTGAAGGGTGAGCTGAGTTGGAGGATCAATGAAGGGTACGATGGCAAAGGGATGATCAGCTTGTTGAATTTCCTCACATATCAAAGCGATTTTGGCGGATCATTAGCCTTTCTTCCTAATGGAGAGCTGCACATGACAGAATTAATCGGGCTAACGCCTTTTGCTCGATTAACTCCAGCGAGAGCGGCCAGATTGGGATTTAACCTGGATGCTTATTTGGAATCGACGGGATATAATGAAGCGACGAAAAAAATGGGAGCTTTGATTGCAGGAAATCCAGAGGCCACGGCTATTTTAAAAGTGGAACTTTCGGCAAAAAAAGGAGTCAAAGATTTTGGTTTTGAGGGAGGGCCGACAGGAGAAGAAACTGCAGGGGGATCCACGCTGGTTTTCCCTCAGGACCTGCGGGTCGAATGGCAGCCCGTTTTGCCGGATGAATATGATCTTAAGGGAGTCGCAAAACAATCGGTTATTGTTGAGGGGGTCGCGTTGACAGAGATGAACGGACAATGGTATGTCATTCCCGAATTGCGCTATTCGGAGTTTGGTTTAATAACGAACGCTGATGGCGTGATTGTAAAAGCGGGAGCAACGTCGTCCGGTAGTGTTGCCCAAACGACAGCTCTGACGAAAGGGCAAAAAATTGGTCTTTTTGTGGTTCAAATGGAAGAGGCCATGGTCGCCATGCAGACTTTAGCCGACCTCAAGAAAAAGAAAGACGCCGGAGAACAGGTTAATCAAAAAGAGATTGATGGTTTAAACGCGATAATTCGTCAAGGCATCAAAGGATATGTGGCTGCTTTAGACATACGAAAACCCGAAATCCGTGGATTGTATCCGTTTGAAACATCGGCGGGGTATCAAAAGATTAGTGTTCAGAATTTGATTATCTTGCTTCAAGGAGGGCCTATTGAAACTCTATTAGGCCCTTCATTAGGATTGAAAAAGACAACCGGACGATTGATCTCGAATGCGACGGTCGAAGACGATGGTTCTTATCAAATGACCGTTGAACATCAATCCGTTTCTTCTGAGACTGGAAAATATCAATTCGTGGCCAGCCAAGCCTTGCAAGGCTGGAATGTTACGCATAAAAACGGGCCCAAGGATTTGGATTATTATACGGGGGGACCAGAAAAATTTGCGAACGAGATCAGTTTATCTTTCAAAACGCCGGACAAAGATGATGTGCAATTGAGTACGCAGCGCATCAGCACGATCAATGGATCTACTATCTTTAATCTGCAAGGCGGCGCGCTGGTTTTTGAGTTGCAGGGAAAGACGCTGTTGCTTAATAGCAACTATAAATTTGTGAACAACAATGACAAGGTGGATATCCGCGAGCGATTAAAAAATTTAAAAGAGGAATTAAGCGGCGAGGCCGCCCTGAAAGGACAAGAGGGCGAGCTTACCCTATTGGAAGACGGCAGCGTCATGTATACGCCTAAGCCTAAAGGCGGCCAGGCCGGAAAATTAGCGGAGATTATTAATACGGCGACGAACGGGGACGCCGCGGGCGGAGGTTTATTTTTATTTCTCGATGAAATGAATCAGGGATTTGCGACGGTCAAAGGCGTTCAGCCTTTGTTAATCGGAGATTTTAAAAATAAAGGTGAGCAGGCGTATTTATCGTTTAAAGGGATTTATCAGAAATCCGGCAATAGTGTCATGATGGATTACAAGATGTACATGCCCCAGGCCGATGGGTCGTTCAATGTCATTAAGCAAAATTTTTCTCCGCACGTGAATGGTCCAATGACTCCCAACGGAGGATTTTTCCTTATTCAAGGCATTAATGTTGGCGGAGGAATTTACCCCGGGCCTCGTGTGAAAATGGAAAGAGATCCCAGCACCGGAGAATGGGTCAATGTATATACACCTAATATTAACGATAAAATGGAAATCCAGGCTTTTGAGGGGAAAGCTGATGGGGAGTACGCGGCGCGGCCGGATCTGCGTCTGATGGGCCAGGGCGTTGATGATTCTCAATTTCAGAAAGCGGTCGTTGCCCTTCAAACACAGATCACATTGCAGGTTTTAAATGATCCCAAATCAACCGGTGAGCAGCGGGCTGAGGCCTTGATTAATTATATTGGTTTATGGCATCAGTTTGATAAAGGCCAGAGTCCGGCGTGGGCGGTTGAAAATATTCTTGGCGAGAAAGGCACGAAGGCCTGGATCAATGTTTTGTTGTTACCGGAAAACCGCCAACTCTTGGCCGCTATTTTGGATCGTCAGGATAAAAATCCTCAGTTTGGTCAAAGAGGTCTTTATCTGGAGCCGGTTTATGACAAAGCGACCGGAAAGGTTGTTGATTTTAACGCGAAAGGATGGCAGTGCGATGGGAATTCCTGCAAGGGGGACTTCGCGTTGGTTTATGTCGGAGAAAGGATTTTTTTGAAACTGCCGGGCGCTGATCCCATCGCGATCACGCCCGAACCCGCCGCCCCCAGCGTCATCGATGCCAAGATCGCTTCATTGCGTGCGCTAATTAATGATTATGTATATAGCCCCGAGTTTAAAAATTATCGAAAAGATTCCCAGTTAACTTTGATTACTAATTTGGCTGGAAATTTTAAAGATTTTACGATGAACGGTTATTTACCGGCTCAGGTTTCGCCTTTGGCTGCGGCATTGGGTGCGACGGATGGCCTCCTCTATCAACGCGCCTCCAATGAAGGCGGCGGTGGAAAGATGCAGGACGCCATGAGCATTATCGGTTTTGGCCGTCCATCCAATGAAGCTCTGGCGAATAACGCCGCTTTAACCCGGCTGGTCTTTTTGGACAACTTCAATCAAATCGCGATCAAAGATGGAAGCCCGACGCTTGGGATCGGCAGCGTCGTTTATTCGGCCCTTGGCGGCGGGATCAATCCGTTTAATGCGCCGGTTGTTCGTCATAACAAATTAGCCGCTGCCGGTCAGGTGGAATATGACAGCGTCATCTGGATCGGGAAGAATCCGGTTCGAGGCGACGCGGAATATTTTCGTCAGGGTTTGGGGGGTAAAATTGCTAAGGCGAGCGTCTTGGCCGATCAAAAGCATCGGCAGTCTTCGCAAGTTGTCAATCAGAAATTTGTGGTGGGTGAATCGACATTTGAATATGTTCTGGGAGAAGATGACGGTGTTTTGCGTCGGGAGTGGAATCCGTTTGTCGGGTGGGTGTTGACTGAAGAAGGCATGAAAGAAGGGGGTGTCGAAGGAAGAGATTTTATGCAATTGACAACCAAAACGAGCACCGACATTAATAAAGCTGAATTTCGCCAGGTGTTTGGCGAGCAAATTAAGGGCTATCTTAAAGAGAGCGGGATGTTAGATGAAAATAAATTGCAGGCCTATATTAATTTTTATCAAGCCCGGTTGCCTGAAGGATCCATCCATGTGGAAACAAACGACAGTGGCGAGGCGCAGCTCGTTGCTTACGCCGATTATGATCAGGTTGTTCCCGACAAATTCGGTCGAACGATGTTTTTTCCATCTAGCCCGCAGACGTTTATAAAACATGATCGGGTTTTTAATCCTTGGACGCTTTCGCAAACGGTTTCTGATGGGCAAGGTCAATTTAATACTGGTATCGCGAAAAATGAAGGAATTGGAAATCAGGGCATTGAGACTCGATCGGCCGACGTGGGGCCCAATGAAGATGTTGTTGTGGGGGCGGATCATGCTTTAATGAAAAAAATGTCAGATCGAGCGTTGCAGGAGAAAGCTGAACCGGAAGGCGAAACGCAGCGGAAAATAGAAGCAAAATTGAATGAAATGTTGGCCAGTAAAGATTTTACCGTTCAAGGGGATACAACCGCCACCCCACTATTTCAAAATTTGAATTACGTGATCACCGGCACCTCCGGCTGGCTGTTCGGCGCCGGGGAAAATTTCTTCTCGTTGGCCAGTAACGTGGCCCCCGGACATCTTACGATTAAATCTAATGAAAAAGAAAATATGGGACAGCAGTTTAGTCTGTTATTCCAGGATGAACAAAATAACAAGGAAGGAAAAGTGACCTCCGGCGGGACATATTATTTAAAGGGTTTCGCCAACCGGGATATTACCGGCGGATTTGATCCCAATGCCGGAACCTTGGCGTTAAGCACGGACATTAGCGGTTTTAGACAGATGGGGATCAATAAACAGTTCGATAAAAAAGGAAATCTCAAAAGTTATTACTATTTTGAAACAGGGGCCGATGCCTTAGCCGACGGAATCGGGGCATTTGGGATTAAAGACGGCGATTTTATCGTGACGAAGGGAACGCCGGCGGATTTCTATTCCATCGTTCCGAAAAGTTTTATTTATGGAGGAAAACGCAACGAAGAGAATCGTTTTGATCCGGAGCATTTCAGCGTTCAATTGGATACGCTGGTCGTTACTAAAGATGGTAAATTAGATCTCAAAGCGACGCTTCAGGGAAATAAAGACGGCGCGCGGTTTGTACCGCCCGGCGGGATGGCGTTTTTGTATGGAATGTCCCGCGGGCCGCGGCCGGATCCCAATGCCCAACGGAAAGCGGCTGGTCCGGTTGATGAAGACGTCGCGCAGCGGGCGTTGGTTGAGAACGGTATGCTGGCGATCGGCGGCCAGGCCGATGAATCCTATAAATATATCGAGCAAGAAACCAAACCGAAATCCGCCGGCGAACCCGGGGATACGCAGCTGGTCTTTCAGGTCAGTGCCAAGCGCGGTTTATACTTTGATCCCTTGACTCCGGGTTCCGAATACGCCGTCCAGAAACGCGCTGACAATCCGCAGAATCCCGGCCAATCTTCCAACGGTTTTGACGCGAACAACCGCATCACGGTTGGTAAAAGTAATGAGATCGTCGATGCAAACGGTGCCCCTGTTTCTTTAAACACCTGGGAATCGAACCTTTATCCCAGCGGCGCAAACGGCGGGATTATTTTTGTCGATGCGAACGGTGAGCTGGGGATTTATGGCGATTGGATCAATGGTTATCGTTTAACCAAATCCGGCGAAGGCGTGATCCGCCATGGCGAACCCCAGGTCGTCGGGCGTTGGGCCAAGCCTTTGATTGTGACGGGAACCCGTCATTCGATCGCCAATCCCAATGGCGACGGCACATCCGTGATGATTTTCGATGATATCAATCAAGTGAAGGTCGAAGGTGTTTTTGAAACGAGTAACGGCAAAGAAAAATTCCAGATCGCCTTTACGAAAGCCGACAATCTTTTTGAAGATGACGACCGGACAAAATTAAAAACGGATGGATTGAAAGGCGCCTTTGCGATCGTGGCTCTGGAAAGAGGGGCGTTGGCGCATCCGGGTATTCTTAAAAAATCCGCGGGAGGCGAGGAAGAACAGCAGCAGAAAGTTGGTCAAGCGAAAAAAGAAAAATCGGACCTCGTCTTAGTACGTTCGGATGAAGCCCCTCAGGAAAAATTGGTTAAGAAAACCGATGCCCAGCAAAAAGCAGACGACGAAAAGAAAAATAAAGTCCCTGTTCCCGGGACGCCGAACCGGGTTCAGGCGGATGATGTGTATGCGAGTGAAGCGGTGGTCAGTTTAGGCAAGGGCGATCGTTTTGCTCTGGCGATCGATCCGGAGAGCAGTGTCATGCAGTCGACGATTTTGACTTATCAAAGCGACATCCGGACAACCGGAGAATTTGCGAATTTGGGAGAAATGGTTTCCCGGACGGTTCACCAACATGTGATGACGCCTTACGTCAAAGATTTGATTAAACGATATTTCAAAGGACTTTCCGAGGAGGAAACAAATGTCGCCGCTGCGATTGTCTTTGGGGAAAGCAGTTATGATTCGAGCGTGATCGGCAAAGGATACGTCGATAAAAGCACAGGACAACGGCATCGTGTCTACGGTTTATGGCAGATCAGCGATATTCATGCGGATGCCATTCGTAAAATGTTTGGCTGGTCGATGGAAGATATGCTTGATCCGGAGAAAGCCACCAAGGTCGCGGCCGAAATTTATTCGGGACGAATCGGCGGCACTCAAGGGTGGGCGCCGTGGCAATGGGCGTATGACCGAAGGCTGCATGACGCTTATCCCTATCATCCGGTCGGAGATGCAATCATCCAGGGTTATGCGAGGGACGCAGATGGCCGGCCGATGGACATTTATACCCATAATTATGTCCCCAGAGGTTATGGGCCG
>JAHFFY010000012.1:12493-45470 GCA_023247705.1 Candidatus Omnitrophota bacterium | reverse complement strand
CAGGACGCCAACGCAATTTTATGATCACTTTTTGTCAAAAAACAACCAGCCAGTTCTAACTTAAAATTCCCTTGCTTAATGGGGGGCATTACACATTTTTAAGGATTGGAACACCTTAGTCAATTGTCGGCACATGCCGACAATTGGGAAATCCACCTCACGGGATAAACGGGGTCATCGCGAAGAGAAACGATCAATGGTCCGCTTGAGCTCTTCAATCTCGCGTTCCAAGGTTTCCTGGGTGAGTTTGTCTTTTTCAACGACTGGGGCCGGGGCTTTTTGGAGGAAGTCGGCGTTTTGCAGGCGCGCTTTGACGCGTTCCAGCGCCGCCAGCTTTTGCTGATACTGGATTTCGATCTTCTCTTTTTCTTTCTGGATATCTTCAACGCACACGGGGATAAAACATTTGATCGTACCAACCACCGCGATCTTCGCCAGGGGTGGAATAGATTCCTGGTCTTTGGTCGTGCAGGAGAGATGATTGATCTTGGCGATCTTTTTTAAAACGGGCGAATAGTCTTCGATAAAAGCGATGTCCTCTTTGTCCACGCTGAAGGTGATATCGATTTGTTCCATCAAGGCGATGTTGAGTTCTTTGCGCAGGTTGCGCACCGCCACGATGATTTCGATCAGCCGCTGCATCTGGGTCTCGATCTCACGGTCGATCAATCGCTTCTTTAAATTCGGCCAGCTCTGCCGCACAAGCGAACCCTGATGGCCGGGCAGTTTGCTTGCGATCTCCTCGGTCACAAAGGGCATAAACGGGTGCATCATCTTCAGGGACTGTTCCAAGACGCTTAGCGCGACGACCTGGGTCGTTTCTTGCGCCAATTTGTCCTTACTCATCTCCAGGTACCAATCGCAGTAGTTCCCCCAGAAGAATTCATAAATCAACGTCTCGGCTTCCGAAAAACGATACTGCTCAATCGCGCGGCTCACCGCGGCGAGTGTTGAATGAAACCGTGAAATGATCCAGCACGATTCGCGGTCCAGATCTTTGGGTTTTAATTTCGCGAATTGCTTTTGGAAATCCATATTGTCCGGAACGTTTTTTAAAATGAGGCGGGTCGCGTTCCAGATTTTATTGGCGAAGTTGCGTCCGATTTCGAATTTATCTTTCGAAATAAAAAGGTCCTGGCCGGAATTCATGATCAAACTGAAACGCAGCGCGTCGGCACCGTACTCGTTGATGATCTCCAAGGGATCAAGCGCGTTACCGAGGGATTTGGACATCTTCTGCCCCTTGTCATCGCGCACGGTGCCATGAATATAAACATCGGAAAACGGGATCTTGCCGGTGAATTCCAAACCCGCCATAATCATCCGCGCGACCCAGAAAAAAATAATTTCCGAAGCGGTAAACAGCACCGAAGTCGGATAGAAATATTCGACATCCTTTTTGTTCTGCGGCCAATACAGCGTCGCAAACGGCCACAGCCACGAAGAAAACCACGTGTCCAAAACATCTTCATCCTGAATCAATTTTTTGGAATGACACCGCGGGCACTCCTGCGGCGTCATATTCGCTACAATGACATTTTTATCTTCCGGACACACCGGACAATACCACACCGGGATCCGGTGCCCCCACCAGATCTGACGGGAGATGCACCAGTCGCGGATGTTTTCCATCCAGTTCAAATACACCTTGGTCCAGCGGGCGGGATAAAATTTGATTTTCTTTTTCTTAACGACTTCGATCGCCGGTTTCGCCAGAGGTTTCATCTTCACGAACCATTGTTTGGATAAATACGGTTCGACCACCGTATGACAACGGTAACAATGCCCAACGGAATGCAGATGGTCTTCGATCCGGTCAAGCGCGCCCAATTCTTTGAGTGCGTTCACCACTTCCTTGCGCGCCGTGAAACGATCCATGCCGGCGAAGCGTCCGGCCTTTTCATTTAAACGGGCGTCGGGATGCATGATATTGATGAATTCGAGATCATGCCGTTTGCCTATCTCGAAATCGTTCGGGTCGTGCGCCGGCGTCACTTTCACCGCGCCCGAACCGAATTTCGGATCGACATACTCATCGGCAATGATTTTAATTTCACGATTCATTAGCGGCAAAATCAAAATCTTTCCGATTAATTTCTTATAACGTTTATCTTTAGGATGAACGGCAACAGCGGTATCGCCCAGCATCGTTTCCGGGCGAGTGGTGGCAACGGTCACATATTTGGCGGGATCGTCTTTAAACGGATAACGAAAATGATAAAGGGCACCCTTCACTTCTTTGTGTTCAGCCTCTTCGTCGGACAAGGCGGTCTGGCAGCGCGGGCACCAGTTGATGATATGCTGGCCGCGATAAATCATTTTTTTTTCATAAAGCTGAACAAACACCGACGTCACGACCTGACTGTAATGTTCGTCCATCGTGAAACGGGTGCGGTCCCAGTCGCAGGAGGATCCCAATTTTTTCAGCTGATGAATAATCGTGTCGCCGTACTGTTTCTGCCAGGCCCAGAGGCGTTTTAAGAATTCCTCGCGGCCCAAATCCTGGCGTTTCTTTCCTTCCCTGGCGATTTGTTTCTCCACGACATTTTGGGTCGCAATCCCCGCATGATCGGTCCCGGCCATCCAGAGCGTTTCAAGACCCTTCATCCGTTTATAGCGGACAAGGATATCCTGCAGCGTATTGTTCAGGGCATGGCCCATGTGGAGAATTCCGGTGATATTCGGCGGCGGGATCACGACCGTGAACGGTTCTTTATCGGGATTCACCTCGGTGTGGAAAAGATGGTTCTCTTCCCAAAAGCGTCCCCACTTTTCTTCGGATTCTTTGGAGTTGTAGCGGTTGGAGAGGTCCATAGTTAATAAAACAATACAATAAGGGTTTCCAGTACCCCAGTCTCCAGTTCCCCAGTTTCAAGCTGGGACGCTGAGGACTGGGGTACTGGGGAACCCTTCTTAGTTTTTATTTGTCCTTTTATCCTTTAGCAACTTATACTCGATACTATCAATCAACGCCTCCCAGCTGGCCTCGATGATATTTTCGTGGACGCCAACGGTCGTCCAGGAATCGGTATTGTCTTGCGATTCGATCAGGACGCGCACCTTGGCGGCGGTTGCGGATTTTGAATCCAGTACCCGGACCTTATAGTCGGATAAATGCATCTGACTCAAGTTCGGATACGTGTGGGTCAGGATTTTGCGTAAGGCACGGTCTAAGGCGTCGACCGGACCGTCTCCGTCCGAGGCGCTATAGGTTTCCTTGCCGTTGATATTCAATCGGACCGAGGCCTCGGCAAAAATTTTTCCATCATGCCGTTTTTCGGTGGTGACCTTAAAACCTTCCAGCTGAAAAAACGGCTTGTATTTTTTCAAATGCCTTTTCATAAATAATTCAAACGACGCGTCGGCGGCCTCGAACTGATACCCTTCGTGTTCTTTTTCCTGCAGGGCCTTGAGCAAGGCAACGGCTTCCGGGGATTTCTTATCCAGGTCTAAATTCATTTCCTTGGCCTTTAAAATAATCGGCATCTTCCCGGCGAGTTCTGAAGTCAAAAACCTGCGGTGATTTCCAACGACCGATGGCTCCACATGTTCATAGGCGATCGGGTTTTTCAAAACCGCGTCGATATGCACGCCGCCCTTGTGCGCGAATGCCGAATGTCCGGTAAAGGCATGATTATCCGCCAGTTTGTAATTGCTCACTTCACTTAAATAATAAGAGGTCTCAGTCAAATTTTTAACTTTCTGGTCCGGAATGGATTTAAGTTTCAGCTTGGTGTAGAGAATCGCGACAATCGTCGAGAGATCTGCGTTGCCGCAGCGTTCCCCCAACCCGTTAAACGTCCCTTGCACTTGGGTGGCGCCTTTCTCAATCGCCGCGAGAGAATTCGCCACGGCCAAACCCATATCGTTATGCGTATGGATCCCTATCTCTGCTTTCAATTTTGTCCGGACGGCCTGAACGATTGTGCCCACGTCATTGGGCAATGTGCCGCCGTTGGTGTCGCAGAGAACGACACAATCGGCTCCGGCCTCTTCAGCGGCCAGAATCGTTTTCAGGGCGTATTGCGGATTACGCTTATAGGCGTCGAAGAAATGTTCGGCGTCATAAAAAACCTCGCGCTTTTTCTTTTTGAGAAAATTCACCGAATCAAAAATCATCTTGAGGTTTTCATCCAGCGTGGTTTTCAATACATCGGTCACATGCAGGTCCCAGCTTTTGCCGAAGATCGTGATCGTCGGAGTTTCGGAACTGATCAATTCTTTCAAATTTTGGTCGTCCCCGGATTTGATGTTCGCACGTCTCGTTGAACCGAACGCGGCCATGACGGAATTTTTCAGGCGTTTGGTTTTCATCACCTTAAAAAATTCCCGGTCTTTGGGGTTAGAGCCCGGCCACCCGCCCTCGATATAATGGACGCCCAGATCATCCAGCTTCTCGGTGATCTTGATTTTATCATTCACGGAAAAAGAAATGCCTTCGGTCTGGGAACCGTCTCTTAAAGTTGTGTCATAGATAACAATGCGCGTCATGACATTAGACTTTCTGTAGATTAAATTTTTTGTGCAGGGTCTGAACCGCCTTGTCCGATAAACTTTGATTGATCACACAGGAGATGCTGATCTCGGACGTTGTGATCATCTCGATATTGATTTTATTTTCGGCTAAGGTCTGAAACATCTTCGCGGCCACCCCCGGATAAGAACGCATCCCGGATCCGACGATCGAAACGCGCGCAATATTTTTGTCATACATGACTTCGCCGGCGCCGATCTTCTTGGCCACGGCCTGGGTCGTTTGCAGGGCTTTATTCAATGAAGCTTTCGGCACGGTAAAAGAAATGTCGGTCTGACGGGTATGGCTGACGTTTTGAACGATCGTATCAACGCTCACGCCGACTTTGGAAATCTCGGTAAAAATCTTGGCGGCCACACCGGGTTTATCGGGCACGCCGCAAATCGTGATCTTGGCTTCGGATTTATTGCAAGCGATGCCGCGGACAACGACACCTTCCATCTTTTCGTTTTCTTTGACAATCATGGTTCCTTCCTCCTTCGAATAACTTGATCGCACATGAAGCGTGATATTAAATTTTTTAGCTACTTCAATGGAACGCGGCTGCATCACCTGGGCACCCAGCGAGGCCATTTCCAGCATCTCATCAAACATAATGAGCGGAATTTTTCTGGCGTTTTTATCGATACGCGGATCGGTTGTGTAAATCCCTTCGACGTCCGTATAAATTTCGCACACTTTCGCGGTTAATGCTTTGGCCAGCGCGACCGCCGTTAAATCCGATCCGCCGCGACCCAACGTCGTGATATCATCATCGTGTGTTACGCCCTGAAAACCGGCGACGATGACGATTTGATTTGCCGACAAAGCCTTCCGGATGCGTCGGGCATCAATCTTGACGATCTTGGCCTTGGTGTAGGATTTATCCGTTTTAATCCCCACCTGGGCACCAGTAAAGGAAATCGCATCAAAACCCAGTTCTTTGACCGCCATGGCCAAAAGCGCACAGGAGATCTGCTCGCCGGTCGACATCAGCATGTCCATCTCGCGTTCCGAAGGGTTTTGCGCAACACCGAAAGCCAGCTGTTCCAGCTCATCGGTCGTATCCGCCATCGCTGAGACCACAACCACCACGTCCTGTCGATTGGTTTTATAAGAGACGATCCGCTGCGCAACGGCTTTGATACGTTCAATGTTGGCCACCGAAGACCCGCCGTATTTCTGCACGACAATATCTTTGTTCATGTTACTCCGCTAGAAGTTCTCAAGACAGGCATCGCTTCCTTACCCTGCCCTATCGTATCAAATATTTTCCCGGAGAAAATACTTCATCAAATCCTGACCGCTTCTGAATTTCAGCCCTTTTTGTTTGGTTGCATTTTCATTAAAGTGCGTTGATCCGTCTGCAGGAACGCCTTTGCCGAACATGACGAACCCGACCGGATCGCTGACATGGCATTTTTTCTCAACCGGTGTCGCATGATCAGGCAGCACCAAAAGCCGAAAGTCGTCTTTTTCAGAATACTCTTTGAGGATTGTCCCGAGGATTTCTTTATCGATCCGTTCGATACTCACAATCTTCATCTTCACATCGCCGTTATGCCCGGCTTCATCCGGGGCTTCCACGTGAATAAAAACAAAATCTTTTTTCTTGAGCGCCTTCAAAGCATATTGGGCCTTGCCTAAATAATTCGTATCGTAATAGCCCGTGATCTTCGGGACATTGATCACCTCTAAGCCTGCGAGACGTCCGATCCCGTTGACCAGATCAACCGCCGAGATAATCCCGCCGGTTAAACCGAATTTTTCCGTAAAGAGCGGCAATTGCGGACGATTTCCCTGGCCCCACAGCCAGATCAGCGTCGCCGGATTTTCTTTTAAATCAATCCTCACCTGATTGATGGGATGATTGGCAAAGATCGTTTTGGATTTTTCCATCAGCTCCAGTAGTTCCTGGGCCGCTTCGCCCTGAGGCAAATACGATGTAATCTTTTGTCCGGCGATATTGTGCGGCGGCGTGCATGAAATTTTTAACAATTCGCTGGCCCGAGGAGATTTGATCACCATCAGATGGCGATAACTTTTCCCCGGATAAAATTTGATATGCGGAAGTTTCAGCTTCTGGTTCAAGGATTTAATCAGCACGGCGGCCTCTTTGGTGGAGATATGACCGGCGCTATAATCCGCCATCGTTTCATTTTCAACCGTGACGAGATTGCAGCGGAATGCGATCTCGCCTTCTTCGAGGATAATTCCGAGATTCGCAGCCTCTAACGGTGCGCGGCCGGAATAATTTTCACGGGGGTCATACCCCATGATGGCGAGATTACCGATGTCAGATCCCGGAGGCATCCGGTCGGGAATCGTCTGCACCAATCCGGTGAATCCCCGCTGGGCCAGAAAATCCATGTTCGGCGTACGCGCAATTTCCAGCGGTGTTTTCTTATCCAAAACCTCCACGGGATAATCCGCCATCCCGTCCGGGACCAAAATGATGTATTTCATGTTCTTTGTTTTAACCATTGGATTAAATGTTTCGAAAGACCTTCTTTCTTTTTATCTCTTGAGAGAATTTTTCCTTCCTGGTCCAACACATACGCGATATAACCCTGACGCGTCGCGCCATTGGCCACGACCAGATCGCACCCGGCTTTTTCAATCAATCGCAGCGCTTTCTTTCTTAAACCGTTCTCTAAGGTGCGATCCTCCAGCTTGAATCCGACTAAAAACGTTTCCGGGCTTAAGGTTTTGATGACTTCGATGATTTTGCGCGTCGGGGTTAGATTCAGGGTCAGATTTCTCAAACTGGAATCTAATTTCGATTTAAAACTTTTTTTAACCTGATAATCCGCAACCGCCGCCAAATGAATGACGATGTCGTACCCCTTTTTTAATTCCTTGACCAGCAATGGAAACAATTCGTCAAAATAATAAAACTTTAAAACCTTCACCTTCTTCAACAGTGCGTGATGGGTCACCGGGCCTTCCAGCAATGTTGTCCGGGCTCCTTCTTTCGCCAGATCGGAAGCGATGATATGTCCTAATTCGCCGGTCGAGATATTACTGATGACCCGGACCGCATCGATCGCAACCCACGTAGGACCGCACGTCACTAAAATCTTTTTGTTTTTCAAAGAATGTTTGTCCAAGTTCAATACCCATCAGATTCAAAACCCAATCTCTTTCAAGATCGGATGAATGTCCGCCTTGACTGAGATCGGGTTACCGATATTTTTTATCGCGATATTCGGGTCCTTGAGGCCGTGTCCGGTCAACGTGCAGCAAATGCGGCCTTTCTGGCCTTTAAAATAGCCTGCTTTATGCAACTTCAAAACCCCGGCCACCGAGGCGGCGGACGCCGGCTCGGCAAAAACCCCGTCGTGCGCGGCCAATAATTTATACGCCGCCAATATCTCTTCATCGGTCACCGCATCGATCAGCCCCTTCGATTCGTCCCGGGCGTCCTCGGCGGATTTCCAGCTGGCGGGGTTACCGATTTTGATCGCCGTGGCGATTGTTTCCGGATGAGGGATCACCCTCTTCTCAACGATCGGAGCGGATTTGGCCGCCTGAAAGCCGAGCATCTTCGGCAATTTTGTCGCAAAGCCGGCTGCTTTATATTCTTTATACCCTTTCCAGTAAGCGGTGATATTCCCGGCATTCCCGACCGGAATCGCATGAAACTCCGGCGCGTTCCCCAGCACATCGCAAATTTCAAACGCACCTGTTTTTTGACCTTCAATGCGAAAAGGATTGATCGAGTTGACCAACGTCACCGGATATTGGGACGTGACCTCTTTCACCAGATTTAGAGCGTCATCAAAATTCCCCTGGATCGCAATGACCTTGGCGTTATGGATCATCGCCTGTGCCAGTTTACCCAGGGCGATATGACCGTCGGGTATCAAAACGATGCAGCGCATCCCGCAGCGTGCCGCATACGCCGCGGCGGAGGCAGAGGTGTTTCCCGTCGAAGCGCACATGACGACCTCGGCACCCGCTTCCTTGGCCTTCGAGATCGCCATAGTCATCCCGCGGTCTTTAAAAGAACCCGTCGGATTGAGCCCTTCATATTTTAAATACACTTCCAATCCCACCACAGACGTGAGATAGGAAGAAAAAATCAAGGGTGTATTGCCTTCATTCAAACTGACAATGGGTGTTTGGGCAGAAACCGGCAGAAACCGCTGGTAATGCTGGATAATCCCCGACCACTTCATCAGAGTTTCTCCATTCGGATGGCAACGGGCTTGCTTTTCACCACCGACAATCTTGTAATCTGCTGCAAGGACAACCGCACCATGCTTTCGGTCGCCAAATCCGTCAGCATGACCACCGGCACCGTCGAAGATTTTTTCGATTCTTTCTGCGTGACCGAAGCGATCCCAATCCCATGTTCGCCCAAAATCCCGGTGATTTTGGCCAAGACACCGGGTTTATCGATCGCCATGAAGCGCAAATAAAATTTCGTCTTGATCTGATCGATCTCTCTTAACTTAAAAGTCGAAATGTCCTGAAAAAGGTTGCCGACCATGATCGTCGATGGTGAATTATTGCGCGCCGCCAGATTAATCAAATCGCTCACGACCCCCGAAGCAGCCGCCATCTGCCCGGCACCTTGGCCATAAAGCAAAATATCCCCCAACGGGTCCGTATCGATCAGAATGGCATTGAAGATCCCATTGACCGATGCTAACGGATGGTCTTTGGCAATGAGGGTAGGCTGCACGCGGACTTCGATTTGATTCTTGACTCTCTTGGCGATCGCCAACAGCTTAATCGACAGCCCCAAACTCTCGGCGTGTTCGATATCCACGTGCGAGATGTGCGTGATCCCTTCGATATAAATATCGTTGAGCTTAATCGACTTGCCTAATGCCAAAAAAACCAGAATGGATAATTTGTGGGCCGTGTCGATGCCGTTGACGTCCAAGGCAGGGTTTCGTTCCGCATAACCTCTGGCCTGGGCCTCTTTCAGGGCCTGAGAAAATGTCCAGTTATTCTTCGTCATCTCCGTCAGGATAAAATTGCAGGTCCCGTTGATAATGCCGTAAATCGCGTTGAATTTATTGCCCGCCAGCCCTTCGGTGATCATTTTGATGATCGGGACACCCGCTCCAACGGACGATTCAAAATAAATAGCCTTATTCTTTTTTTTGGCTTCGGTAAAAAGTTCTTCGCCTTTTTGCGCTAATAATTCCTTGTTAGCCGTAACCACATGTTTGCCGCTGCGCAACGCCCCCCCAATAATCTCATAGGACGGATGCATCCCCCCGACCAACTCGATCACAACGTTGATCTCCGGATCATTGATGACCTCAAGATAATTCGTTGTCAAATTAGTTTTGGCCAGACCGCGCGTATTTTTCTGGTGGATGCTTCGATCACAGATGGCTTTGATCGTGAATTCCGTATTGAATTTGTTACGGATAAAATTCTCGCGTGTGCGCAGCATCTTGATGACCCCTTGACCGACGGTTCCATAGCCGATCAACCCGATATTTAATCTATTCATGTTTAGCGTGATTCCCTTCTTTGTAATACTCAACAATTTTATTTAATACAAATTCCGATTGTGGATTCAGCTGGTGAAAAGCCATCCTGATCTCATATAAAATATTTGTAATTTTTTCATGCGATTGCAAGACGACTCCTGTTAAATGAACGGTCCCGGCCAAATATGGAGTTTTTAGATCAATCGCTATTTTTATTCCAGGCTTGTAATAATGCGAAGCGACAAAACACATGCCTCCCAAACTGATATTCTTTAATTGGGTGATATCATGTTTCGTCGATGGGTCATCGATATCATAATAAGAAAGGATAAAATGTTTTTGAATGCGAAGATACTGTCTTCTTTCTTCTTTGGGTAATCCATTTTTATCAGCCATGATTAACCTCTTTGTTAAGATAACCTCTCACTAATATTTGATTGTCCTATCTATGATAAACAAAGGCTCCTTATGTTTTAATCACCATCTTTCTCCAACAAGAATTACGAACGCTTTAAATGTCGGAGCGGTGAGATTTGAACTCACGACCTCTTGAACCCCATTCAAGTGCGCTAGCCAAACTGCGCTACGCTCCGATCAAAAACGCAAAATCCAGAAATGCTCATTTCTGCGAGCGCGCTGTCAATTCATCCGGTTTAAAAGTTCACTCCGGCTTAATCTTACGGGTCATCAAATCCTTGACGGCGGTCTTGGGATTTTTATGCTTATAAATAATCTTAAAAACCTCAGTCGTCACCGGGACAGACACCTTGTATTTTTTCGCTAACTGATAAGCCGCTTTAACGGTAGGGACCCCTTCGGCGACCGTATTCATCGACGAAACAATAGCGCGGATTCTTTTGCCCTTGCCCAGTTCTTCGCCGACCGAACGGTTTCGACTCTGTTGGTTATAACACGTCGTGACCAAATCGCCCAAACCGCTTAAACCGGCAAAGGTTTCTCTTCTGGCCCCCAAGGCGATGCCCAATCTTGCGATCTCCGCCAGGCCGCGCGTTAATAGCGCCGCCTTCGTATTTGTTCCGAATCCCAATCCATCGCAAACGCCGCAAGCAATGGCGATCACATTTTTTAAGCTTCCTCCCATTTCAACCCCAACGACGTCCGAATTTGTATAGATCCGAAATGTCGGGGAATGAAAAAGTTTTTGCAGTTCACCGGCAATGTTCCTGTCTTGAGAAGCGATGACTGCTGTTGATGGGATACCACGCGCCACTTCGCCGGCAATATTCGGCCCGGAAAGAACCGCCAATCTGACCCGCCCTAATTCCCGATAAATCACCTCCGACATCCGTCGCAAGGTAAGAGGATCAATCCCTTTGATGACGCTTAAAAAAATTTTCCCGGACAGATCGCATTTCTTGATCTGTTTTAAAACAGAGGAAATGTACTGCGAGGGCGTCGCCAGGACAATGACCTGAGCATTTACGATCGCTTCTTGCAGATTCTCTTCCAAAATAACCTGATGAGGAATTTTGATTCCTGGGAGGAATTTTGCATTGAAACGGGTGTGTTTAATTTCTCTGATATCTTCCGGGAAAGCGCCCCAAAGTCTGATTTCATATCCCTTTCTTGCCAAATGGATCGCCAGCGTTGTACCCCATCCGCCGTTGCCGATAACCGCGATATTTCTGATTCTCAGGGACAAACATTCTCCTTATATCTTGCTTTAAAATCATGAAAATCTTGTCTAGGAATATTATAGAAATTTGTCATTATTATATATAATAACACACCCGATTCAAGAAAAATCTCGACTGCTTAAACCCAAAATATGGAAAGGTGAAGTCCTGTTTAATTAAAGGAAGTTCAATAAACGGAGATCTTTAAAGCGCAGGTTGCGAAAAATTCACTTTAAAAAGGGAGAAACTGTCATTTTCATAAATCTTATCCATTCCGGCAATACGTTCGGTTGGGGCGTAATAATGGACAAACACGATATAATCGACTTTATATTTCAAGAGCGCATTGATCAAAGCCGATTTGAACGATTTATCCAAAATCACTTTGAACGCTTCGACATCGGCCAGCCGTTTCTGCCATTCCAAGGCTGCTTGATAATCAAAACCAATAATCCCGCAATCCCGGTAGCACACAACGACTTTTCGTTCCGATAAAATCCGGAATCCACCCATCTCCATATCATTCGGAACTAACAATAGAGCGTTTTTCGGCGTATTTTTTTGAACAAAACGCTGCATATCCTCCCATCCCCGCTGCAATTGCCAGAACCCGCCGCCGGACTTTACGGCTTTCAGATGACGCCAATGTAACTGACCATACTGGACCGTCATCACCAGTAAAACAATCGGAATGAAAATCCGCTTCCCCCAAAATAAATCCTTGTTTGATTTAAACGAAATGATGCGCTGCGACAAATAAACAACCAGCAGAATCGATGGAGCCGTCAACATCTTCACAACACTCGAAACATTATATTTAAAACTGAAAATACTCACGCCGATGCCGGCTAAACATCCCAACAGCAAAACACCATAAAGCGCGATCAAAAAACGTTTGCCCTCTTTTCCCTTGGCCGACTCTTTCACGATAGCCAAGAGAAACATCATGGCCATTGTTGCTAAGGCCGCGACCCAATCCCCAAACCCCAAAAGACCCAACAACGCCGCGGCACAAAACCCGATGAACGGCGTACTTTGCTCAACCACCTCCGCCGTCAAAATCGTCGTGTATCCCATGAGTAAAAGCAACAGGAATTGAGTATTTCTGACGAGATTCAAGTCGATGATAAAGCGATTCGGATGGATATAGGTAAAGTAAAACGAAATGCCGACAAAAATAAGAGTCATCACGCTGATGACCAATGTCTTTTTGTCTTTGCGAAAAACCGGATGATGACAGAAATTCAAGACAAAAAGACTCAGGAGCAAAAGGTACGGCTGGGTGGCCATCAGAAACACTTTCAAACTTTTCAAAATCAGATGAACCGGAATATTCAGAAAAACAAAATTCTGCGGACAGGCGAGTTGATATAAGGCAAGCCAATCTCCCTCCGAGCCAAATTGATGATGATCGAAGGCCGACAATATTTTATGGTGACTCCAGATCAGGAAAGGCAATGCAGCCATCAGAAAGATCAAAGAAGATTTCAGCAGAGTTTTAAAACCATATCTTTTAATATTAATCAACAGGAAAACTCCTAAATAAATCATCGGGAACAAACTATAAATCGCATGGAAATTTGCCGCAAGACCCAAGACCGCCGCAGCCAATAAAAATCTTTCTTTATAAAAAAGATAAATCCCCCCCAAAATAAAAGCCAAGGCAAATTCCTGGTGCGAAAACGTCCGGTATAAAAATTCCGGCACCCGCCCGATCAGGATAAACATGCTCACGCATAAAAAAGCGGCCTCTCTCTTTCCCGCAATCCATTTCCAAAATTTTAACAACCCATAGAAAAAGAAATACCGTGAGGCCAGATAAAGGACGAAATAAGCGGCAGGCACTTGCGCAACAGAAATAACGCGCGCCAAAAGCGGATAAAAGAAACTGGTGAAATTCTTTTTCAGGCTCTCAACATAATAATCTCCAACGAATAAGGAAGGATCAATCAGGCTTTTTAAAAGAGGGATCTCCAGATGCTGATCATCCCAAGCGTATTTATAACCATTCGTCAAAAGAAAAATAACGAGGATCATGAACGACAGAAACCAATCGGTTTCAATAATAGGCCGGATGCGTTTTAAAAACGACATAGTTAATTGGGGAAGGCTTCTTGAATGATTAAGGGAATTTATTTCCAAATAAAGACTTCTCGAATAATCTCAAACATATACGCCGCGCCCCAGCGCAGGACCTGGAGTTTTCGTTCGCCTCCCGTTCGGGCGGGTTCATCACCCGGGATGTCGGCGAGCTTTAATTTTCTCTTCGCCGCACGAATGGACAAGAGAGGTTCCCAGCTGATCCTGGTCCCAAACAGCCTCTCTTCCAGTTCATAACTGGAATTTTTATCCAGATCCAATTCATAGATCAAATTCCTTCGGTAAGCCCGGTAAATGACCATGGCGTCCGTATAATGTCCGCCATGCAAAAGATTGATCAGTCCGGTAAACAGTTTATTTCCGAAACCCGTGACCGCATCGTCGTCATAACTTTTGGCACCCTGCGCATAACGCGAGACGATCACCATATCATAGCCTTCCTTCATCTTCGCGATACAGGCGGGGATCAATTCCGGAATGGAATTTCCATCAGGGCTGAAGGTCAGGACAATATCTCCGCTGATGTGCGGCCAGGCTTCCATGTAGGCGTGACGCATCCCTTTTTTCTGCTGGATGATCACGGGATATCCCATTTTCTTGGCATATTCGATGGTCCCATCGGTGGATTGGCCGTCGACAATCAAAAGCTGGTCATACCATTCTTTTTTGATTTGGGGCATGATCGTTTTCATGCCGTCGATTTCATTTAAGGTAGGAATCAGTAAAGTAACTTTCATTGTCCCCCGATTTTTATGAATTGTTTGGTGGTTCGTTGTTAGTGATTCGTGGTTCGCCCTCACGAAACACGAACGACTAAAGACGAATCACAAAGATGCCCCACATCTTTGATTAGATTTTAATCTGCGGGGTCTTGTTTACAACAAGTACATCAAGGAAAAAAACAAGAGAGCGAATGTCCCGCCTTTCTAGATAATATTTTGGTTGGCGGGATCCCGCATACAACAATTACATCCAGAAAATGCGGGAGAATCGAACCCTCGTTACCAGCTTGCCCCGCCTTTTCTTCTATAATATTTTGGTCGGCGGGGTCCCGCTTGCTACAAAACTATGACCGAAAAAGCGGGAGAAGGTTTAGGCCACTCACTTTATATTATGGAGCGGGCGATGAGAATCGAACTCACGTTACCAGCTTGGAAGGCTGGAGTTCTACCACTGAACTACGCCCGCGTTGATTTCGTTATTTGCGATTCGTTATTCGTAATAAAATTTTTGAAGACAAAACATTCTACAAGCAACGAATCACGAATGACGAACCACGAAAAATGGGCAGAGAAGGATTCGAACCTCCGAAGCGCAAGCGCAACAGATTTACAGTCTGTTCTCGTTGACCACTTGAGTATCTGCCCTTGATTTCCACAAATATACCAATTTATTTACAGAAAAATCAAGGGCAGTCCCGCATTCCACAATATTTATTCAAAAAATGCGGGACTGCCGTTTTCACAAGACGTTATCTATTTAAAAGAGCGTCAAACTTACGACGATAGCTGGGGCCTCGAACCCCCGACCTGCTGATGATCCCTCTGTATCATTCGGGACTTTAAAGACCCCGAGGATCGTGAGAACATCAAGCCGATGAGAGGTTTCGAACCTCCGACCTACTGATTACAAATCAGTTGCTCTACCAACTGAGCTACATCGGCATAATTAAAATCTTCAATGGCCGAGGGGCAAATCAGCTGCTCTACCAACTGAGCTACGCCAGCGAAATCAAATATCAAAAGACAACACCTCAACCACCTATATAATCCAAAACGTTCAAAACCAATCCCGCCTTTTCTCTGTAGATTTTGGGTAGGCGGGATCCCGCTGACAACAACAGTATCATTTAGAAAAAACAGGACTGAGCTACGCCAGCGCATCATCCATCATAAGTTACGATATCAAAAAACGATCGTCTAAAATTGGAACCATTTTATACCAAATTTCTTTATGAGTGTAAAGAATGATTTTAGGTATCATATAAACTGAGTAGGCTAAGCAAAAAAATCGCCTTCGGCGATAACTTAACGCGATTTTCAGCCCCAAAGGATCGATATCCTTTCCTAATGGAGAACAAAACTTAATTTTGGCGAATTATCATGATCGGCACCGCCTAAAAGCAGAGGTAAGCTTGGAATGGGAGTGATCTTAATAATTTCGGGGACCAGCCCGTCAATTTGAATATTCTTTAAATTTTTCTCATCAAACGGAATAACAACCCCCTGACCGTTTCTTTTGATCTCCAGATCAAAATTCTTCGGGCTTAGATCGATACCGCCGGGGGGGGATTTTCTTCTGGATTTGATATCGAGGTTGTCTGGTGCACCGGGGTTATCCTTTTTGTTCTCTTCACTGCTTTCTTGCACAGAATAATCAGAAGCGTTGACTAACGTTCTCCTTGATGAAAAAGCATTTCTTAAATCTATCCATCCCTGAGGATTATTGGCACACCCCGGGCATAAAGAAAATTCGACCACATGCGTCAATCGTTGCGCTGAATACCTGACCAGCGGATCTTGCGTTTTTGCTTGTCCCTCTAAGGTTAAATTTTCAGGTTGAAAATCTCTGAGCATGGCGGCATCTCTCATTTCAGGAAAAATAATTTTCGGTTGCCCCGATTCGAAACCCAGGAGTTCCACCGTTTGAGCCTCCCATAAATCAGAGGATACGGAATTCGCCTCCCCGGTATCGGTCAAACGGTCAAATTCTTTCTCGGTTAAAGATAAATGTATTAACCGATTGTCTTCAACATTAATGAAATCCAACTCGAAGCGCCCTTCTTGCGTATATCCGGTCCGGGTAGCGGCGACAATAGTTTTTTGATCACTGACATGACGATATTTTCCAGGTTTCATTTCATCCTTTTCGATTTTCAATTGCCAACGGATCGCCTCATTCGCATAACGTAATGGCAAAGGCCCAGCCTCCTCAACTTTATGGACCGCATGAGTTAAAACACCCGAATGGTCCTTCAGAATTTGCGCCTCCACTGTAACGCCTCCAAAACCCGTTACTCTCAGAGAAAGGCTTGGATCGAATGTCATCAGTAATGTCCGTCGACGCGCATTACGACCTTCATCATTTTTCATAAAACCGTTGGAAGCGTCACGATCATCCAACGAGGCGAGATAAAGATCAGCCCACCGTTCCGCGATATCTTTTAATAACGGATTTTGCGGACTTAAAAAATCCAGATAAGCAAAAGAAGCGCTCCCCTGTTCTTGCTGGGCCAAATATTTTTGAGCCATGATGCGAGAGGTAAGAATCCGCGCCACGAGCTGACGTCCTTCCAAGACCCGCCCGAATTCTCTCTGCGAATAGACCTGCGCTAAAAATCTCTCTTTCCGGATAGAAGATGAAGGTGCTTCATCAGGTCTGTCCAAATCCAAACCAAATTCTTTACTGGCCGCCAACAAAAGGTTGATTTTTAAATATATCTGAATGGATTCTTCGAACATCACTTTTTGTTCGGATGTCAATGTTCCAGAAACATCCAATGCCGCGAGTTGTTCTGGATAAAAATTAGTCTGAATATCATTAAGACTCGTTTCGTTATTATTGGAGAACTCCACTCTCCCCAATAACAAAGAGCCGGCCTTCGATTGGAAGGTTTTAACTGCAACGGCATTGGGTAAGCCTAACTCAACAACATCATTTTCTTGAGTTTCACGTCCGACTATTTGTTTTTTGTTCCCCCTCAATAAAAGCGAAACATTACCAATCATCTCCCGGGTCAATCGCCATAATTTAAATTTCTTTTGCAAATCGGCAATCGCCGCGGCAATCGGGGCCAGCCACCGGTTGACCATCGTCGCTATATCCGTAATTAAATTTTTTAGCGCGATATCAACGGAATTTTTCAAGACCGGCCACCCGCGCATGAACATGACCTTCCATTTCTCAGCGGCGCTTAAGCCAACGACATCCGCCACGCTGTCCAATGTCTTTTTCGCGCTAAAAACACCCATCGGAAAAAGCCAGCTGCTTGTCGTCAAGGCCTTAATCGCCGTTGAAAAATCATCGTTACCGTCAAAATTCCGTTGAATGACGACATTCAGGATATCGTTCATTTCATCATCAATCGTTTTCAATCTTTGCAAAAAGAAGAAATTTTTTAACACGTTTTTAAAATCATAAGAACTAAACACCTCCGCCAGCTCTTTCTGGATTTCGGCGCGTTCGGCGTCGATCCGATGGGAAAGAGCCTGGCGCTGTGCAACCGGAACATCGTTAGAATAAACATGAATATCCTTGATCCCTTCAAACACAATGGCGGGATCGTGCAACAAGAGACCTTTAAGGACTTTATTTAACCCTTCCGATTGCTCAGGGGCGAATTCCCCGATAAGCCCCAGATCGATCAAATCAAGATCGCCTTCGGAATTCAACATAACATTGTCACTATGCAAATCAGCATGGAAACGCCCGATCTTAGACATCATAAAAAGATGCATCTTCCGAAGCTTATCGATGAAACGCGACTTTGATATAGCAGCGATGGTCTTCGCTTGGTTTTCCGTAAAACCACGCGCTTTGAGCTCTTTGTTGACGGAACGGTTGGTACGCCACCCGTCTCCTTGCATCCAGCCTCTCAGCCATTTTGGTTTTAAAAATGATCCCACTTCCATACCGGTTACCATCTCTTCAATCATGACCGTCATTTGATCACCAACGATGACGATCGGATCATCGATTTTGAAATCTGTTCTTTCTTCCGCGGGCAAAGATAATTGAAAATCGCGCAAAGCCTCTCTGATTTTCTCCACATGGCTAGACTCATTTCTAAAATCTCTTTCCGTATTAATCCACCGGCGGACCGTCCGGGCGATATGCTCGACACCATATCCATAGGTTTGATGGAGATAATCCAAAACCTCGACTAAAACACTCAAATCGTTATTGATCGTCCGTCCGATCCTTGGCCTTAAAACCTTAATAACAACTCTTTTCCATTCATCGCCGATCAAAATCCAGCCTTCATGGACTTGTTTCATGGAAGCGGCTGCTAAAAGTTTACCGATCCGGATTTGATAACCGATCGGTTGGCCCGAGGCGTCTCGCTGATTGAAACCAGCTTGCAGCAAGACCTCCAGGACCGCCAGTTTACTAATGGGAGGCGCACTCTTTTTCAGTTTACCCAAATCGCTACGCAAAGAATCACTGCGGATAATGTTCTTTCGTTCGGAAAGGATCTGCCCCAGCTTAACGCCAACGGGACCCAACGCAGACAACAGGATCGCGAGTTTTTCTCCATCGGACATACTCCTCAGACGATCATGGTAACGTAAAAGAGAGATAGTAATAGCAGTTCGTCTGGAGGCGGAATATTTTTTCATGATTTGCGGAAACACATTACGCACAATCTTGTAAACGTCCGGATCAAGCTGCCCTCTCTTCCGGGAAAAGAAACCTCTTTGTTGCGATTCTGGCGACGGAAAGAATTGGACAAATAAATCATCCAGAAACCGATCAAGAAAACCATTTTCTTTCCCTTGATCAACAAATAGACCGTTCTCCCCCAAAAAGATGTCCTGCAAAGTTTTCATCCGGTAGGTCTCGGGCATCAAAGAAACATGATAAGGAAGCTCATCAAAATCGATATTAAATTTATCTTTCAGCTGATAAATCAGTTTAGGCTTGGGGAAACTCGCCGGATCAAGGATCCAGAACAAAATTTCTTTTCTCGATTCCCGCGAGGCCATGCTCAGGATCGCTTTCATCATCTGCTCCGCGTAATTGGCATTCGTCACTTCTTCGTTATATTGCATGGATTGATAAGCGGTATACATCATCCGCACTTGAGTTAAATCCTCGGTCGACACCGTTTCACTTGGAATGACATGACGAGAGAGCATGGTATTGAGTTCCTCATCCCGTAAATCGCTGGCAAAAGGGAGAAACGATTCAATCGCCTCGCGCTCCTCTTGAAAGCTGGCGTTAGGATACGCGTGACGGAAAATCCTGATCGCTGTGGCCCCCATGCGCAACTGTCTTTGCGGATCAGCTACGAGCGGAATCGTCGACCGGTAAAATTCGAGGATCGCCTTAACCCGCTCGGTGGCGACATTAAAAATTTTCTTTCTTTCTTTTTTTTCGTCATCATCGTCTTTGATCTTGCCCCACTGAAACGGTGTCATGAGGCCGATCGTTTCAAACAAGGTGTATTGATCGGATTCGGAGAGTCGTCCTTTCTTGCGCTGCAATTCAATATACCGTTCAATCTCCCGGCGCTCCAAAGCAGAGAGATCAACCTCGGGGACCAACCGCCTTTCCCACAAATCGATAAACCCATCTCTAAACAGATTTGCCTTCGGTAGAAAATATTCCAAAATGGCCAGACGTCTTTCCAAGGTATCGGTCGACGATAATAAATTAGAAATCCTTTGATCAAAACGTTTAAAAATATTCGCCTTGGTCCCTACGACATCCACCGCCTGAACCAGAACCTGTAAATAGGTCCGCGGATCCGCCGTGGCATCGAGGGCTTGGGGTTGGACTTCGGGGATCTGCATGTCTACCATCAGGTCCGCGTAAACGACAAATAGCAATAATCCGATACTTGTTTTAGCGATTTCGACCCACAGGGTGTCCATGTCTGAATTCTTCGCAATCAAACCGCCTGTTTTAAGTCGTTGAAAAAATTCAAACGCTTTAGCCCTGACCCGGGAATCAGAAGAATCAAGCTGAAATTGATCGATCAAAACCTGTCTTAAATACGCCCCTCTCTTGTTGTCCTGCGGCCAAAGGAGGAATGGAACAAATCCAGAGTCGACGGTCATAGCAATTCCTCCTCTGGAAAAATCGTTCCCTTTCCTGAACACCATCGTTCCTTTAAAGACAGAATCCAGATCCTCCGAGGAGACAGGAACAGTGTAAATATTCTCCTTGTCTAACATCTTCAGAATGATTAAATGGTCGATCAATTCCTGAGCCGGAGTTGTTGGGGGGAGCTCTTCCAACCTCCCTCGTTTGAGGGCCATCTCTTCCCGCACATGGGTCTGATTCTTGGCCAATGCTTGCAACTGTTCCAAATCCAGATCAAAGATCATCCTAAAAAAGACCTGATCTAAAATATGGCTCGGGGCATTGAAGAACGCTACAGGCACTTCGGAAGAAGGGATCTCGATCTTCATCATTTTGTTGGGATCATCCGAATCCTCAATCTCCTTCTTGATGGCATCGTAATCCTCCCGTTTCAACACACCCAAGGCGTAATCATTCTCTTCCCCCCAGACTTTTAAATCCCGGCCGGTGATTTCTTCGAAGGAGATCACCCCTGCCCGGGATAATTTATTCATCAAATCAAAGACAAATTCTTTAGTAAGATAAGCCTTCGCCATGGTCCGGACTTCCCTGGTCGACAGATTATTAAAATCCTGCCCGGTCCTTTGTTCATAATCCTGGCGCATCTTCAATTGCAGTTGATATAAACGCAGGGAAAGATAACTGTACAAGAATTCTTTATCCAAGGCCGGAAGGGATTTAGGTTTATGATCGATTAACCATTCGAAGACACGAATATCTTTGTCAGCCGCGTCCGCTTTGAGATTAATACCTGTTATCCCGCCTCGCAGGTATCCTCCGGCAAATTTTTTGACAATATCATAAGCATCCGACGGAAAAATAAGACCGTCCGTTAATTCCTGAAACTCGAACAAGGTCAGGATGAGACTGAAGCCAAGCCTCGAGGCTAAATCGTCCAAAATCTTTTTCCGAAAGTGGATAGAAAAATTTCCCAGCACGGCACGGATGTAAGATTTTCTCTGTGCCCAAGGATCGGAATCACTGATATGAGAAGACAAATAAAAGAGAACACTGTCAGTCTTATCCTGCAATTCAAGGTATCGATAATTCAGAAAGCGAGGGCGATCATAAGAATCATAATCAAGAAATCCCAAAACATCCCTGAAATTTCTTTTTTGATTGATCTGGTATTCCGTGGTGAAAACGTCCGAGAAAATCTGCTCCGATTCGGTGACAACGGTCGATCTGAGGTAATCCTTTAAATCTTCCTGGATCATTCCATCCTTCGTTTCGTCCCGGAAATCCTCATGACCGGAAAGATATAAAGCCAGGGCCCTTTTTAATTGGTCGTCATAGGAAGTTGCCCGCTCTTTAAAGATTGGTTGCCCGATCCCTTCTTCTCTAAATTGATCCTCTTGCTGGGTCAAAAATTGTTCCCGTGCCTCTATAATCTCTTTGGGGACGGCCGGCGCCGTTCTTAAGGTTGCGTTATAAATCGCGTCCTGAAGATCCCGGGAAATGGGATACAACTTTCCGGCCCAGGAACTTGGCGCGTGCTTCTGCCAATTATCATTGACGCGGGCAACCTGAAGGACATGGTCGATCACCAGAGATTGAATCAACCCCGCTCTCTCTTCTCGTGTAGTCAACGGTAATAAACGTAGATCTTTGTCATAAAATCCTGAATCCGACCGTTCAAGATGTAACTGATCCAAATCGATTTTCGTAAAATCAATGCCGGTCCGGGAAAGGGTCGCGCCCGCGACCGGAGATTTGAGATAAGTTTTAATGTCCATCGTCTCATCCAGCGCCGTTTGCCCGTAAACCATATAAAGGGAAAATGGATGCGCGAGCAATTGATCCAGAGCGCCCATCTCATCGCGATCGGCGATCGCTGCGATGATGTTTTCAAAATCAGTTTGTTGTTCAGGAGGCGAATCAACGAACGCCGCAAGAGATCCTGCGTCAATCTTTTCTTTAAAACCAGTCAGACCCTGCAGATAAATCCGATCAATCAAAGTGAGCAACGACATCTTATCCGCCGCATCAAGTTCCGAGAGACGCACCGACTGCCGGATCGTGGCAACCCGCTTGCCAAATTGCGTAAGGTAACTTTCCAGGCCCACATTCTGCAGAAATTCATTTTCCAGTTTGACATAAAATTCCTCATCTGCATCCGGCAGGGAAGTTTCCTTGGCGGTTAAGCGCATCACCAGTCGTCCTTCGGGACTTGCCAACTTCAAGGAATGTTGTGGTTCTTCCCTGGATTGTTGGCGCTTGCGGTCGATGACCGCCTTCATCACATCCAAAACACTATCCATGTAAAGCTCCCGGGCTAAACTTTCCTTGGCATCATCGCTCTCGGCCAATTTCAAAGCATAGAGACGAGACTCAAGGTAACGGGCGATCTTGGTTAATTCCATCACTTCCTGAATGGTCTTGGCGGAATTGAGTTGAGTGATGACATCATCCAGCGAATGAATCTGGCTGACGTTGGAACCGACATGACCTGGATTCCAGTTAAGAAACATGTTCGCATCGAGTGGGGTCGTCTCTTCCTTCCAATCCGCCAGCACACGGGATTCATTCTCAATCAAATTTTCGATATGGCTGATGCGCTCTTTAGGGTGCGGATGAGTCTCAACCGCGCTCTCGGCGGTCGTCTCCCTGGTAATCGTTCGTAAAAACTGTAATGCGGTTAAAACTGTTTCCGGTGCGTATCCGGCGAAACTTAATAAAATAATCGCCCCCTCATCCGCGTTATATTCAGCCTGACGTTTTAAATCAAAGACTTCGCTCGCCAAGGCTTTATTGTCCTGAAGGTCAGAAAATGAAATCCCTTCGAAAGCCGTATTTTGCAACACATGCGTTAATTCATGGGAAAAGATCGCGGCAACCAGGTCTTCGCTAAACGGCACATTGTATAATTTACTGAAATGAGCCAACTCACGAATGAGTCCTAAATGAACATAAAAATCATCGTGCTCGGCAAAGGCAAAGGCCTTCACCATTGGGGAATCGACAATAAAAAATTTCCCGCGGAAGGCCGGCTTATTTAAAAACGTTGCATGTTTATTATAGGCTTCGACAACGCGATCAAAAATCCGGTAGAGCACCTCCGCCTGCGGACCGTCTTCCCGGTCGATGAATCCATTAATCGTCATCATCTTGTAATGCTCTTTCAAAACAAAATCATCAGCCTCCATTTGGATTTCTTCTTTGCTTTTTTCGGTTTTATCCGATAAGACCTGAATAAAACTATTATCCTGTTCCGGCGCAAGACGGGGCGTCGGGGCGTGTTGGGGATCGATGTCCAGGACGGGGCCTCCCCGGTCCAAACTGACCGTGCTGGTCAGCGGTGATGGCGTCGCCCCCGCGTTTAAGTCCGGAGCTTCTTTATCCGGGGTATTTAAGAACCCCTCGAGAAAAGCGTAAAAAGATGACTTCTGGTCCGCAATAGGCAAAGCGTGCTTGAGGATATAACGCGACCTGATCTCCAGATAGAGGGCTGCAATATCCCGACGCACCTCCTGAATCCCTGCTTGAATCCGTTTTAATATTGGTTGATTCTTCAATTTGATCTCTTCTTGAAATGTTCTGTATCCTTCTATTTCATTATGATGGTCGTCAAAACTGATCTCCTGTGACTCTTTATATGTTCCGGCATATTTTTGCAAATTTCTTCGAGCGGCTTCCCGAACGATGGGATGTTCCAGCTCATCTTTGAATAACGCCACCGAAAGCCGATACGACCCTTTAAATCGCGGTAAAGCCGCAACAGCAACTCTTCTGAAAAACTGGCGTTCTTCCTGATTAAAATCCGGATTGAGAGGAGAAATTTTATAATAAGTGATGATCTTCCGGATATATTCATATAACCATGCCGATTCCTCCTTAGGCACAATCGGAATCAGCCTCTCCAGAGCCTGCCGCTTAATCGTAAAACTCTCGGATCGATCAATAATTTGCCGCAGAAATTCTTTCTTGTCGTCGTCATTTAACATACTCGATATGGCGTCCAAAATCGGTTCCGTGGCATTAAAACGATTTTCGCTCAAGAGCTTTCCGGTTTCTAAAACGAAATTGTTATAAAATCGTTCTGCTGTTGCGCTTTTTCGACGAAAGCCCTCACGGCGACTCCCACCAGGAACATTGTTGATGAGAAACCTGATGATCTGATGGGTATATAACGGCAAAGCGGTCTCCAATGTATCGAGGAATAAATCATCCAGCGTATAAATATATCTCTTCCCTGGCAGCTCCAACGTTAAATCCTGACTGGGAATCTCCCCATGGATATCCGCCAATCTTCTAAGCAAATCGTCTACCTCCCCGGAAGAATATCCAGGGATAGAAAATAAAGCCGGCATCATCGCCAATAAGGTCATCGGATCCTGTGCGGATTGATAGAGCGCCTGCAGTCTTCTTTGTCCATCCGTTCCGGTCTTGGGGATCGCGTTAAAGGCACCCCGGCGCGTATTATAGTCCTGGGTTCTGTCCATGGCCCAACGGTTTAAGAAATCCAGATTATCCGGATGAGTCAGATCGCTCAAGACCTGGACCGCCGGATCATGAAGCCCTTTCCAATCTTTCAGATATTCTAAGAGATTAAAATAAGTATATTGGTGTTGGGCATAATTATTGCCTTTGTCCTTCAACCGTTCAAGTTGCCGACGGTAATTCTGAACATGGGTGTAAACCTGGGCCGCTTTGGGATCGGTTTCGCTTAACGATTGGAGATAACCCAGCATCTCGGTTTGTAAGGAGATCCAATTCTGCTCCTCTTGATCGCTAAAGGCAACGCTTCTTGATGCGTCCGTTCTTGATTCAAGATCGCCATGGGCCTGCAATAATTGAGCAAGAACATCGCGGGCATCAACGATCATATGTAAATAATCCAAAGCGTCTTTTTGATTTTGGCTCTGGGCGAGTCTTCCTAAATGGTCTAACAGATATTCATGATAATGTCTCATTCCGTCTTGGGGTGTCATTCGATCGAGGAGCTTAACAATGACGTCAAACTGTAGCTGTGCAGACAAAGAAACCAAGAGATCATCGACAAATCCGCGCGGATACCGCTCTAATTTAGGAATATACGACATCAAGATGTCCAAACTTTCGTCCGTCCCATAGAAAACAAGCGCTATGACGGCCGTCTGCTTAAGCTTGGCAACGTAATAGGGTGCCGTCGAGGGCTCTTGTCCCTGTTCTTCTAAAGGAGCCTCTTCTCTCTGCGCATACTCTCTCAGTAAAGGAAGATACTGCGAATGCGCAAAACCTTGGATCGCCTCCAAAACCTGAAATTTCTTCCAGTCTTGCGAGAGCGATCGAAAAAGACGAATGATATCGTCCACCGATCCCTCATCCTGCATTAAAGATAACGCTTTAATCGCGGCAATAATCTGTTCAAAATTTTTTTGGTTCCGATACTCTCCAATACGAGGAATTTTATAATCAATTTTTAAATTCAATAACGCCCTTAATTTCGGAATTTCATCACGCAAATTTAATCGTCCTAACGCCTCAATGGATTTAGGATTAGAATAGCCCACTTTTCTAATCAACGGGCCGACCCTCGGGTCATTCACATCTGATAAGAGTTCGATCAATACACCTTTTTTGGATTGATAGCTTTTCGATTTCTCCAAGATGGCCGCCTGCAAGTAGGGAACAGCCGTTGAGCCAAAACGTTGAATCGCTTTTGCGAAGATGACATTCTTAAGATTATAGGAAGCCAGCTCAACGGTATCGTACTTCTTTATATCGGAGTTAATGGAAGTCGTATTATTCAGTGATCTAATCAAGTACGGAATCACACGATCTCCGATCCCATATAATTCTTGGACAAACGCTTCTACTTGCGCAGATGGAAAACTCTGTTCGCTCCTGATCTGCGCTAGAGTATTTTCTATATCCGTAACTCTCTTTGTTTCCGCAAGCGACAAAGAAACTTCCAGTAAAGATTTTTGTAAGCTCCCCGTGACCACAGGAATTTTTGTTAACATCGCTTGATCCGGATGTCCGAATGCTTCAAACGACGCATTATCGTCAACCGACTCACCTCGCGGCGCCAAAAAGTTTCCAGTATTCGTCAGGATCGTCAACTGATCCCCTTCTTCCAAACTAACCGTATCCCAATCAGTGGGATTGATACTCGTCGTACGGCCCGTGCGGTTAGCCAGGATAATCTCAGCATCCTTAACAATTTTTCCCCCCTCAAAGATCTTCTCATCAGTCAATTGTTTTGTCAGCGCCGTCATCGCTTCCCCCACGGTCCTGGCCTCAACGGCGATCTTTTTCCATCCCGGAATGACCAAAACAGAGGTCGCAACGACTTTCTGTTCGTTTGGTGGGCGTTCCGTATTAATATTCGTCGTCACCAGATTCGCCCTTCCTTCAATCACATTGTGGACACGGACCGGGACAATGCTTTCATCGCCTTGAACGCGTTTTAAAATGACCGGACTTCCATCGGTGGATGTTCTTAATCCTTGAAAGGAGGTTCCACCAGAAAAATATGTTCGCTGAATCGTCTCATGGGATTCTTGCTCATAATCCTCCCTGACAAAATTAAAGACCCCTTTCTTAAAGGCCTCCAGATATTGTTCATAAATTTTTTGTTTAATCTGCTCATCATCCACCTTAATGCCTTTAATCTTATTCTTATCGATATAGAGTTTTCCCAAAAAACTCTCCTGTAAAACCTCCTTATACCAGGACGCCAGAATAATCGAGTGATAGATCTGTCTTAACAACGCGAAATTTTTTCCTTCATTGATTTCTTTCTCAATCGCCGGGAGGATCACTTCCTTGACTACCTCCGAGGAGATATTACTCAGGGTTTTGACTTCATCTTCGTCTAATTTATTCGTTCCCATCTCCTCATTAGACATATTATGTTTGAGCGCCAGATAATCCTCTTCCAGCAAAACCTTTAAATGACTCTCAATCACCAGAGCGGTATTGCCGTTTTCGTAAACAACCGCTTTATCCGGAACGATCCAAACTTTGTTGAAGGTGTTGATCGGGATGTTCGTCGTGCCGTAAAGCTCTTTCGCTTTTTGGTAAACTTTATCCCAAAAGGCTTTTCCTAAACCTTGTTGCGGATACATTAAAGAGGCCGTCAATTGTTTCAAGATATAATCCTGGGCTAAAAGATCACGTCCCATCTCGGTCATGCCGAATTTCCCAGGAATAATCTTGTCCCCCTCATAAGGAGACAGGTTGACCCACAAATCCTCCTCGGGGACAGTCAAGGCCGCTAAAAAAAATTTAATGAGTTTCTGCGAAGCATCTTTGAAGATCTCTCCCTCCAAACGATCCTCTCCTCTATCCACGATAAAATCAAACTTAAGCGCGTTTTCGGGATAGATTTTTAGTCCCAGCAAAATAGGCGGATCATAATCACTCGTCAGAGGGACCATGACTCCGGGAGGAGGAAGGACTGGAACAGCTTGAGCATAACTCCTGGAAACGGGAAAGGTGGGGATAAAAGAAAAGAAAAAAGCAAAAATAATAATAAGATGGATTATTTTAAAGGAAAGATGATCTTTATGTCTAGTAAGATAAAAAATCATAAGAAGAAATATTATTGGATCTTAAGTAAATACACTAAGAGTATAATATAAATACTATATGAATTCAAGGAAGGTCCCCGAGGGAAAGAAAACGTTTTCTCATAACAATCTCTTTCGCAAGAGCCACTCATACTTTGTCAATTTTGTTTTTAATAGTTGATTTCCTTCAAAATATAGCGGGATCAACTATTAAAAACTAGTTTGACAAAGTACCAGAATCTAGGCCCGAGCATCCCAGGTAAGAAATGATTATTCGTGAGCTAACTTCCCGCTCAATTCAAACCGCGATTTCCAAAGATAAAAAATCACCGGATAAACCAACAGCTCCAAGGCAAAAGAACTGATCAAGCCCCCTACCATCGGGGCGGCAATCCGTTTCATCATGTCCGCGCCGGTTCCATGCGAAAACATAATCGGTAGCAAACCGAATAAAGCGGCCAGGACGGTCATCATCTTTGGCCTCACCCGTCGGACAGCCCCGTGGACGATCGCCTCGCGTAAATCGTTGCTTGATTTCATCCGATTTTGACGGACGGCATCCTGGAAGGACAGATCCAGAAAAAGCAGCATCAACACACCCGTTTCCGCGTCCAGCCCCATCAAAGCGATCATGCCGACCCACACCGCGATGGACAAATTATATTTCAAAATCCACAACAGCCAGAAAGCCCCCACCAACGAAAACGGCACCGCTAACATCACAATACTCGTCTTGATCCAGGATTGAGTATTGAAATAAAGCAACAACGCAATAATGAAAATGGTCAACGGCACAATCGTTTTAAGACGCTCCCGGACACGCAACATATTCTCATACTGACCGCTCCAAATGAGGCTATATCCTTCCGGAAGTTTAAGGTTCGAGGCTTTCTCCTTGGCTTCATGAATGTAAGTCCCGATGTCCCGACCCGCCACATCCACATAGACATAACCGGTCAGCATCCCGTTTTCATTACGGATCATGGACGGGCCCGTGCGCAAAACAATATTGGCGACCGCTGAGATTGGGATCTGTGCCCCGGACGGGGTCGCGATAAGCACCCGACCCAATTCATCCACATCGTCTCGCAGTTCGCGTGGATAACGAACATTGACGTTATACCGTTCGCGGCCTTCCACGGTCGTTGTAATATTTTCTCCGCCGATGGCCGATTGAATGGTCATTTGGGCGTCAGCGATCGATAATCCGTATCGCGCCAGCTGATCCCTTTTGAGATCAAAATCCAAGAAATATCCTCCTTGTGTGCGTTCAGCAAAAACACTGCGGGTCCCGGGAATATCTTGCAACAACGTTTCTAATTCCATCCCGATTCGATCGATCTCTTTAAAATCACTGCCGAGCACTTTAATCCCGACCGGGGTGCGCATGCCCGTTGAAAGCATATCGATGCGATTTTTGATCGGCATGGTCCAGGCGTTAGTTGTTCCCGGGATCTTTAATGCCTGATCCATTTGATCGATCAGCTCTTCATGGCGCATCGGGCGGCCATCGACCGTGCGCCATTCTTTTTCCGGTTTCAACAACACAACCGTTTCCATCATGGAAAACGGCGCTGGATCCGTCGCACTTTCAATGCGCCCGGCCTTGCCAAAAATCTTGTCGACTTCCGGAAAACTTTTCAGGATCTTATCCTGAGTCTGCAATAATTTCTGGGCTTCGGTTAAAGAAATCCCCGGCATCGTGATCGGCATATATAAAATTTGCCCTTCCCACAACGGCGGCATAAATTCCGAACCCAATTTTAAAAAAACAGGAACAACACTGGCCATCAAAAGCAACGCGGCAAGGATCGTCGCAGTCGCATGCTGAAGAACAAACCGGCAAACCGGCTCGTACAAGCGAAACAAGACCCGGCTGATCGGATGTTTTTCTTCCGGGTAATAACGACCGATCAATAAAACATTCATCATCTTCATCAACCAACGCGGCCCCCGGGTAAAAGGATCAGTGCGTACAAACATCAAACGAATCGCCGGATTTAATGTCACGACCAAAACAGCCGCGATCGCCATCGCAAATGTCTTGGACCAGGCCAGGGGTTTAAACAAACGCCCTTCCTGATCAATCAGAGTGAAGATCGGTAAAAAAGAAACGGCGATCACCAACAACGCAAAAAAGACCGACGGCGCGACTTCCTTGATCGCCTTTAAAATCACATCGTGCGATGGTTCGCGACGGCCGCTTGCCTCCCACTCTTCCAGACGTTTATACACATTTTCCATCTGCACAATCGCCCCATCCACCAAAACGCCAATGGAGATGGCGATTCCGGCCAGCGACATGATGTTTGAAGTTAACTTCATTCCAAACAAGGGAATAAACGCCAATAAAACCGCCACCGGAATCGTTGCGATCGGGATGATGGCCGACGGAAAATGCCAGAGAAATAACAGGATGACCAAACTGACAATGAGTATTTCTTCGACCAGCTGTTTCTTGAGATGACCGATCGCCCTCAAGATCAAATCCGACCGGTCATAGGTGATGTCGATCATGACGCCTTCGGGCAGAGACGAGGAAATCTCTTTAAATTTTGATTTAACGGCTTCAATGACCCTTAAGGCATTTTCTCCCTGACGCATCACAATCGTGCCGCCCACAACATCCCCCTCACCGTTTAAATCCAGAATCCCGCGACGCAGATCGCCACCCAGCGCAACCTTCGCCACATTCTTAAGGACAACCGGAGTCCCGTTGGAGTCTGAAGACAGAACAATTTCTTCAAAATCTTCGATCGATTTCGCGTAGCCATGCCCGCGGATCATGTATTCCGCCCCGGTCAATTCAACCAGTCGCCCACCGGATTCCTCATTGCCTTGGCGAACGGCTTCGGTCACTTTCGTGATCGGGATGTTATAGGCTAACAATTTACGCGGATCGACGGTAATTTGATACTGTTTTACAAATCCCCCGAGCGAAGCCACCTCCGCAACGCCCGGCACTGACTGAAGCCAATAACGCAAATGCCAATCCTGAAAGCTGCGCAACTCGGCTAAATCATGCCGGCCGCTCTTATCGACCAAAGCGTATTGCAAAACCCAACCGACCCCGGTTGCGTCCGGACCTAATTCGGTTTTAACCCCCTCGGGTAACCGGGCTGTAATCTTACTTAAATACTCCAGGACACGGCTTCGTGCCCAATACAAATCCGTTCCGTCTTTAAAAATGACATAGACATAAGAGAACCCGAAATCCGAAAACCCACGAACAGCTTTGACACCCGGAACACCCAAGAGTGAAGACACAATCGGATAAGTCACTTGATCTTCCACCAAATCCGGACTGCGGTCCCAACGGGAATAAATGATCACCTGCGTGTCGGATAAATCCGGAATGGCATCCAGCGGAATATTTTTGGCCGTCCAGATTGCGGCGATGATCGTTGCAGTCACAAAAATCCCGACTAAAAATTTCTGACGGGCGCAGGCATCAATGATTTTTTCAATCATGATTCTGCCCTCCGGCCAATGAGCCCTGTAAACGGCTTTCCGAATCCAAGAGAAAATTACCGGACACAACAATCAAGTCGCCTTCTTTTAATCCGGATTTGATCTCGACCATCCCATCACTTTCAAAACCAGTTTGAATACGCCGCGGTTCGAAATGGCCGTTTTGCGTACTGACAAAAGCGATTTTATCTAATCCTGTGTCCATGACCGCTTCACGCGAAATCACAAGCGCTGTATCCATCTCGACGGGCATATCCACATTGGCAAACATATTGATGCTTAAGTCTCCTTTGTATTCCGGAAGCTCAACACGGACCTGTATGGTGCGGGTATGAGGGTCGACCATTTGCGAAATATTACGAACAACGCCTTCAATGGTTTCTCTATACGCCGGAATCGTGACAATTGCTTTTTGTCCGACATCAATATATCCCAGATCGCTCTCCTGAATCTGTGCATAAACCCAAGCCGGATGCCCTTCGTGAAAAAACAATAAATCCGGTTGAACCCATGGCTGGCCATACTTGATCTGACGCAGCTGATCCAGCTGGGTATCGTTTAAACCCATGTGCCGTAATTTATATTCTGCTTTGACCAGCCTTTGCTGGGCCTTGCGCTTTTCATCACTGTGCCATCGTCCTTCCGAAGGGGACGTCACATAATATTTCCACCAGTCCGGCCGGTAGCTTTCCTTGACGGGCCGACGGACAAAATAGGCATAATAAGCGCGCCAGGCATCAATGTACTCCAATTGCGCATCATACAATTCCAGGTCATGAGCCACATATCCGTAAACGCGAATTGTTTTGACCATGGGGTGCTTCATCACGGAGGCGGTCTTGATTCCAATGAGCTGTTGCTTTTTGGCATCCAAAGAAATCGATGCATATCCCGCCAAAGCAGTCTCTGTTTGCATGTTCTGTTCTTCATAGACCGGAATTAAATCCATCCCCATCGGCGATTTGCCCGGCCCGCCCGCTTTGTAACCAGGAATCATCGGATCGGTCCAATAGAGAATTTTCTTTTGCGAAACCATGGGCTGGGATGTCATCTGAGGAGAACTCATTTTGACCAACTTCATGCTACAAATCGGACAAGTCCCCGGATGATCGCTGGTATACTTGGGATGCATGGGACAATAATAAATTTCATCCTGCTTCGTATGCACCGAGGACGAGGAATAATTCTTAAGCAGTCTCCATCCCACTAAAACCGCTAAAAGCACTATGACAATTAAAATAATATTTTTGACTTTCATACATCACTCCTTGGTTTAAAATAAGCGCACTTCCTCCGGGACAAAGGAAATTAAATATTTCCAACCAAGGATTAAATACGAAAGTTGCAGAAATGAATATAAAACGGTGAACTTGCAGTCGGTCCGGATGGACCATAAAGCGAGGCGAAATGAAAATGATCGTTGAGACTCAAAAGTTGCTGGGTCCAAGCGTTCATCAATGTCAAAGCGGCAGCAATCGGCCGGATATTAAATGAATT
>JAHFFY010000012.1:0-12483 GCA_023247705.1 Candidatus Omnitrophota bacterium | reverse complement strand
TTCGGAATTTTCCGCCTGTAATTTATTATTACAGCAATGAACATTGCTCTTCGATGCGGCATTTCCTTTTGCGGTCGGACAATGACAACTCAGTTTGGCACCGGCAATTTTTCCTTTTAAAGAATCAAGAGAACTTGCTTCTGCGGATTTTACTAATGAAAAATTGCAGCAAAATACAGTCGCACCAGCTAATGTCAAAATCACGATGGAAATAATGGTATTTAAACAGTATTTTTTCATAATTCCCTAGCCATTTCTACACTAATATATGGCATAAATCCCTAACAAGTCAAATTCTTTTTTAAAGCCTGTTCTCTAAACAAGCTCTTTAACGATTCGGCATGCAGCTGTAACAGTCAAGCTGTTCTTTCTCCTTGGAAGGATAAAACAATATAACCCCGATTTTCTTACAGGTCTCTCCTTCTTTACAAGAAGAACAATTTTGTTGGTATCCTTCCTCTATACAAGCAGGTTGGGCCTGAGGCATGTCACAACGGAAACATTGCTCCCCATTATCTGCTTTTTTAGCTTCGACACAATTCGTGCATTTATATTTGCACTCCAGGGTGTTCAATAATCCCAGACTCGCACAGGCCGTAGTCTTCTCTTTGCACACATAGCATTGTTTACCCTCTTTGGTTTTTGAGGCTAATTCACAATACGATTTCGGATTCTGATTACAGGCATCGCATTGTTCCTTGGTGATCAATCCCAAATCCTGGCATTGTTCGGCCCGCGGCACGCATTGATAACACGGTTTTCCCTCTTGGGTCTGCCGGTCCAGAATACATTCTGTTTTAGGATTGCTGTTACAACTCTGACAGCTCGTTTCATCGAGTAACCCAAATTCCTGACATTTTTGTTCCCGGACAACACAATTGAAACACGATTCGCCTTCTTTTGTTTTACCGCTCTCCAAACATTCTTTCTGAGGATCTTTCGCACAAGCGGAACATTCGAAAGAACTTAACAGGTTAAGGTCTTTGCATGTCTGTGGTTTATCAACACAGGAATAACACGGGCGGCCTTCTTTGGTCTTTTGTTGTTCCTGGCAAAGTTTTTTGGGATCTGCCTCGCAGTTCGGGCACTCGGCTCCGTCCAATAAATTTAACTCCGAGCATTGCTGCGGCTTGTCTTTGCAGCTGAAGCATTGTTCACCTTGTTTTGTTTTCTGATCGATGACACATTCCTTTTTGGGATCTGACTGACAAGCGGAACATTCATCCTGCGCAAGCAGACCAAGATCACGGCATTGCTGAATTTTTTCCCGGCATTCATAACAATCCCGTCCTTCTTTCGTCTTGGCGGAGGCAACGCACTCAGTGTTCGAATTTTTCTTGCAAACCTGACAACCTTCTTCGCCTAAAAGTCCCAGATCCGAACACTCCTGTGGTTTGTCCTGACAGAGGAAACATTGTTTTCCCCCATTAGTTTTATCGGCAAGGATACACTTTTTCTTTGCGTCCGCTTCGCAGGTCTGGCATTCGTTACCGTCGATTAACCCTAAATCCAAACACTCCTGGGGTTTATCCTCGCAACGAAAACACACCCGTCCTTCTTTCGTCTTTTGGACCGGAACACATTGTTTCTTCGGATCGGATTGACACGGAGTGCAATCGGCGTCTTCCAATAAATTTAAATCGACGCAGGTTTGCGGTTTGTCTTCACAATGAAAACACGGCCGGCCTTCTTTCGTCTTTTGATCCGGGACGCATTGCTTCTTGGGCTCAGACTGACATTGGGCGCAGTCGGTCTCTTCCAATAAATTCAATTCACCGCAGGTTTGCGGTTTGTCCTGACAGCTAAAACATTGTTTCCCTTCTTTGGTCTTTTCTCCAGCGACACATTCCTTTTTCGGATCGCCAACGCATTGCGCACATCCACGCTCATCAATCAGATTTAACTCCGCACATTCCTGCGGTTTGTCTTCACAATGAAAACACGGCCGGCCTTCTTTCGTCTTTTGATCCGGGACGCATTGCTTCTTGGGATCGGATTGACATTGGACGCAGTCGGCGTCTTCCAATAAATTCAGATCCGCACACGTTTGCGGTTTATCATGACAAAGAAAACATTGTTTGCCATCCTTAGTCTTCCGATCCATAACACATTCCTTATGCGGATCGGAATCACAAGATATGCATCCTTCTGCATCGAGAAGATCAAAATCCTGACATTCTTGCAATACCGGCTGACAGGAAAAACACGGCAAACCTTGTTCTGTTTTTTGGTCCTTGTGACATTCAGAGGAAGGATGGTCGGAACATTTCTGGCAGGCCTGAAAGTCAATTAATCCCAAATCCTGACATTTCTGCGGGGCATCAACACATTCATAACATTGTTCATTCTGATTAGTCTTCTTCCCGATCAAACATTCCTTTTGCGGATTGATCGAACAGGAAAAACAGGATCCTTTATCGAGCTGTCCAATATCTTGGCACTCCTGTGGTTTATTGACACACTGATAACAGGCATGGCCTTTCTGGGTGGTAATGATTTTTTCACATTGTTTGGTTTTATCCGCTGAGCAGGCTTTGCATTCCGTTTTCGTTAACAATCCCAAGTCCGAACATTCCTGAGGATTATCCACGCATTGATAACATTGCTCTCCCGTCAGCGTTTGCTTCGCCGGGATACAATCAACGGCCTCATGATCAAAACACGGTTTACATTCTTTATACGTCAGTAATCCAAATTCCAGACACTCCTGTTTCGGCTGCTGCACGCAGGAATAACAGGTCTGACCGTTAACGCTTTGGCTGGTCGGCACGCACTCGGCGTTCGGCACCTCGGTACATAAATGGCAGTCTCGCTTTTCGAGTTTCTTGATATCCGCGCAGGTCCTGGGTCTTTCGACGCACTCATAACATTGAACCGCCTCGGGGGAACGAGAAGCCACAACGCATTCGGCATTCGGATTTTTGATACATGCTGCGCAGTCTTGTTTATTTAATAATCCCTGATCTTTGCATTGAGGCAGACTGGCTAGATATTGTTGGACCACCTGGCTGACCGGAAGCGGAGCCTGAAGTTTGGCTTGCGCCGGAGGGGCAACGGGAGCACTTTCTTCAGTCACCCAAACGGACTGTTCCTCTTTTCGTTCACATCCCGAAAAGATTAATCCCGCGAAAAGCAAGACCACAAAAAAATAAATAAAATTTTTCTTCACGATGAGCTATTCCTTAAATCCTGAAACGCTTGGATTAAAAACGTTTCTATTATAAATAATAATTTAATTCAATGCGAAGGATAAATCGTTTTTTTTCATCTGATCCGCTTACCTCTATATATATTCAAAAAAACGGACCCCATGAGGACTCTTAAGGTGATTATGAAGTTTTCCAAGAGATCGCGTCCTGATCCAAAAAAAAATACAACATCCCGGGTTGCGGTTTGACCAACGCGGCAGGCAAACGGCATTGTTCGTTTTTTAAAATTTCAAAAACAATCTGGCTCTTGGATGGTCCGGTCACCAGGAAAAAAACCTTTCTTCCTGCATTGATTAACGGCAAAGAAAAACTGATCCTTTTTTGCTTCAACGCAGCGGAATCGGTTGTGACCACCCAATCGTTGTCCCGGGCCAACGCGGGAGTACCGGAAAACAAGGAAGCGGTGTGCCCATCCTCACCTATCCCCAAAAGAATAAAATCAAAGGAAGGGAACAGCCCCGGAATTTTTCTAAAAAATTTTCTTAAATCCCGTTCATACGCCTGGGCTCCCTCCTGGAGCGATGAAAAATCGGTTGCAATCGGATGGATCTGATCTCTGGGGATGGGAAGATGGTCAATCAGATGTTCATTCATAAGACGATAATTGCTCTCTTGATCGTTCCAGGGAACAAAACGTTCATCCACCAAAAAAATATGCGTCTTGAGCCAGATGTCTTCCTCAATCTCAGCCAGTTGTTGAAAAAATGGAACCGGTGTCCTACCGCCGGAAAGCGCTACGGTAAACAACTTATCGCGTTCAATGGCTTCCTTGGCGCTGGCGATAAAAGCATTCACGAGCAAAGGAAAAAGGTTTTCGCGTTCCCGAATGACAATCTTACGGTGGCTCGTGGACATTATTTTTAAAGCCTCCCTCATCACCTAAAAACCAACACGATGGTTGAATTCTTTTCTATCTTGTAAAAATGAGATAAAATGAAAATGTTCCCTATTGTTCAGGTATAATAAATTTTTAACAAATATATTTTATTGCTGCCTGATGAAAACTCTATCAAAATAAAATTTATTTTTCCTTAATTCAACCATGCCTACCGATCTTATTACTCGTCTGAAAAATACACTGAACAAGCGATGGATTGCCTTATTGATTTTTTTGTTCTTAACTTTCAATCTAGTCTTGTTTGTGTCTGTGAATCTGGTCCCAATACTCTACCAGGAAAGCGAAGTAACGTATTTCAAGTTTTTCTGGTCTCTCGACCTTGATGCCCAACACCCTTTTGGGCTCCATTCAGGATTTAATCAATACGATTTAAGAAAAATTTTCCTTTCCGTGAATCATTTAGACGCCGGGTTTCGTACGCGTCAATTTTCGTATTTTATCGATATGTTTTTTTTCAAGATCTGGCAATTCCTCGAAATCAATTCGTTTGCCAATTGCACCGGGATTCTTTTTCATCTGATCAATGTGATCCTTTTAGGCCGTCTTATTTTTTATTTAACTCTCAATGTTCCGACGGCGATTGTAGCCAGTTTATTGCTGCTGAATGCCGGAAACGCTCTCTCAACTCTATTATTTCCTTTTATCATTCCCAAAATTCTGGTTATGACTCTTTTTCTCCTGATATGGCTTCTTGTGATCAAACATGAAAAAACCGCAAAGATGAATTCATCAGGATATCAACGGGCCATTCTGGCAACCACTCTTCTGTGTTTCTTCACGGATGAAATTGCATTCTTTATCCTGCCGATTCTTTTGATATTTTTAGCAATACGAAATACGCCGGGTATTTTATTAAACTCCCGCGCGATCAATTTCTTGATATCCCTCCTTGTGCTTTTTACAACGATACTCCTTGTGATCCTTGCCTTATTCCAGAGATATAACGGATATATTCCTCAAGGATATATTTGTGAACATCTTCATCAGCTGATCATCTTTTTAAAACAGACAAACTATCTTCGAGACATTACAGAATCATTCTCAAAATATTTTCTCAGAAGAAACCTGGGTTACTGGGATTGGACACTCTGGGGAAAACTATCCGTGCTGTCAAGTATGGTTTTGTTCTATATCATTCTAAAAACCAAACAACCGAGAAATACTCTGATCGTAATAATTGGGATTAGCGTTATTCTCTTTCTGAAAGCGTTGATGCTACCTCACACCTACGGGATCCATCCTTATATTATGCCGGCCCATGCCACGTTCCCGAGTCTTCTGTTCTTCAGTCATTATTACAGTTATCCGGAAACTGTTTTCTTGGCGCTGATCTTAGGGCTTCTTTTAGATCAGGCCATCAAACAACGAAAAGGATTTTTCTTTATCGCTTTAATTTTGGTTTCCATCGTCAATATATCCAATGTGATTCATTTTCAGGAAGGGATTCGCCCCTCACTCGAATTTCAAAAAAATTACTTATTACCGCCCACCATATCTTCTAGAATTCTTTCCGTGCGCAATTATATAAACCGCTTAAAAAATCAGGGCGCAATTTATCTGTCCTTTCCCAGCGGCAGCCGGAACATATTCCACAGAAGACTATCGGAACGTTGGGGAATTCGTGGTCTTGATCTGCAGGCTGACCAGGCTCAATTGGATCCGGATTTTTTTCATTACGCAAGCGTTTTACCGGTGATGTATGTTCGTAGTCTTGAAAAAGGGATCTGCATCATGTCTCTAGAAAATGTTAAGCATCCCTATGCCTTCCAAAACCTTGATGAATTATCCCAATCACAATTTTTCCTAGATGTCCCCAATTTAAAGTTAATCGACTTGTCCGTATTAAAAGAACAGCGACATGCAGACCGATTCGTCCCTCATGATTTTCAAAATCAAGCTTGGACGATGGAACTTTCAATTAAAGAGAATGATCAAATCATTTTATTTATTAAAGGCCCGGCTTCGCTAGAGTTGAAGGTCAATGAACAAAAAATAGAGACACGACAAATCTACGGCCAATCCTATCAGTTGTTTGAATTTTCTTACCGATTGCCGGATGCTCTTCCACATTCATTACATCTTAAGATCGTTCCCATCCTCCCGGAATATCCCATCAAGGTCATTGGGCCATTTTTATTGGTCTTTCCCAAAATAAAAACGTAGTGGTAGCCAATATTAACACCTTTTCTTCTCTGGAAAAAGACCTAATATTGACTACCACAATGTTTTTAATGAAGAAAAGGTCAATAAACCCGCCGTGCCATAAAAGCGCCTCATAGTTCTCCAACGATTCATGAGATTCTTCTGTACTGAAATATTTAAAAGTTAGAGTGAAACAGAATAGATGAAGAAATTTTACGAACGCGGACTTAAGGACTGGGCTTTTTTCTCAATCGAAGCCATGAGTTCGGCAAAAGATTTTTCAAAAGCCGCGACCCCTTCGGTCAGGAGATTGGCACAAATTGTATTGAGGTCAATCCCCTGTTCCTTCAGAGAAGTGACAATCTGTTGTGCTGTTTTCGCGTCCCACGTGAAAGCCTCGCGGATCACGCCGTGATCCAGAAAGGCGTTTAAGGTTTTTTCGGGAACGGTATTGACCGTCGGTTGCGTCATCAATTCAGACACGTATTTGATGTCGCTGTATTGAGGATTTTTGGTGCCGGTGGAAGCCCAGAGGACGCGTTGTTCGTGGGCATTTTTTTTCGCGAGGGCTTTGAAAGTCGGACTTTGAAAAAGTGTTTGAAATTGTTCAAAAATCAGACGGGAATTGGCAACGGCCGATTTGCCTTTCAGGGCGTTGAGTTTATTCTTCAGCGGTTGGTCCTGGGTCGTCTTGATCTTATCTTCGAGAAATTGATCAATAGCCGTATCAATCCGGCTGACAAAAACGCTAGCCACCGACCGGACTTTGCTTAATCCGGATGGGTTCTTTGAGGCCAGTCGTTCCAATCCTCGCACAAAAGCCTCGAGCGTTTGGATATACTGCTCCACTGAAAAGATCAAAGTCACGTTGACCGGAATACCTTCGCCCAACAGGTGTTCAATCACCGGAAATCCGGGAATGGTCGCCGGGACTTTGATCATGACGTTGGGACGGTTCACTTTTTTATAAAGACGCATCCCTTCTTTGATGGAAGCCTGGGTATTCATCGCGAGCTCGGGATTGATCTCCAGGCTGACATACCCGTCGAGTCCCGCGGTCTTTTCATAGACCGGCGCAAAAAAATCCATCGCCTCCTGAACATCGCGGATCGTTAATTCATCGTAAATTTCAAAAACCGATTTTCCTTTTTCTTTCAGCTGGATGATTTTTTCATCGTAATCGCGCGTCAGGCTGATGGATTGATTGAAGATCGTCGGGTTGGATGTCATGCCTCTGAGGCCCAGGCCGATCAAGTCTTTTAATGTTCCGGTTTCCAGCAGCGGCCGGCTGATGTAATCCAGCCACATGCTTTGGCCGAATTCGCTGAGTTCGTGGAGTTTGGTTTTCGACATGGGTCTCCTAAATTAACTTAATTGAAAATCGTTATCGGGTTAACGGGTCACGGGTTGGCGGGTTAGACCCGGAAACTCGACAACTCGCAAACCCGCAAACTTATTCGATATTATTTTCGCTTCACAACCTTTTTCGCCGCGGCAACGATGTCCACATCTTTCAAATGATACGCTTTAAGCAGTTCCTGCGGATTGCCCGTTTCACCGAACACATCGTTGACCGCGATCATCTCCAGCGGAGCCGGAGATTTTTTAGCCAGAACTTCCGCAACGGCTGAACCCAGTCCGCCATGGATTTGATGTTCCTCAGCGGTCACGACCGCGCCGGTTTTCTTGACGGCGTCTATAATCGCGGCTTCATCAATCGGTTTGATCGTATGCATATTAACAACCCTAGCCTGGATCCCGTCTTTTTGCAGCAACTGTGCGGCTTGCAGCGCTTCATAGACCATGAGCCCGCAGGCGATCAAGGTCACATCTTTTCCATCGCGAAGGACATTGGCCTGACCGATTGTAAACGGATCGGATTCTTTCGTAATAATCGGAAACGGCGCGCGGCCGGTGCGCATATACACCGGGCCTTTTTGATTCACGATCGCCCGGGTCGCTTTCTTGGCTTCGATATAATCCACGGGACAAATGACCTGAATATTCGGCAAAACCCGCATGATCGCAAAATCTTCCAGACACTGCGCGGAAGCACCATCTTCTCCAACGGTCACACCGGCATGGGAGCAAACGATTTTTACATTGGTATTGTTATAACAAACATCTAAACGGATCATATCGTAAGCGCGGTTGGTTAAAAAAACCGCGAACGAACAGGCAAACGCAACAAACCCCAGAGAACTCATCCCTGCCGCCGTTCCCACCACATCCTGTTCGGCGATTCCTAAATTAAAAAACCGTTCTGAGTAAGCGTGCTTGAAATATTCAGCGCGTGTGGCATCTTCCAGATCGCCGGAAAAAACGACGATATTTTTATTGTCCTTGCCCAGGGTGACAAGCTCTTCGCCAAAGGCGTCGCGGGTTGGTTTCATGTCCATTACAGTTCACCTTTTTTAGTTAAACTACAAACTCCCAATAAAAAAGTTACAAACAATGCACAAAGACAAAATCACAAGCAGAATAAGTCTCTGACCATAATCTAATCGCAAGGAACATCTTTAGAACAAATATGTTGGCAGGAACCATCATCGTCTTTGATTGTACAATATACCACACACTCTCCATTTTTTACTTTGAGCATGCAATTATTCTGATCGGGAACGACCTCACACCATCCGGAATGTTGATTTAAAGGCACACACTTGTAAAGGGGTTTCTGGTACTCAAAATGGGTACAACTAATTTCTGCATTTTTTTTGAGACAATCTTGTCAGCATCCATTTTATAAGTGGCATTGATGGCTCGCCAGCCTCGTCCACAGACCTCTGGGACCAGTGTACAATCGGCGTCTATTTGGCACCGAAGATATTCCACAGGAATCACCAAAGATAGGTTTTGATCCATTGACATAGACTCGGCAAATACATTTATCGGCTCAACCGGTCTCACAAACAGCAGCAACAGGAAAGGTAAAATCAATTTTGTGATTTCATTCTGTAATGCGTTATTATTTTTCATAGCCTATTGTGATGTCCCCGACGCTTCCAGTTCAGCCAACGCCGCCTGCAATTGTTCTTTGTTGGGGGCCTTGCCATGCCAGGCGGCCTTTCCTTCCATAAACGAAATCCCTTTGCCTTTCACGGTGTGCGCGATGATTACCGTCGGCTTTTGTTTAATCGCATCAAATTCATCCAACGCAGGGATCAAGGATTTAAAATCATGTCCGTCCACCTCAAGAGTATGCCAGCCGAAGCTGCGCCATTTCTCCGCCAGCGGTTCGAGATTTTTGATGTCATTGACCGGGCCGTTTTCCTGTACTTTATTATAATCGACGATCGCGCAGATGTGGTCGATGTTATGATGGGACGCCATCATCGCCGCTTCCCAAACGGATCCTTCCTGAAGTTCACCGTCTCCCAGAAGGCAATAGGTATTAAATTTTTTGTTCAGCATCCTGGCCCCCAAGGCAATGCCGTTGGCCACCGACAACCCATGCCCCAATGAACCGGTGTTAAATTCAACACCCGGGACTTTGAAATGGACGTGTCCTTGTAAACGGGATCCGAATTTACGAAATGTTTTCAACTCTTCTTTAGGAAAATATCCTGCGTTAGCCAGCGTGACGTAGACCACCGGAGTCACATGGCCTTTGGAGATGATCAACCGATCGCGATCGTTCCAGTGCGGATCCTGCGGACGATGGTTCATCTTATAAAAATAGAGACTGATCATGATCTCAACCGCCGAAAGCGATCCTCCGGGATGACCGGAACCGGCGGAATTCAAAATTTCTAAAATCTCTTTACGGAAACTCAGTGCTTTTTGCTTGAAGTCTTTCATATCGACTGATCGTTGACTCATCTTACTTTCTCTCCTGGAGCTTTTCCAAAAAAACTCTTTTAAATGAAAAAATCAATCCCCTTCAGGCCAGCTGGAGGTCGCGCCGCAAATGACGTCATTACATTGTATTTCAAGGAAGCGGGATGTCATTAAAATTAATCCCGATTTTTTGAAGCGATTTATCTGTTTTGACCATCACGACCAACGTTATATCCTCGGGCAAAGGATCGGGAAAAAAAAATTGCTGAACCTCCCCCATACTCATCCAGGAATTACTTTTCATTTCCTCTCCGGAGACACCGTAAAAGCGAAACGTTACAATTTTCAACTGAGGGTCTTTGATGCGCAATACAATTGAATTCTGGCCATCGGCATTCACCCCGAACATTCCCGTGAACAATTGAGCCATGGCATTGCCCATATTCTGCGCGGCCTGTTCCGTTGATTGAGATTCGGCCTCTTGTTCTCTGGCCTCTTCATACGTTTTAGTGTCATAGGGAGTGATTTCAATTTTATGTTCGGCAATCGGAATAGGGACACCGAAGTTCTGATTGATTTGGGGGAATTTAAATGTGGCCGACGGATCTTGGCCCGGGGAAAAAACCTCCAGCTCCCCGGTTAATTGCTGAATCACTTTCGCTTTTCTGGAAGGATTGAGCAAATTGACTTCCAGATCACTCTTATCAAGACTGTTTTGGTCTAATTTTTCGTATTTATCATTGTTATTGAATTGATCTCTTTTAATGAGATCCCGTCCGGTATCATCCACCGCCTTGGTTAAATTAAAACGCATCGCCTCGGCGTTAGCAAGAATATCGCCCATAATCTTTAATTTCAGCCGTAACCTGCTGAAACTATCCTCGGTTGAGCGGGAATCCTCGACTTCTTTGATCCGGGCGTTCATATCGGAATTGTTCGGGACAAATGGATCTCTGATCAGAGGTTCGGTTATCGTTTCTTCATTGGAAGGGATATTGTTCATTAAATTTTCAGTGGGATCATGGACAATTTGATTTTCACTAGGCTCATTTTCTCCATTCTGCGTTTGCATGTTGGGCATGGGAGGAACGATCGGTGCACCGGCCTGAATATTACCGGCGATATTTTCATTGAAAGTTAAATGAGCGGATGGATTACGATTGGGATTGCCCTTGGGGGCCCTTTGATCTTCTGAAAAATTGCTCTCATTAACCGCAGACTGAAATTCCTGGTCAGTCATATTCTCTGGAGAACTTGGCTGCCCGTTGACATCGGGAACTTCGTTTTCACTCGGAGCAACATCAGTGGATGGGATTTCGGAAGAGTTCTCGGTAATTTGATTTTCTAAATCTGAAGAGGAATCGTCATTCCCTTCTTCAATCTGCGCGATTTCATCCCGCCAATAGGTGATCTCGATCCCCTGGACATTGACCTTGATCTTCTTTTCTTGTTTTTCCGTGATCCGTCCTTCCACTTCCTGGCCGGATTTTAAAATAATTTTTTCGGCAGAAGCAACCGGCGATCCAAAAGTCCAAAGAGATATTCCCATCATGGCCAACGCGCTTAAAAATTTCATAACCAATCCTCCTATTTATGTTCAGGAGCCACTATGAACCAAAATAGAATCGCGATCCACAACACTTATACCAAAACTCGCTCCAATACCAAAGGGGAAAATTTTTTATTTATTTCAAAATTCTTTAGGAAGTAGAAACGAATTCGCATGGGCCATGTTCTCCTTCGCTTAATTGCTTTCGCGTTAAGCTTCGGAGGAACTGACCCCGAACTCCTACGAAGCTCCCACACGAAAATATGGGAGAGAAGTAGAGTGGGCCATGCAGGACTTGAACCTGCCACCCTCTGATTAAGAGTCAGATGCTCTACCAGATGAGCTAATGGCCCGACTATCTATAACTCTCTTAATTCCATTGGTTTATTACTATAAACCATTTTCATTTTTCTTGTCAATGATTCGAATGTGCTAAAACCGTGCTATGATTTCCAGAATTCCCGACGGAAAAACGGCCAGGCTCATCATTTTCACTTGAACAATTTTTTGAGCCTTTATTATATCCAATATCATCCAACAGTAAACACCTTTTTTCCAATTTGCCGATGGCCTCACGCATTTTTTCAGGCTTCAGATGCGCATACCGTTCGGTCATCTGGACGGTCGAATGACCCAACAACTCTTTAACGGTATACAAATCTACACCCTTCATCACCAGCTGCGAGGCAAAAGTGTGACGGAGATCGTGAAACTTGAAATCCGTTATTCCGGCCTTTTTTAAAGCCACTTGAAACGAAGCCTTTACACTTCCAACGGGTTTTCCCGTTTCGGGATTGAAGAAAATATAATCGCTCCCGTTCTGCCTCGGAAAATTTTCAAAGGCGATTTTCAACGATTCCGCCATCGGGATGTAACGCGACTTTCCGCTTTTGGACAGGCCTTCG
>JAHFFY010000066.1 GCA_023247705.1 Candidatus Omnitrophota bacterium | reverse complement strand
CAATCGTTTTAGACGTTTGGTTGTTCGTTATGAATATCATCCTGAGAATTTTCTGGCTATGGTTCAGTTAGCTTCAATACTTATGCTCGTTAAACTCTATTTATGAGATGGATTCTAGTTAGTAGGACGGTCGTTTTGATTTAGGACGACCACGCGGTTGGAGAGTGAAAGCCCGGCTCAATTTTTCTTCCAACTCTTTCACAAATTCTATAGTTCCTAGAACAAGTCCCTTGGCAGTTGTCTCTCGAATGGACTTTAGCGTTTCTTCATTTTCTTTTTCTGATAAAAATGATTTCCAGGAAACCTCCGGGATATATTCACGAATATCTGCCAGTTGAACCAAGTTATATTTTTCCCCCATATGGGCGCGTGCACTCGACCAAGTGTATTGCCATGGATCGGAAACTATTCCAGCTCTCACCGGATTACGATTAACGTATCTAAGGGCGGTTTCAATATGAGATCCTTGAAGAAGACAAGAGTAGAAGCGTTCTTGCCACAAATGTCCTTTTATATTTTTTTTCTTATGAAAATAGAGAGAATATCTTTGATGTGCTCGACAAAATATCCCAGCTAATGACTTTTCGTTTTGCGGTCGGATAATGAAATGCACATGATTATTCATCAGACAAAAAGCGAAGATGTCATTATGATATTTATTTCTGTACTCCTCAATTAATTTTAGATAATAAATTCGGTCTGCATCTTCCTCAAAAATATTCTGACGGTAATTGCCTCTCTGTGTCACGTGATGTAAATGATAGGGTACAACAATTCTAGCTTGTCTGGGCATATGTGAGTTTTGGGGAAGTTCCGAAATTTAAAGGGGAATTTTAATCAGGAAAAATAAGGGGATAATCAAAAGAGAATTAATGGTGCCTGTCACGATTTACGTCACGATTTACGTTACTCTGCTGGCGATACGCAAGCAGGCCCGAAAATTAAGTTTCCGCAGGCATCGACGCATGCTCCATTACACGGAGCCGCACACCCAGAGACAGGGCCGAAAATTGTGTTTCCGCAGGCATCGACGCAAAACCAATCACACGGAGCCGCACACCCAGAGACAGGGCCGAAAATTGTGTTTCCGCAGGCATCGACGCATGCTCCATTACACGGAGCCGCACACCCAGAGACAGGGCCGAAAATTGTGTTTCCGCAGGCATCGACGCATGCTCCATTACACGGAGGCGCACACCCAGAGACTGGTCCTAATTTAAAATGGTCTGTACAGTGGGCTGAGGCAACAAATGTTGGAATGGTGAAATAAGTCACACTATTGACTGTAAAAGGTAACTGATTGATAGGTATAACGCCTCCCACTGGACAACCAGGAAGACTGAGACTAAAGGGGAGCATATTTGTACTACTTGCTGCACTATCACAGGTCGAATACCAACAACTGCTATTACATGGGGCTGGACAGTCGTTAAGAACAAACGAACACGCTTCTCCGATGGGGATTTTTAAAGTCAAATAAAAAACCAAAGAAAAGAGTAGAATAATTAAACATTTTTTTTCTTTTGTTTTCAGCATTCTAAATTCATTCCGTTAACTTTGAACTTTATTTTTTCTATTTTAGGAAAATATTAATACCTATTTCATTTTGTTTCAAGAATTTTTATTTTTTCTTTTAACCCATCGACTTCCGTTTGCAGTTCTTTGATGGCCGCAAGAAGCACCGCTGATAAACGACCATAATCAACGCCAAGTACGCCTTCTCTATTAGCGGTTACCAGCTCCGGAAAAATTTTTTGAACATCCTGCGCGACAACTCCGATATCTTCTTTCCCTGGGCTACGACCAATTTTTTTGGATTCCTCATTCCATTTAAAAGTAACGGGACGAATGCTATCAAGTTTTTCCAGCGCGTTCGTGATAGGATGTAAATCTTTTTTTAAGCGACCGTCAGAAGCTGTAACAGTCGTTGCCGCCCACATGGAGCCCGTTGCTGCCGAAATATTCCTATATACATATAAATCGCCATTTATTGAGTCCAGTTGCATTATATAACCTCCCCAAAGGTTGGCAATGGTAGTATTGGCCCAGTAAAACCAATGATTCGAATGTAATCCAAAGAGCAATCCTCCGGAAGGAAGCGTGATGGCGGCATGGGCAGCACTAGCAAAATTGATTGCATTGAGCCATCCGCCCCAAGTCCCGTCCCCTGCATAAATATGCACTGTCCCGTTATTTGTAATAATCATCTTTGCCGACCACGGTATGGCACCTGCAGAAGCAGGCGCGGTGTAGAAATGGATCTGACCAGCGGCGGAACCAGCGCCGGCACTACTCACTGCATCAACTAATGATGAACCCCGCGTGGTATCAAAGCTAAACCAATTAGCTGCATTCCAATAACCGTTACCCGTGAGATGGGCGTTAAATGGAGCATTAAGAAAAGCATGATCTGTGCGAGTCAGTAACAAGGATCTTCCAAGGGTATCGGAAACTTCTAGTTTTCCTATGGGCGTTGTCTTGCCGATTCCGACATTATTTCCCATAAGGGCAAGGTTGTATGCATTTTCGGTTGTCATTTCGAGGAATCTTGAACCAAGTACCGTCGATCCCCAGCCCATATACATGGCTCGAAGTCCTGCTTCATCCACCCATTGGATATAGGGGAGGAAATTAACAGCAGCAGAATCCCTGAGCGAAAGGGTCCAGGGATTAACCACTAGATCCAAGTTGCTAGTTCCGGTATAGACGCGTAGCTTAGCACCGCCGGTATCGTTAATCCCAATCGCAACGTTCGATAACGGATTAGACGGATAAAGATTCGTTCCGATCAATTCCCAAAACCAGGCGGGAGTATCTGTCCATGTACCAGTTGAACAGACCACAAGTTTATTTGTTCCTGTCTGTATATATAATTCTCCAATGTTACAGGCAACTCCTGTTCTGCTAGCTTGAGGGACAAGTCGAATCGTGTCATAAGCGCCAAAGGGGGAAGGATAATATGTTGTTAAGGTAAGCGTTTCGGCAAAGATGGGTAGAGAAGTTAACGCGACAAGAAGAGTTGAAATCATGAGTGTGAAGAATTTATTTTTCATTTTTCCCCCTGATGGGTGTTATAAAATTTTTTTAAATATAACTTAAATATAACTATAGCATACTAAACAAAAAAACCTATTCCTTAATAATTTTAAGAATAGGTTTGTATAAATCATGAATATAATCGTTCTTATCATTGGCAACTGGCTACCCCGCTGAATGCAGGGTCCTTATAGTTTTGTCCCTTAGCCTTCATGAAGGCTAAGGGATCTCGATCAAATTTTCCTTAATATCCGATCGAGATGCCCCATCTTTACAGATGGTTTACCTTTACAATGAAGAATAGCTATAATGGCATTAAATATATAGCATATATAATTTTCAGTGTCAATGAACATCTTGACAAGAAAGATAAGCGATGATATAGTTTGAATGCTTCAAAATGAATTTTTAATATAATATCCTTTAATTCCGGTTCTGTGAGTCCGGTAAGGATAACCCTATGAGAATAATACTATCTTTAAGTGAACGAATCCGTTTCTTAGCATTATTGAAGGAAGCGGATTTTTTTATGCCTCAAGGATAGGTAAAAATGGAACATATGAACTCAACTCGCATTATGGATAAAGAATCGATTCATCGGGCCTTGATGCGCATTGCCCATGAAATTGTAGAGAAGAATAAAGGTGTGTCCGGATTATGTTTGATGGGGATTCGGACGCGCGGCGTTGTTCTAGCAGAAAGGCTGAAGACTTTTATTAAGCAGATCGAAGGCCATGAGATCCCTGCGGGGATTCTGGATATTACCTTGTATCGTGATGATCTGACCATGGTTTCGACTCAAGCGGTAATCCGAGAGACCCAGATTGATTTTGATATTACGGATAAGAAAATCGTTTTAATTGATGATGTCCTTTTCACGGGGCGTACCATTCGGGCCGCCTTGGACGCTCTCATCGATTTCGGTCGTCCTGCCCAAATCCAATTGGCGGTTTTAATTGACCGTGGGCATAGAGAGCTTCCGATCCGCGCAGATTATGTCGGCAAAAATATTCCGACATCTCTTCAGCAGAATGTCAAAGTTGTCTTAAATGAGATTGATGATCATGAGGACGAGGTGATTATTGAGAATATTAAAGCATAGCGCGGCGAAGCCGCAACCAAATTACAAACAAATCCCAATTCCTATGAACAATCTCAAAACAGAAGTTTGTGGATTGGAATTTCGGTATGGGTTGTGATTTGTACATTGGAATTTGTAATTTCAAACTTTGCTAAAAAAATAAAATGTTACGAGTTTATCCTATAGACAAAAGGGAGTTTGTCGGGGTATCTAGGGAGCGCTCATGAAAGAATGGAATAAACATGACCTGATTGATCTTCAAGGGTTAAGCAAAGAAGAAATCGAATTGATTTTAACGACTGCGAAATCTTTTAAAGAGGTCTCAACGCGCGATGTAAAAAAAGTCCCTGTTTTGCGCGGGAAAACAGTCGTTCTTTTATTTTTCGAGCCTTCGACCCGAACACGGATGTCTTTTGAATTAGCGGCCAAAAGACTTTCTGCGGATACGCTCAATATTTCTGCCGTGAGCAGTTCCATGTCGAAGGGAGAATCTTTGCTGGACATGGCAAAAAATATTGAAGCCATGAATGTCGATATGATCGTTATTCGTCACGGAAGTTCGGGCGTTCCCAAAATTCTTGCCGAGGCCTTAGGTCCTTCTATTATTAACGCGGGGGATGGATGTCGTGAACACCCAACCCAAGGTCTTTTAGATGTTTTTACGATTAAAGAAAGATATGGAAAGATTGCAGGATTGAATGTAACGATTGTCGGCGATATTTTACACTCCAGAGTGGCCAGGTCGAATATCTGGGCGTTGATTAAATTGGGCGCGAAGGTCACGTTGTGCGGTCCGGCCACGTTGATGCCCAAGGGAATTGAAACACTGGGGGTTAAAGTGTCGTATGATTTGAAAGCTGTTTTAAATCACAGCGACGTCCTGATGATCCTCAGATTGCAAAAAGAGCGTCAGCAAGAAAAATTTCTCCCTTCTCTCCGGGAGTATGCAAGATTATTCGGCGTAAATCAGGAAAAACTAAATGCAGCTTCTAAAAATATTCTTATCATGCATCCCGGCCCAACCAATCGAGGGGTTGAGCTCTCCGCAGAGGTGGCCGATGGCACGCAGTCAGTCATTCTGGAACAGGTGACGAATGGCGTCGCGGTCCGGATGGCTGTTTTGTATTTATTGTTAGGAACGAAAGATAAAGGATCGGAAGAGATTAAAAATGTCTTTACTCATTAAAAATGCGCTTATTGTAAATCCTGATAAGGTCTCGACAAAACCGATGGATATCCTTATCGAAAAAGGAATCATTGCCAAGATGGATTCCTCCCTTAAAACTTCAGCCAAGAAAACCATCGATGCCGCCGGAAAATATGTTTTGCCCGGCCTGATCGACATTCATGTTCATTTGCGCGAACCCGGGCGTGAGGACAAAGAGACGATTGAGACCGGATCAAAATCCGCGGTGAAAGGTGGATTTACCTCGATCTTCTGTATGCCTAACACAAATCCGGTGATCGATCATGCGATGATTGTGGAAGCGATCATTAAAGAAGCCAATCGCGTCGGGCTGGTGAATGTTTTTCCGATTGGTGCGATTACCAAAGGGCAAAAGAATGAAGAACTGACCGATATGTCTGAATTGAAAGAAGCCGGTTGTCTGGCGCTTTCCGACGATGGTCGGGCCGTTTCCAATAGCCAGTTAATGCGGATGGCGATGGAATATTCCAAGATGGTCGATCTTTTGCTGATCCAACATTGCGAAGATCCTCTGTTAAGTAATCATGGTGTGATGAATGAAGGGATCAATTCCACTTTATTGGGTTTAAAGGGAATCCCGGGTGTCGCTGAGACGATCATTGTCGCTCGGGATATTGAATTGGCCCATTATCTAAAAACCAAGATTCACTTTGCCCATATGAGTTTAAAAAGATCGGTTGAATTGATCCGTTTCGCTAAAAGTCAGGGGATCAACGTTACGGCGGAAGCGTGTCCGCATCATTTTAGTTTAACGGATGATGTGGTGAAATCGTTCGACACCAACACCAAAGTGAATCCTCCGCTGCGCACGGCCGAAGATGTTGAAGCGATTAAGCAAGGTCTTAAAGACGGAACGATCGATTGTATTACGACCGATCACGCCCCGCATACAAGAGAAGAAAAAGAATTGGAATATGATCACGCCCCTTTTGGTATGATCGGTTTAGAGACCGCTTTAGGGTTGAGTGTCAGTGAATTAGTAGAAAAGAAATATTTGACCTGGCCTCAATTGGTCAATAAAATGTCCACCATGCCGGCCAAGATTACAGGCCTGGTGAATAAAGGCGAAATCAAGGAAGGCAAAGACGCCGACATGACCATTGTTGATCCTAAAAAAGAATGGACTGTTCAGAAGGAAAATTTTTCCTCGAAATCTAAAAACTCCCCTTTTATTGGATGGAAACTGAAAGGTTCTGTTGAGGTGACGATTTGCGGCGGCAAGATCGTTTATCAAATTTAGTTTGAACAATCCCATGTTAGTAAATTTAATTCACGGCCCCCGTAGCTCAACGGATAGAGTACTAGCCTCCGGAGCTAGTGGTACAGGTTCGATTCCTGTCGGGGGCGCCAGGCTTCGTTCAATTGCTTTTGCGTTGAACTTCGCCTCATATTGCCCAAACAAGCAGTACTTCAACGAAGACTCCCGACGTTGTCAATCATTTTTTCGTTGTGTTATTGCCGAAGAAATTTATAACATAAGTTATTTCAATTGGATTCATTCTTGGAAAAAAATTAAATTATACAATAAGTAGGGGATATTCACAGCCTTTCCACAATATGTGGATAACTCAGGATTGAACTTTATTGTTATTCAATCCCTTGACTTGCCCCACGGCTATGGGCGTGGGAGCATGGCTGGGGATGGAACCCTCTAAGAGGGACGCATTGCAAAAGTCCCGAAGGGTAAACCAAGCTCCCACGGGATGCCCATGGGGTTCCATAGATTTCCGGCGACGTATTATGAAAATTTTTGGAAAGGAACGAAAATGAAACAAAAGATTACTATTTCCGTCATCGGAGGGCATGAGATTGATGAGAAGGTGGAGAAACTCGCCTATAAAGTCGGCTCTTTTATTGCCCAGGTCGGAGCGGTTTTAGTCTGCGGAGGGTTAGACGGTGTGATGAGCGCGGCGGCCCGCGGCGCTAAGGAATCAGGGGGGGACCATCGGACTTTTACCGGGGAAAGAAAAAAAAGACGCGAACCCTTATATTGATATCGCTCTCCCCACCACGATCGGTTTTGCCCGTAACGCGATGGTGGCCTGCTGTGCGGATATTATTGTCGCGTTGCCCGGAAGCTATGGAACGTCCTGCGAAATTTCATATGGCATGGTTTATGGCCGTCCGGTGATTGATTTGGGCCGATGGAAGGTTAAAGGGATGATTCAAGTGAAAAGTTATAAGGCGGCATGCGGGAAGATCAAAGAATTAATCCGTCAACTCAAGCTGACCAGGGAGTCATGAATGTAATGAATCGATATAGGATGATGGCCCATGCCAGAACTTCCCGAAGTGGAAACCATTAAAACAGATCTAGCGCACAAGTTGATAGGACTTCAAATAACGGATGTTTTTATCTTCGATGATCGCGTGATCAGAAATTGCCGTCTAAAGCAGTTTAAGAAATTTATCATCGGTAAAATTTTTAAGAGTGTGACGCGTCAAGGTAAGGCGATTATTTTTAAGTTTGATCCTTTCGGTTTTCTGATCGTTCAGCCCATGATGACCGGGCAGTTGATCTATCAGCCCGGCCAGGAACTGATCGATTTCTCGAAGAAACGACCAACTACGGCAACAAAAATTATTTTCCAGCTTTCCAACCGAGATTGTTTACTTTATAATGATCAACGTTTATTCGGCAGATTAAATGTTCTTTTAGATTTAGGTACGTTTGAATTCTTTAAATCGTTGGGCCCTGATCCATTGGCTGATTCTTTTACCGTCGACTGGTTAAAGCACGAATTGAAGAAAAGAAAGACACCGATCAAGACTTTGCTGATGAATCAGAATTTTATAGCCGGGATCGGAAATATTTATGCCAGCGAGATTTTATTTGGATCGGGGATCCATCCTTTGCGGCGGGCCAATGAATTGACCGCGCGGGAAGTCGGCGTGCTCTATAAAATAACGGTTCAAATTTTAAATCAGGCCGTTTTGTTTCGTGGCACGTCGATGAATACGTATCGCGATGGAAGCGGAGCCAAGGGGCAGTTTATATCTAGGATCAAAGTTTATGGTCGTGAGCGTGAGGCATGCATGAAATGCAAGACGCCAATCCAGCGGCTTAGCCAGGCGGGGCGCAGCACGTTCTTCTGCCAACATTGTCAGCCTGCGCGTGTGTCATGAAGAATCAATTGGATTATTCGCCTGATTTCCAGGTCAAGCAATCCCTCGAGTTGCCCCGCGGCCATGGCCGTGGGAGCATGGCTGGGGATGGAACCCTCTCATAAGAGGGACGCATTGTAAAAGTCCCGAAGGGCAAACGAAGGTACCACGGGGAGGCCCGTGGGGTTCCATGCAGAAAAAATTCTCGCTGTGCGAAATGTAAGAAAGGTCATGATCAGTGAAAGCGCGCATTAAAATTGATGGGTTCATTCTTTCATTGGTCATATTCACCACCTTATTTATAAATTATTTTTTTCATGATTATGGTTGGCAGGATGAGTTTTTTGATTTTTTGGGACTGATTGTTATCTTAACGGGTAACCTTATTCGAATGTCGGCGCGGTCGCATAAGAAGAAATATTCCGGGCAGGGGCATGAACTGGTTGTTTCCGGGCCTTATGCCTTTGTCCGAAACCCGATGTATCTAGGTACATTTTTAATCGGCGTTGGGTTTGCGTTGATCGTTTGGCCATGGTTTTTATTTCCGATTTTTGTGATTGTTTTTTATCTTCGTTTTAATATTCAGATTCTTAAAGAAGAAGTACATTTGCGAAGGTTATTTCCATCGTCCTATGATGCTTATATTAAACAGGTTCCCAAATTGCTCCCCCCGATTCAGGATCTCAGGAAAATTAATCTGGGACAGGTTTTTCCGATCAAAGATATTTGGGCAACCAAAGAAAATAACGGTTTGATTTTCTGGCCGTTGATCGCGATTTTATTAGAGATGGCTCAAGAAGGGATTGTTTTCGGATATATTGACGTAAAGAAGATTCTGATCGTGTTTGGATTCAGCTTGATCGTTTTTTGGCTGATCATTGGGGTCGGATATCTCAGGAGCACAACAAGATATGTCTAAAATTCAAAACAGGTTCAAAGTTGTTGCGAATCAAAAACTCTGTCCTTGTTTTTATTGTCTCTCCTTGGAGGCCCCAGGCATGGCCTCTAAAATCAATCCGGGACAATTTATTCATATCAAAACTTCGGATGGGCTGGAACCGTTTTTTCGACGGCCATTCAGCGTTTATCGATGTAAAAAAACGGTCGATATCTTTTATGAAGTTGTTGGGCCGGGAACACGACTGCTGTCGCAAAAAAAAGCAGGTGATGCGTTAGATGTCTTGGGGCCTTTGGGAAATTCTTTTCAATTGCCGGCTCCCGAAGTCCGTCAGGTGGTGATGATCGCGGGAGGGATCGGGATCGCGCCCTTTCTGATTTTGTCTGATTATTTGAAAAGTAAAAAATACGAATTGATCCTTCTTTTTGGAGCCAGTACCAAGGGGCATGTTTATCCGATGAAAGAATTCAGGCAAAACGGTTGTAAGATTTATGTTTCAACGGATGACGGCAGCGTTGGGGTTAAAGGGAGGGTCACGCATCTTTTTTCTAAAATAAAGACCGACCCGGAAACAACGATGATTTATACGTGCGGCCCGAACCCGATGATGGCGGCGGTGAAAGAGTTTGTTTTAAAACATAATCTCAAATGCGAGGCGTCCTGCGAAGAGGTGATGGCCTGCGCCTTGGGGGCTTGTTTGGGATGTTCCATTGAAACGACGTCCGGTTATAAAACGGTTTGCTATGACGGGCCGGTGTTTGACATCAGGGAAATTGTTTATTAAATTTCTATTCTGCAGCATAAAAATCATTTTTTAGAATAAAGCCTTGCCATCAAAATCAAATTTTTTTATCTCATCGCTCGTATATCCCAAGACTTTTAAAATAGTCGGTGTCACATCCAGGAGTGAGGGATTTTCTTTCGTTATGATTTTATTCGAGAAAATAATCCCTGGTACGAGCGTGGGATCAAAGAGATGAGAGCCCGACCATTTCTTGAGATTGTCTTCAATGAGGAGAGAAGGAACACCTCCGATCGCGGTTTGCCAGGAAGCGCAGTAGCCGATCTTAAACCCGATGTAAAGATCCGGCGCATTTTTGGCCTGGGGCCCCCAAAAAATATTTTCTTTGGAATAAACTTTATTGATGACCCGACTTTTATATTGATCATCGATCCATTGTTCCAGTTTTTGACTGATTTCGTTTTTGAGTTGTTGGGATTCTTGTCCCGGCTCAACGATGCCTTCTTTTTCCCGTCCTTTTTGATTGAGATAAATCGCGCCAAATCCGCAGGCATAAGCTTTGGTCTTCGTCCAATCGATATCGCCGAATAATTCTGCGCCCGATGGCGCTAATGGGTTTTTGAGTTCTAAATATCCGTTTTTTCTCAACCAGCTGTTCACGTGAACTGTCCGGCGAAACGTATTAAAACCATGATCAGACAAAACAATTAAGGTGTCATCCGCGGAGATCCGTTGCATTACGTCACCTAAGATCTCGTCCATATATTGATACCAACGGTCAATCGTATTTTTGTAGAGAGTGGCTTCTTCCGGTTTATACAAAGGATGTTGCGGATCCGTAAATCGCCAGAACATGTGTTGCACGATGTCCGGATTCTCAAAGTAACAAAAGAGGAGGCCTTTGGGGAAGCGATTCAATTCCATTGCAAGCATGGCTTTTTTTTCTTTTAAAATTTCAGAGATCTGCTCAAGCAGAGGTTTTTCTGAAAGGCGCTTCTCATTGACGGCCCACGTATCCACAGGCATGCCCATGGTATGATAAAGTCCGATTTGATCGGCAATTTCCCGGCTATATTCTTTGGGATATGAGACGGGATAAAACGGTTCTCGGGGATCAAAATTGATGGGACTAATGTAAAGTTTAAATTCCGGGCTGGTTTCGACGAGATAAAATTTGAATATTCCTTTTATTTTTTTGAAAAAGTCTATTTGAAAAGCAACGTCCTGCCAATCACTCCATTCTCCTGTTTTAAGTTTAAATATTTGCCCTTGATAATCAATAGAAATACTTTCTGGTTGTCCTTCCTCAAGAAGGACTTTAAAAGGAACAGTGACATTTTGAGTGAGTTTTTGGTTTTTGACCAAAGGCCCGATTAAATTGAGCGGGATAACGCGCGATTTCTCCACATGAAATACGTTGCCGCCGATATCTTTGGTTTGATCGAGGGGTTCGCTGGTATAGAAAGTAAAAGTCCCTTCGGTTCCTAATATGTCAGGAACTCCCATGCCAGAAGACATGCGTCCTTTAATTTGGTCAGGAGGAAATGTGAGGGGATGTCCAATGATTGTGGTCGGAACTGCAGCTTCGGAACTATACTGCCAGAATGTTTTTGTTTGAATAATTCTCTGGGGCTTTGCGCCGGTTATTTTGGAGAGGGATAAATTCAGATTATATGTTTTCGGATCTCTGATAACGAAATCATAGATCCCATGTTTTCCAGGGTTTTGTCCCGTGGCGAAACTGGCCCAGGCCACGGGGGATTGCGCCGGATTGGATGTTTTTAAATGTTGATAGGATCCCAGTTCTTTTAATCGGGCAAAATGAGGGAGTTGTCCTGCCGATAGCATCCTTTCGATAATTTGAGGGCTAAGGCCGTCAAAGGCTAAAATAACTATTTTTTTATTAAATGATAAAATTTTGTGATGTTTGATCAAATTTGTCATGATAAAAGTTATAAATAAAATCAATATTAATAGCGCCACGAGGGGCCGTTTATTTTTAAAAAGATTTTTTAGCAGTAAGGATAAAAACCCCACAATAGTTAGTAAACAACTTACTAACCATCCCCCCAAACCGGTGAACACATAACCAGAGCTAGGATCAATGTAATAAAATATCATGGGAATATAGAGTACGACAAGGGATTTCCCCAAACCTTTAGATATTATTGCTATTGTAAATATCCAAGAGCTTTAAAACTGTTGATACTTTCTTTATCAGGAGGTGAAGTTTATACTGCTCCCCATTAACAGAAACAGGGTTTTAAGTTAGAATAAGGCACCAAAACAAGGAGGCTTATTCAATGCAAAAACGTAAATGGACCAGCCAACAAAAACTGCAAATCGCACT
>JAHFFY010000065.1 GCA_023247705.1 Candidatus Omnitrophota bacterium | reverse complement strand
AGATTTATTATTCCCGTTTTTTCTGATAATATTGCCGATCCTGCTCATTTTCAAACAACCTGATTTAGGGACAGCCCTGCTGATCCTGGGGATATTTATCGTGATGCTTTTTGTGAGCGGTTTAGAGTATAAACCGTTGTTAATATTTTTATCATTGTGCATGTTCGTTGTCCCTTTCGGATGGCATTTCCTGAAACAATATCAAAGAGACCGGTTGCTGGTTTTTTTGAATCCCAATATTGATCCGCTGGGCGCGGGGTATACAATTATTCAGTCGAAGATTGCCGTTGGATCCGGAGGATTGCTGGGGAAAGGCTGGCTTTCCGGGACACAAAATCAACTGAACTTCCTGCCGGAAAGGCACACGGATTTCATTTTCTCTGTGATTGGAGAAGAGTGGGGACTGGTCGGAACCATCTTTTTGGTATTCTGTTTTTATGTTTTAATTCATTGCGGTTTAAATATCGCCGAACAGATCAAAGATAAATTTGGGAAATTTGTGACCATCGGCATTGTCACGATTGTCAGTTTGCAGGTGATTATTAATATTGGTATGGTTCTAGGTCTATGCCCGGTTGTGGGTATAACGCTTCCATTTATCAGTTACGGGCGGACATCGTTCATGACCTTTGCGGTCATGGTGGGGTTTCTTCTAAGCCTCAGTAAGAAGAGAACAGTTTTTTAACGTAATTTTATCCTTTCGAAATTGACAAACCATTAATTCCTAGTATATTAGAAATCATAAATATAATAAGTTCTAAAAATTATGTGTTCTTTAATTTATGTGGAATTTTTTCAGAAATATTTTCTGGCTAGAAAAATTATAGAGCAGAAGAAATATTTATGATAAGCAGATCGTTATTGAGCTCGCGGAGATTAAGGGGCGAATTGACAATCGTCTTAGGTTTGATTACGATGGCCGTTCTCGTTTTTTTGGCCTATCTTTTCCCTGGTGCTTCTTCTTGGTTTGAATCAAAAAATTTTTTGAGCATCATCGTAGCGATCCTTTTATTTTTGGTTATCGTTGGGTTTATTATTATTACGCATATCGTTAATCCTATTATCACGATCAGCAAAGAGGCGCAAATCATTGCCGACGGTAATCTGAGTTATGCGATCGAAATGTCCCAGGAAAACGAAATCGGCGATTTGGGCGCGGCCTTAAACCGTATGACCCAGAAGATGAGGGGGAATATCGAGGAGCTGAGAAAATTCAGCAAAGAGACAGAGCTGGTCAACATCGAGATAAACAAGAGGGTTTTAATTCTATCCAGTCTGTTGCAGATCAGTTCCCTCATAGCCCAGAATGCGGACTTAAAAGAGGTGATCGAGGTTGGGGTCGGTAAATGTTTGGCGTTGGGAAATATGACGTTTGCCGGACTTATTCTCAAGGAGCAGTCCAGCAGTGAATATTATTTTCCATATATCGTTGGCGACGCAGCGGAAAAATTTTTTGATCAAGGCATCAAAAATTATAAAATAAGATTGGGAGAGGGCTTATTAGGTAAAACAATCCTCCGTCGGAATATCGTGATATTGGACCGGGACACCGTTGCTTCACCAGAGATCCAGGAGCTCAAGAATTTTCTGTTGATCAGCAATGCGGTGATCGTCCCGATTGTGTCCAAAGGCAATGTGTATGGGTTATTGATTGCAGGAAATAATTTGCCGGATTTTATATCGACAAGCGCGGAAAAAGAATTGTTGCAGCTGATTGCCAAACAAATTGCGATTGCTAAAAGCAATGAGATATTAAAGAATGAAATCGAAAAGCTAAATGCCCTGGACCCTTTGACAGGACTTTATAACAGCGCTTTTGCCCGTAATTATTTAAACGATGAGATTAAGAAGGCCATGATGTTTCATGTGCCTTGTGCTTTGGTATTAATTGCCATTGATGATTTTGAACAGTATTATCAGGAATTCGGACGGATCGCCGCTGAAAATGTTTTAACGAAAATCGGGACGATCCTCAAGAGTTCTGTCCGCGGCATCGACAAGGCGGCGAGGCTAGGGGATCATGAATTCGGTTTGATTATCCCCAAACGAAATAAACGGCAGTGTATTGATATTGCCGAAGAGATTCGCAAGAAAATTGAAGGCGCTTTTACGGGAGAATCGGATCCCCAGCGAAGAATTACCTGCACTTTTGCGGTCACCGAAAATCCATTGGACGGCATGAATACGGAAGAATTGATTTCTAAGGCGGAGGGTATTTTGCTGGAAATAAAACCGCAAGGCCGAAATAAGGTCTGCTATAAAGCTTAAGGCGAACACATTATGAAACATTTCAGAAAAACAATCAATAAGCATATCGGTGAACTTCTGATGGAAAGAGGCGCGATCAATCAGGAAGAACTCAGTATGGCGATCGCATACCAAAAGGAGAACGGCGGTCTTTTGGGAGAAGTCCTGGTGAATTTGAAATTCGCATCCGAGGAAGATATCGCCCAGGCTTTGACCTGCCAATATGGATTTCCCTATCTTCCTTTATCCAACTATGAAATTGATCCGGAGGTGATTAGCTCCGTCCCGGAAAATGTTTGCAAACAATTTTGTCTTATTCCTATCGATAAAATCGGAAAAAGCCTGACGCTTGCCATGGCTGATCCCCTCAACGTTCAAGCGGTTGAAGACATTGAGTTAATCACAGGCTGTTCTGTCCAGACCTTTGTCAGCACATCGACGGATATTAAGAACTCTATCAATAAATATTACCAAACAAAATAATGTTTTCTTTAAAAGAACGGCTTCGAGAAATTCTTATCCGTGATAATATTATCAAAGAAGAGGATCTTGAGCGCGCTCTGGAGAAACAAAGAAAATTTGGCGGTGAGTTAAGTAAAATCCTAGTTCAGTTAAAATTAGTCAGTGAGTATGAATTAACGGTCTCGATTAGCGAGAGCCTTGGTCTTCCCCCGATAGACATTTCCCGTCTTAAGATTGACCCCGAAGTCGTCCGTCTCATCCCCAAAGAAATTGCGATCAAATATCAGATCATTGCTGTGTCAAAAATGGGAGATCAGTTGACTTTGGTCATGTCCGATCCCCTCAACATCTTCGCGATTGATAACGTCAAAGTTTTAACCGGATTAAAGATCACTCCGATTATCAGCCGGCCCAAAGATATTGCGCAGGCGATTGAAATTTATTATGCGGGCGATGCCCATCAACAGCTTGAAAAGATTGTTCAGGACATTAAGGAAGCTGAAGATATGGAGCTTATTAAAGATGCTCATCACGAACTGGACAAAGCGGCTATTGAGAATCTGACTCAAGAGGCTCCCATTATCAAACTCACGGATGCCATTATTAAGCAAGCCGTATGGGCGAAAGCCAGCGATGTTTTTATTGAGCCCATGGAGAAAACCTTAAGAATCCGTTATCGCGTCGATGGTATTATCAGGGAGATCGATCGGATGTCGAAAGTTTTGCATTTTCCCATTATTTCCAGGATTAAAGTCATCTCCAGTTTGGATATTTCTGAACATCGTTTACCTCAAGATGGACGATTTAAGATTCTGATTGATGGGGACAAGGAAGTCGATTTTAGAATTAACATTCTGCCCACCGCTTACGGCGAGAAAATCGTTTTGCGCGTTCTGGATAAGTCATCGGCGAAATTAGATATCTCCAAATTGGGATTTGAAGAAAATTCCTTCCAGCGACTTCTCGAATGTTCCAAACGACCTCACGGGATGATTTTAACCTGCGGGCCAACCGGAAGTGGGAAAACGACGACGTTATATTCGATTTTAAAATTTTTGGATTCCCCGGAGAAGAATATTATTACCGTCGAAGATCCTGTCGAATATCAGATGAAAGGAATCAATCAAGTCGAGATCAAGGCAGGGATCGGAATGACGTTTGCGAACGCATTGCGTTCTATTTTAAGACAGGATCCAGATATTATTCTGATCGGAGAAATCCGCGACTCTGAAACGCTGGATATCGCCGTGAAAGCGGCTTTAACCGGTCACTTGGTTTTAAGTTCTTTGCATACAACGACCTCATCCGGTTCGGTCATCCGCATGGTGAATATGGGGGTCGAACCATTTTTAATCTGCTCATCGGTGATTGCGATCGTTGCCCAGAGATTATTAAGAAAGATTTGTCTGAGCTGTAAGGAAGCTTATGAATTGTCTCCAATAATATCAGAGAAGGTAGGGATAGCGCAATTGGTTGGCAAAGATTCAATCAACCTTTACCGAGGCCGAGGTTGTAAAAATTGTTTTAATACCGGTTATATGGGGCGTGTCGGTATCACCGAAATTTTGGTGTTAACTCAAAATGTCAAAAAATTGATTTTATCCAGGGCAAGTGAAGCTAAGATCAAAAATGCCGGTCGGTTAGACGGTATGACGACCATGCGAGAAGATGGATTAAAAAAGGCTTTGGCGGGTTTGACTTCTTTAGAAGAAGTCATCAGAGTGACAGCCACCGATGAGAAAGTAACATAATTATTAATATGACCGAAACTTTAAAAGACAGATTGATCAAGGCCCTGATTGAATTAAAGCATATCAAAAAAGAAGATATCGATCTGGCCATCTCTACCCAAAGACAGAAGGGCGTCGGCTTAGACAAAATATTAATCGAAAAGGGACTGATCACCGAAAAAGATTTATTGATCCTTTTAGTGAAAGAATTACAAATTCCTTCGATTAATTTATCCAAGTATAAAATTGACCCCAGTTTGCAGGAAGTTGTCTCTGAGAAGATCGCGAGGCAATACCGTATCATTCCTATATCGCGGTTAGGAAACACAATCATGATCGCTTTATCCGATCCGTTAAATATTTTTATCATCGATGATCTTAAGAGCATAACGGGCAGAGATATTGATGTCATCATGAGCACAGATTCGGATATTATGAAAGCGATTGATAATTATTACGGAGTGAAGACGGTTAGTTCGGTCGGCGAGATTAGTAAAGATATCGCGATTGAGGAATTTGAGATTGTTTTTGAAGACGAGCAGAACAATCCTGCTATGACGAGCGAAGAGGGTGAGCAGGCGCCGATCATCAGGATGGTGGACTTGATTATTAAAGAAGCGCTTAAACAGAGGGCCTCGGATATTCATATCGAACCGATGGCCGAGAACATGCGGGTTCGATATCGTATTGACGGCGTATTGCAGGAGATTTTGAATATCCCTAAAGAAAACCAGAATGCAGTCATTATTAGAATCAAAATTATGGCCCGCTTGGATATCACGGCGTTCCGCGTTCCTCAAGACGGGAGATTTAAACTAAGGGTCGGCACTCAGGAGGTTGATTTCCGGGTGTCTATGCTTCCGACGACCTTTGGTCAGAAAGTCGTCATTCGCGTTTTGAATAAAAAGAATTTAAGTGTCGGATTAAATGGTTTGGGTTTCTCTCTAGCGGCGATTGAGCAATTAAAAGAAGCGATCCTCAAACCGTTTGGGATGATTTTAGTCACCGGGCCCACCGGAAGCGGAAAATCGACAACGTTGTATTCCATCATCAGTCAACTGAACATCATCGACAGAAATATTATCACCGTCGAAGATCCGGTGGAATATTTGATTGAAGGGTTGACTCAAATTCAAGCCCGACCGGATATCGGTTTGACCTTTGCCTCAGGGTTACGTGCGATTTTAAGACAAAGTCCGGACATTGTCATGGTGGGAGAGATCCGCGACGCGGAAACAGCCGATATCGCGATCAAGGCTTCCTTAACCGGGCAATTGGTCTTTTCAACGCTGCACACCAACGACGCGGCCGGGGCTTTAACGCGTTTGGTCGATATGGGGGTTGAATCTTTTTTGGTCGCCTCCAGTTTAATCACGGTCTGTGCGCAGAGACTTTGTCGTCAGGTTTGTCCGCACTGTAAGGAACCAGAGCAGGTTCCCGAAAAAGTTTTGAAGGAGTTGGGGATTAAGGTTGCTAAAACGACTACTTTTTATCATGGGAAAGGGTGTGACCGTTGTCGCCGGACAGGTTATTTAGGACGATTGGGGATCACGGAAGTTTTAAACGTGGATGATGCGATCCGCGAGATGTTGATCCGCGGCTGTTCCGCGGATGAGATCAAAGAGTATGCGGTCAAGAATAACGGTATGATGGTTTTAAGAGACGATATTGTGCAGAAATTTATGCAGGGATTGACTTCGATTGAAGAGGTTTTCCGCTTAACGACTAGCGATTAACGATTATAAAAATTTTAGCTGTTAATTTTTGCAGACAGAAATAAAATATTGATATTCATCCTCTTTGTCTGCCAAGAGAGATATTGGAAAAGGAGACGCCATGTTTTCCGCGCAAAATTCAAATCAGAATAAACCGCTGTTAGGAGAGATATTGGTCAAACGTAACGTGATCACCTCTCAACAATTGAAGGAAGCCTTGGAATTGCAAAAAAAACAAGAAGGGTTCATTGGAGAAATTTTAGTTAAACTAGGATATTTACAGGAGCGGGATATCGTCGTTGCTTTAATTGTTCAATACAGCCTTCCCTATATTGCGATCAACAAATATGAGATCGACCTGAATACGCTTAAGTTGATTCCGGAAGAAGTCGCAAGAAATTTACATGTTATCCCGTTGGACCGGGTGGGAAATGTTTTGAGTGTGGTTATGTCTAATCCTCTGAATCAATCCCTGAAAGCTCAGCTCGAACAGATCACAGGATGCCGTATCGCCACATTTATCGCCACTAAATCGGAAATAGATGAGGCTATAGCGCGTTGGTATAAAGGAGAAAAAAAGCTATGATGACATTTAAATATATCGCCAAGGACCAAAATGCAAGAAATGTGGCCGGTAAAATGGCAGCGGAAAATCAAAACATTGTTTTGGAAGAGTTAAGAAAACGTAAGCTGACGGTTATTTCTATCTCGGCCGTTAAAGAGTCCGGCGGAGGGAAAGCCTCATTTGCAAGAAAAAAGGTCAAAGGTGAAGACATCGTCATTTTTGCGCGACAGTTGGCGACCATGGTTGATGCTGGTATTCCTATCCTGCAAGGATTGGATGCGTTGCAACAACAAATGTCCCACCCTTATTTCAAAAGTGTCATAGGGGCGATTAAAGATGATATTGAGTTGGGGAGCAGCTTGGCTGTCGCTTTTGCCAAGCACCCTAAAGTTTTTGATCCTTTATTTATTAATATGGTCAAAGTAGGGGAAACGGGCGGTGTTCTTAGCGCTGTTCTTGACCGCGTTGCAACTTATATGGAAAAAACGTTAAAATTAAAACAGAAAGTGAAATCCGCCATGATTTATCCGGCGGTCGTTATTTCTATGGCGGTTATTATTACGATAGTATTATTGGTCAAAGTTGTTCCTACATTTGCTTCGATTTACGGTTCTTTTAATCAAGAGTTGCCAGCCATGACAAAATTACTCATTGGGATTAGTAATGGATTAAAGAAATATCTTATTTTTGTGATTGGTTTTTTTTTCATCGTGGGGTTTGTGTTGGACCGATGGAATCGTACTGAGAAAGGTGCTTTGACTCTGGATCGTTTGAAATTGAGTTTTCCTATTTTTGGGGAGCTTCTGCGTAAGGTCGCGATTAGTCGTTTCAGCCGAACGTTGGCAACGTTGATCCAGAGCGGCGTTCCAATCTTGGAATCTTTGGATATTGTAGGAAAGAGTTGCGGGAACAAGCTTTTGGAGGTTGTTGTGGAAGGCGTCAAAAATAATGTCCGGGAAGGGGAAAGTATCGCGATTCCTTTAGTGAAAAGCGGGGTTTTCCCTCCGATGGTGACACGTATGATTGCGATCGGAGAAAAATCAGGGCAGTTGGAGAAGATGTTGAATAAAGTTGCTGAATTTTATGATGATCAGGTCGATGCTGCGGTGGCTGGTTTAACGAGTATCATTGAACCGGTGTTGATAGGATTTTTAGGTATTGTGGTCGGCTTTATCGTTATTGCCCTGTTCTTGCCTATTATTAATATTACTCAGGTATTGAAGTAATTCGGTCAATGCGGGGCCTGATTTATCTTAAAGCCCCTTGGCTTGACAGTTATTACCTTTGTGGTATACTTGCATCAACAACGAAGATGTTGGATTCATGATCAAGGTAAACCACTCGTAAGGGTGGGACACAAAACTAGAGGGTCCCCGATTCGCATAGGGGATAGCCAGCTACCATGAAAAAAACAAACGACCCATTCTGAAGAGTTTATGCTCAATAAAGGAATGGGTTTTTTTATGGGAAAATATTATACTAAGAAATTGACAGAAGAAAGAAGGATGTTAAAATTGATTTAAAAGATATGTGATCCGATCTAGCTGTGATTGTCGATTGAGAGAGAAAGCGTAAGAAGTAATACCTGTAATAATACCTACCTTAAAACCCTTACCTTTCTGGACCGAGCGATGAAGACAGTAGATCAAATCAGATCCAGAGAGGAGGTTGAGTTCAATGAAAAAAAGAATGAATAAGTCAGGGTTTACCTTGGTAGAAATTATGATTGTGGTAGCCATCATTGCTTTGTTGGCGGCTATCGCAATTCCTAATTTGCTTCGTGCTAAAATATCAGCTAATGATGCTTTAGCAAAGAGTACCTTAAGGTCGTTGTCTACGTCATCTGAAACATTCGCAACGTCTAATTCTGGAAATTATCCCGGAAATATGACTTCATTAACGGGTGCAACGCCTCCGTATATCAATACCAATTATTGCGGACAGACGTTGTCTGGTTTCACGTATGCTTGTACGAACGTGGCCGGGAGTTACACTTATACCGCCACACCAGTGACGGTAGGAACTTCGGGTACGACAACGTTTACCATATCTACGGGCGGTATTCTTGCCCCGTAAGTTGTTTTATATAGTTGTAGTCCACAAGAGATGGGCTTTAAAAGCCCATCTCTTGTGGAAAGATATGTGATCCGATCTAGCTGTGATTGTCGATTGAGAGAGAAAGCGTAAGAAGTAATACCTGTAATAATACCTACCTTAAACCCTTACCTTTCTGGACCGAAAGATGAAATCAGCAGATTAAATCAGATCCAGAGAGGAGGTTGAGTTCAATGAAAAAAAGAATGAATAAGTCAGGGTTTACCTTGGTAGAAATTATGATTGTGGTAGCCATCATTGCTTTGTTGGCGGCTATCGCAATTCCTAATTTGCTTCGTGCTAAAATATCAGCTAATGATGCTTTAGCAAAGAGTACCTTAAGGTCGTTGTCTACGTCATCTGAAACATTCGCAACGTCTAATTCTGGAAATTATCCCGGAAATATGACTTCATTAACGGGTGCAACGCCTCCGTATATCAATACCAATTATTGCGGACAGACGTTGTCTGGTTTCACGTATGCTTGTACGAACGTGGCCGGGAGTTACACTTATACCGCCACACCAGTGACGGTAGGAACTTCGGGTACGACAACGTTTACCATATCTACGGGCGGTATTCTTGCTCCGTAAGTTGTTTGATAGAGTTGTCGGTTAAAAAGAAGGAGGTTTTATAGAGCCTCCTTCTTTTTTTGTGCTTTGATTTTATGTCTGTAGAGAATAAAGGTTATTTTGTTTGTCTAATCTCATTGTTTTAAGTTCCCGAAATATATTTTTCGGCATTTTAGCCTTTAAAAAGCTAATAAAAAAATATTTATGAATTCCCCCCAACTAAAAAAAATTTGATACAATAAAATCAAATTATTTAATCCAAGAACTATTGGGACTCATACGCATAACTCTTCGCTACATAACCAACTGAAGACATCTCTCTAGGGCTATTCAACCTGTTGGGGGTTAAAAATTCTATTCTCACTAAGGCCTCATTTTGAAATTGAACTGAAATTCTTAGCATGACAAATAGTTTATTAGAAAAATATTTTTCGGCTATCAGCCACATTATCCCGCAAAAGGAGACGGTTTCTTCTTTAGGTTTAGATATTGGCGTCGATTCCTGTAAAGTGGTGGAAACGGTTAAAACCGGCGACGGATATCAGGTTATTAATTGGGGGATTGAGCCGATCGAGAATGCGGATACACAAGGATCGGTTAAAAAACTTTTAAGCCGGTTAAAAATTCAATCGAAGTCGCCTAACACAGCTGTTTTTGGGAAAGGAACTTTAATCCGTTATATCGAAATGCCGCGCATGTCGATGGAGGATTTGAAAAAATCTTTTGATATTGAAGCGGATAAATATTTCCCTTTTGCCAGAGATCAGATTTATACAAGTTGTTACATCCTTGATCCGGTCGCAAAAGACAAACAGATGTCCGTCTTAGTCGCCGCCGTAAAAAAAGAAATCATTAACGAACGTATGGAATTGATTTTTAATCTTGGTTTACAGCCCAATTTTATAACTTTAAATCCGATTGCGATCGCCAATGTCTTTTATTCTTCGGGTGAAGAAAATCCCAAGAATAAAACGGTTAAAGAAGGCATTGTTCCGTCGGCGACAGCTGTTTTAGATATTGGAGAAACGGTGAGCTCCCTGGTGATCATGATTGACAACCTCCCAAGATTTACCAGAGATATCTTTCTCGGTGGCCAAGATTTTACAAAAAAGATCAGTAACGCTTTAGGGATCAGCTTAGCCGAGGCCAGGAAATTAAAATATCAACCCGGAGATAGGGCTCAAGAGATACTGAGCCTTTGCGATTCGACATTGATGAATTTGGCTTCTGAAGTGCGTCTTTCTTTCGACTATTTTATGACGGAACGCAATATTCCGGTTACGAAATTGTTTTTAACGGGCGGGGCTTCAACGCTGTCAGGGTTATTGGAGCTTTTTTCCAAGAGTTTAGACATCTCGATCGAAAAATGGAACCCCATTGTTTCTTTGAAAATATCGAATGTTTTAGATGATGATTTTAACAAAAACATAAATCGTCTAGGAGTTGCCTTAGGATTGGCACTATATCATCATGCTTGATATTAATTTAGTCCCAGAGCAGTTACGGAAGAAACGTAAATCGTCCAGTATTTATGTCGCTAGTTCTTCCAGTCTTCCTCCAGAGGCGACGTGGGGATTAATTGGGGGATTAGTTGTTTTTTTGATCTTGATTCATGTGTTTATCTTATGGATTACGGGAACCAAATTAGTACAAAAGAAAAATTTGGATGAAAAGTGGGCAGCCATGTTGCCCGAGAAAAAAACAGCAGACGCTTTTTTGAATGAGATTCGATCGTTGCAAAACAGAATGAGTTCTGTGGAAAAGATTACAAAAGGCAAAAGAATTTTATTGGCTCCGAAATTAAATTCTATCAGCGACAGCCTTTTACGCGGAGTGTGGCTTAACAAGATTAGCTTGGCCGACGGCTTGTTAACGATCCAAGGGAGCTGTTTCTCCAGATCTCAAGATGAGATGGTTGATATCGGTAATTTTACATCGGCATTGAAAGAAAATAATTTATTTGTCGACCACTTGCAGCAGATTGAGCTGGGCGCAATTCAAAGAAGAAAAATTCAGCTTGCCGAGGTTGCGGATTTTACCATCACGGCTAAATTAGAAAAATAATGTCGAATCCACTGTTCAATTACATTGCGCAATTAAATCAAAAGAATCGTTATTATCTTTTAGGCGGATTGCTAGTGGTCATCTTTTTGGTTGATTATTTATTGATTCTAAAGAATCAATTAGCCAATATAAGCAATTTGAGCCCTAAAATCAATATCTTGCGGCAAGACATTAAAGAAGCTGAAGAAAATATTGGAAAGATTAAATCTTATGAATCTCAAATCTATCATCTTAAAGAGCAGTTGGAGTCTTTTGATATCGTTATTCCGGTGAAAGAGGAAATGCCTTTAGTCCTGGAGGGGATTTCCCGCATAGCGAGTCAAAACAAAATAAAGATTGAACAAATGATGCCGCTCAAAGGACAACAAGAACAGATCCTGGCGAATAAGGAAGGAAAATTTTTTGCGGTATCTATCCTCGTGGAGGCGATTGGCGGGTATCATGATATCGGCCGTTTTCTTGATCAATTGGAGAAAGATTCTATTTTTAAAAGTATTTTAGCGTTGAATATAACTCCTCGGTCGGAAGATCCTTTAAAGAATTTGATAAGATTGACAATCAAAACTATTATCTTAGAAAAAGCCGAAGAAAATGGGCAAGAGGGAAAAGGACATTGAGTTTTAGAAGATTTTTTTCGTTTATATTGGTGATTTTAATTTTTAAAGCGGGGATTGTGTTAGCCGCGGAGGATGCTTTTGTTTACAAAGACAATGGTAGACGCGACCCTTTTTGGCCATTGATTAGTCCCACGGGACAGATCATAAACTATAATAACGAAGTTTTGTTTAATGATATGACACTGGAGGGGATCATTACCGGACAGAATGGTGAAAATTTGGCGATCATTAATAATGTGATCGTCAAACCAAACGATAGAATTGGGCTTTTTGTTGTCGAGAGTATCGATACAACTGAGGTATACCTGAAAAAAGACCAGGAGAGTTTTGTGCTTAAATTAAAAAAGGAGGATTAGAATGTTTAAAAAAATGCTAGAACTTATCCCAAAATTTCTCGTCAGGATTTTCGTGCGGGTGGCCCGGAGGCGGGTTCCCTGCCGCCCGCAGGTGATGAGGACGGCAGGGTGCCGCAGGGACAGAACCCGCAACAAA
>JAHFFY010000064.1 GCA_023247705.1 Candidatus Omnitrophota bacterium | reverse complement strand
ACACCAATCGCTTAACTACAGGACGCCAACGCAATTTTATGATCACTTTTTGTCAAAAAACAACCAGCCAGTTCTAACTTAAAATTCCCTTGCTTAATGGGGGGCATTACAAAGGATTCCTTTTCGTGAGAAATACAGTAAAGAATGGAAACTCGATCTGATCGTTAGCCAAAATAAAGGTGCTTTAAGAGATGGAATGTGTGCCCAGAAAGGAATATTAACGTGTTGTAGCGCTTTAAAGACAGACCCTTTGCAGGATACGATACAACAATACCATCTAAAAGCTTTGTTGCTCGGTATCCGTCGGGATGAGCATGGCATTAGAGCAAAAGAACGCTATTTCTCGCTTAGAACCAGTGATTTTGAATGGAAGTATGAAAACCAAGCACCGGAATTTTGGAATTTGTTCAGCACAAATTTGAAAACGGGCGAGCATGTACGGGTTCACCCTATGCTGCATTGGTCTGAATTAGATGTGTGGGAATATATCAAAAAAGAGAAAATTCCAATCGTTGAGCTTTATTTGGTTAAAAATGGTAAAAGGTATCGTAGTATCGGTTGTCAGTCATGCTGCAATCCGATTCCATCAAAGGCCGACAATGTTCAGAAAATTATTAAGGAACTACAAAAAACAAAATTGTCCGAACGCAGCGGCCGGGCCCATGATCAAAAAGATGCGTATACGATGCAAAAATTAAGAAGTTTGGGTTATATGTAAAACGATCGTTATGGATATTTGTAAAATAGTTGTTGTCGGAGATGTTGATCATGGGAAATCGACCCTCATTGGACGCCTTTTAGTTGACACAAAGTCTTTTGCTGAGGATCAAATCGTTCAAGCGGCCGACGCCTCCAAAAATTTCGGTCCGGAATTCGAGTTGCCGTTTATTGCCGATCAATTCGAAGAAGAACGCGAAAAGAAAATGACGATGGACACAACTCAGCTCTTTTTTAAAGTTGAGCGCAGCAGGTATGTCCTGATCGACGCCCCCGGCCACGAAGAGCTTTTAAAGAACATGTTTTCAGGCATCACGCAAGCGGATGCCGCGATTTTGGTGATCGATATTAACGAAGGTCTTAAGCCACAAACCCGGCGTCAGACCTTTCTTTTAAAAATGATAGGATTTAAAGACCTGATCGTTGTCATGAATAAGATGGATTTAGTGGATTATAGTGAGGCGAAGTTCAACCGAATCAATCTTGAATTAGCGGAATTTCTTAAAACTTTAGGATTAACGGCGGCCAGTACGGTTCCTGTTTCAGCCTTGCATGGCATTCATATCTTAAAAATATCAGATCGGATGAAATGGTTTAAAGGTCCTGCTTTACTCCCGGCAATACGCTCAATCCGTCAACTCAATCGCATGATTCAAAGACCATTGAGAATTCCCTTACAGGATATCTATCGAATAGAGAATCAAAACATTTGCGTTGGAAGAATTATTTCAGGTTCTGTCAAAAAAGGCCAGGAGGTTTTACTTCTGCCTTCACTAAAGAAGACAAGGATACGCATAATCAAAACATACAAGAAAAATAAAAATCAGGCTACTAAAGGAGAAAATATTGGTATTATATTTGAAAAATCGGTTGAATCTCCCAGGGGCACGGTGGTTTTTCCGGTAGGGACCGATCGTCGTCCTGTTGATGTTATTCAATCGCATTTGTTTTGGCTGTCCCAAATTCCTTTGCGTGTTCAGGATACATTTGTTTTGCGATGTGTGACACAACAAGTCAATTGTCATTTGGAGAAAATATCAAAACGGATTAATATCGCTCACCTCGACGCGATCGACGAAAATAGCGCAGAGTTAAAAGGAAACGAAGTCGGATCGGTGGTCTTGAGAACCGAACGCCCCATTGTTGTGGAAAATTTTTCGTTTATTCCTGAAATGGGAAGGTTTATTCTCGAGAAAGATAACAGGATTCATGGGGTGGGTGTGGTGATGGATGATCAACTTAATTATTAAATTTTGAATGATTTTTTTCTGAAAAATGAATATTGCTATAAAAATTGGTAATGTCAGATTTAAAAATCCCGTGACCGTTGCCTCCGGGACGTTCGGCCACGCGGAAAAATATTATAATCTCGAAGAAGTCAAAAAGTTGGGTGCGCTGGTTCCTAAAACAGTGACGCTCCATCCCCGGGTCGGCAATCCGCCGTTGCGGATTTTTGAAACCCCTTCGGGCATGCTCAACGCAATCGGGATTGAAAATCCCGGAGCCGACGGTTTTATCGGACAAAAATTGCCCGCCTTAATAAAAACGGGAATTCCTTTAATCATCAGCATACTAGGAAATACCGATGAAGAGTTTGTAAAACTGGTTGAGAAATTCAATCAAGCCAAAGGAGTCAGCGCTTTAGAATTGAATTTATCCTGCCCGAATCTGAAACATAAAATTTTAGTCGCGCAGGATCCTCAGGCGACATATCGCGTTGTCAAGATGGTCAAAGAAATCGCGCAGTATCCCGTGATCGCAAAGTTATCCCCGAATGTGACGGATATTGCGTCCCTGGCCATGTCCGCGCAGGATGCCGGTGCGGATGCGGTCAGTCTTATTAATACATTTACGGCTATGGCGATTGATGTTAAAACTAGAAAATCAGTTTTGGGAAATTTTACGGGCGGCTTAAGCGGTCCGGCGATCAAGCCCATTGCCTTAAGGATGGTTTATGAGGTCGCGCAGAGAGTCAAGATTCCGATCGTCGCCATGGGCGGGATCATGACCGCCGGGGATGCTTTGGAATTTATGCTCGCCGGTGCGAGCATGGTGGCGGTGGGGACTGCAAATTTTATTAATCCGCGAGCACCGTTGGATGTTTTGGAAGGCATCAAGGATTACATGAAAAAAAATAGATTCAAGGATATTGATGAGCTGATCGGCAGCCTTATTAAAAGCTGAAAGACGCGTTATATGAAAGATTAAGTCTTTCTGCCAGTCATAACCAATGAAATAGAAGGAGTCTTGAAGCATGAAAATAAAAAAAGGAATCGTCAATAAGGTTTTTGATTTTGGATGTCGTCTTGGCCCAAGATTAGGTCAGGGCTTTTGTCTTTTTTTGTTTTCTCTGTTCATTCCGTCAAGGAGTTGGGCGGGAGAGGCCGATCTGGTTATTCCTGATCTGAGTTCCGTCGGATTTCTTGGGACGGATGGGCGTTCCCTTCTTTTATGGGGGTTGTTTATTTGTGCGTTTGGTTTTGCTTTTGGATTTTATCAGTTCATGAAGATCAAGAAATTGCAGGTTCACCAATCCATGCATGAGATTTCAGAATTGATTTATGAGACCTGCAAAACATATCTGATTACGCAGGGGAAATTTCTTCTGCTTTTGGAAGGGTTGGTCGGATTGATTATTGCGGCTTATTTCGGATGGCTGCGTCACTTCGCATTCGATAAAGTGGCGATTATTCTGGCCGCGAGCCTGCTGGGGATCGCCGGAAGTTATGCGGTAGCCTGGTTCGGGATGCGGATTAACACGCTGGCCAATTCCCGCTGCGCCTTTGCCAGTCTGAAAGGAAAACCGCTTCCCGTCTATGAAATCCCCATTCAGGCCGGGATGAGTATCGGGATGCTTCTCATCAGCGTTGAGCTCTTTGTGATGTTATGCATTTTGCTTTTTATTAATCCGCATTACGCCGGGTCGTGTTTTATCGGTTTCGCGATCGGAGAATCGTTGGGGGCTTCGGTTTTACGTATCGCGGGCGGGATTTTTACGAAGATCGCGGACATCGGATCGGACTTGATGAAGATCATTTTTGATATTAAAGAAGATGACGCGCGCAACCCGGGGGTCATTGCGGACTGCACCGGCGACAACGCGGGGGATTCGGTCGGCCCTACGGCGGATGGGTTTGAGACGTATGGCGTGACCGGAGTCGCGTTGATTTCGTTTATTTTGTTGGCGGTCTCCGATCCGCTGGTCCAGGTGCAATTGCTCGTCTGGATCTTTGTCATCCGTTTGGTGATGATCATTGCCAGCGCGTTATCTTATACCATTAACGGCGCTGTGGTCAGAGCGCTTTACAGTAACGCTGCGAAAATGAATTTTGAAGCGCCTTTGACTTCGCTGGTATGGATTACGTCTTTGGTTTCGGTGGCCCTGACCGTTATTACGTCTTATTTATTGATTCCTAACTTGGGCGATGGAACGTTGTGGTGGAAGTTGGCCGCGATTATCACCTGCGGAACGATCGCTGGGGCGGTCATTCCGGAACTGGTGAAGACTTTTACCTCGACTGAATCTGCGCACGTCCAAAATATTTTGCATTCCTCTCGTAAGGGAGGCACATCATTAAATATTCTCTCGGGTTTGACCACGGGAAATTTCAGCGCGTACTGGATGGGATGGGTGGTCTTATTTTTGATGGGGATTGTTTATGGGATCAGTACGCTGGGCCTAAGCCAATTGATGATCGCTCCGTCGGTCTTTGCCTTTGGTTTGGTTGCTTTTGGATTCCTCGGGATGGGGCCGGTCACGATCGCCGTCGATTCCTACGGTCCGGTGGCCGATAACGCCCAATCGATTTATGAACTTTCTTTGATCGAAACCCTGCCGCGCATTAAGGATGATATTAAAAAAACGCACGGATTTGTCCCGGATTTCAAAGACGCGAAACATTATCTGGAGGCCAATGACGGCGCGGGAAACACCTTCAAGGCCACCGCCAAGCCGGTTTTAATCGGCACCGCGGTTGTTGGCGCCACGACGATGATCTTTTCCATCATTGTCATCCTGACCGAAGGGCTCACGTCCAATATCGATAAACTTTCGATTCTTTATCCGCCGTTTTTCCTTGGATTGATTACCGGAGGAACGGTCATTTACTGGTTTACCGGCGCTTCGATCCACGCGGTCACGAGCGGAGCCTATCATGCGGTTGAATTTATCCGTAATAATATTAAACTTGATGGAACAACCAGGGCCTCGATTGCCGATAGTAAGAAAGTCGTTGAAATCTGCACGAGGTTCGCGCAAAAAGGGATGATTAATCTTTTTATGGCGATTTTCTTTAGCACCCTGGCCTTTGCCTGTTTCAATCCGTATTTTTTTATCGGTTATTTGATTTCGATCGCGATCTTCGGTCTTTTTCAGGCGATCTTCATGGCCAATGCCGGAGGCGCTTGGGACAACGCGAAGAAACTGGTCGAAGTCGATCTGAAAGAAAAAGGAACTCCGCTGCATGCCGCGATGGTGGTCGGGGATACGGTCGGCGATCCTTTTAAAGATACGTCTTCGGTTTCCATCAATCCCATTATTAAATTTACCACGCTGTTCGGTCTGCTGGCGATCGAGATCGCGCTGCAGTTAAGCCCGAAGATGAATATGATTTTGTTTGTTGTCTTTTTTGCGACGGCGTTTGTTTTTGTCCACAAATCATTTCATGATTTGCGGATTAAAGAGAGTACAAAATAATGATGATGAGTAAAAATCCCAAAGACCAGCTTATCGTTGCCTTGGATGTCGAAACATTTGAGGAAGCCCGGGAATTGGCGGCGTTGCTTGCGCCATCGGTTGATATTTTCAAGATCGGCAGTCAACTGTTTACCGCTTGCGGCCCGGTTGTGGTGCGTTATCTGATGGCGATGGGCAAAAAAGTCTTTTTGGATTTAAAATTTCATGATATTCCCAATACCGTGGCCAATGCGGTCAACGCGGCGGTCTCCATCCATTCCGATGTGCTGGGCGACAACCAAAATCCTTCCGGCAAAACAAATCAGGGCTTACTTATGTATACCGTTCATACCATGGGTGGGAAAGCGATGCTGGAAGCGGCCGCGAACGCCGGTTTGAAACAGGCCAAGGCCCTGGGGATCAAAAAACCGCTGGCCCTGGGGATAACAGTGTTGACAAGTGAAGAAAAAAACGATAACATACCGGCTCTCGTCTTGGAAAGAGCGCTTTTAGCCAGGGAATCCGGTTTGGACGGGGTGGTGGCTTCCAGCCAGGAAGCGAAATCCATCCGGCAGAAGTTAGGCAAAGATTTTATCATTGTTACGCCCGGCATCAGACCGAAAGAAAGCGATACGCATGATCAGCAGCGGATCGCCACACCGTTTGAAGCGATTAAAAATGGAAGTGACTATTTAGTTGTCGGCCGTCCGATTGTCAAAGCCCCGCAACCCCAGGAAGTCGTCCAAAAGATTTTAGAAGAAATCAAACAGGCGCAAGTCTAAGATTTGATGTTTGATGATAATCCTAATATCGGGCGAATAGCTCAGTCCCGCTTTTTCTTAGAAAGTTAATGTTGTAAGCGGGATCCCGCCTACGATAAATTAATAATAGAAACGGCGGGATTGGTGTTCGAGAGAGTCTTTGTTATTGCAAAGAATATTTTTTGGGGCGGTTAGCTCAGTTGGTCCCGTTCTTTTTGTAAGAATTTTGATGTAAACGGGATCCCGACTTCCTCAATAAATGTATAGAAAATGTCGGGATAGAGCAGTTGACTTACATTCAACAGGCCGTAGGTTCTCCCGCATTTCTATATAGTACTTTGGTCTGCGGGACCCCGCCTACAACATGAAAATACAAGAAAGGCGGGGGAGCCTTTGTATATTGAAAATATGAAATATCGGGCGAATAGCTCAGTTGGTTAGAGCAGTTGACTTACATTCAACAGGCTGAGGGTTCTCCCGCATTTGTTGTATAGTATTTTGGTTTGCGGGACCCCGCTTACAACATTTAAATAATAGAAAAGCGGGGGAGTCCTAGTATTGAGAATAATAAATCTCGGGGCGGTTAGCTCAGTTGGTAGAGCAGTTGGCTTACATTCAACAGGCCGTAGGTTCGAGCCCTGCACCGCCCATTTTTTTTCGCCTTCGATTTTTTCGTTAGCGAAGAAAAATGTTCCTGCGAAGCGCATTCTAGCGTCCAGGTTTCACAGCGCGAAGCAGAACAAGGATTAAAGTGAAGACCAAAAAAAACCTTTACAAAATGGCTCTTCGATATTAAACTTTTCGTCTACCTTTTCGAATTTCCAGGGGACGTGGTGTAGTCTGGTTAACATGTCAGATTGTCGATCTGAAGACCGCGAGTTCAAATCTCGTCGTCCCCGTTTTATATAATAGTCTATTATGGCAACATCCCCTTCCGAGCATAATTCTGACACTCTTCGCCCCATCTTGCGAAAGGCAATTCTCGCCTATCACTCAATTCTGAAAAATCAGGAAATTTCTATTTTAAAACGAGAAATCTATCGAGTTTGTGATAACGGTTTTTCTACTCAAGAGATTGCGTTTCCTAGATATAGAGTTTATCGCGAAAACGCTTTACGTGAAGCTTTGAATCAAGAAGATGTTCGTTATTATCTTGATTATATATGGGAACATATTGTCTCGAAACGTATCGATTTGAAATCCGATTCCTCATGGAATCTTATTGCTTTGCGTGAGAGAATTGATGACCCTATCTCTCGTGTTCTTGAAGAAGCAGCTATTGATGAGGCTTCGGATACCGGAAAGGTTACTTTGTGGCGACTGCCTGATGAATCAATAGATCTCTTGGTAGAGGAAGAATTTTCTCGTACTCTTTCTGGAAAGCATAAATATGTTGCATATTGTCCTCTTGGCTATGTAAGTGGTGAGAAAGGATCGAGTTGGTCCTTAAGTGATAATATGAAGTTGAGAATTCTGACTCACGAAGAAAGGGCAAGATATTTATCCAGGCATCATGATAAATTTTTATGGCATGATTTTGTGTCAAGGGACCATGTAGGAATTTGCGCCATTTTAGAGATTTATGGAGAGATTCGTTTTAAAGAATATCAAAATCAGGTGAGTGACGTTGTGGAAGAAGAAATTGCAGATATGATTGATATTGTAAAGTGGGCTTTAATGTTGTGCGCCAATAATTCAATGCCTCTTGTTGAAGGAACGAATATTTATCAAAATGTTTTAGGCGGTTCATTTTGTACAACTGGTACTGGTTCTTTTCGCCGACAAGACAAAACGATAGGATCTGATTATAAATTAAATAATATTGATATGAATAGAGTCAAAGAGTTAATTAAGAATGCTCAGAAAGTGATATCAATTAGTAATGACGTCAAAAATGCATTTTGGTTTTGGAGTCGAAGTACAGTCGCAGCTTTGAATCGAGATGCATTGGTTGAAGCGGTTGTAGGTCTTGAAAGTTTGCTTATTGGAAAAGGAACAGAATTAAATCATCGTTTTAAACTATATGGAACTGCTATTTTAGCTGCCTCCGAGAGTGAGGTTGAAGAGGTTGCGAAGAAATTGGGTGATCTTTATGCCGCTCGAAGTTCCTCCGTGCATGGGGAAAAGAAGGAGAAACAAATTCAGGAAGTGACAGAGGCTCGTTATTATCTTTCAAAAGCAATTTTAAAGGTGATAGATTTATGTGAAAGAAAATTGATTGATCCTTCCTCATCTATAGGGCATCAACTTGAAAAGTTTGTTTTAAGAAAAAGTCTTATTCTTTAGAAAATGCGATGTTAATTCACCACAACGCCGTCTGCGCGCCGAAGGTTTTGGCCAGCACGTAGAAGGAAATGCCGATGCTGACAAAGACCAGAAAGTAGAGGAAGGCGGCGTGGACGATGGGATAGAGGGTGCGATGGATCCGTTTCAGGGCGTAAATGCCCTGGATGGTTAGAAATAATACGAGCGGGCAGAAAAAAAGCGACGTGCGCGGGACCGTGAAGGGATATTTTTGAACGGCCCCCATGAATAGCAGCTCAAGAAAGATGATGAGAGGAATCGTATGGAGCGTTTTCAGTTGAAAACGATCTTTTTTGATATGGACGAAAAACCCGCCGAACATCCGCAATACCCCCAGCATCACAAAGAACAGCCCAAACTTTTTTACAACCTTTGGCCGCTCGACAAACCATCGCGTAAATAGATTGAGCGTCCCTTCTCCCAATGTTTTAAAAAATTCCGGTACGGATTGAAACGAAATAAAATAGTCATGCCATTCCCGCAGCAAAATCGCCTCGGGCCGCAACCGCATGTCGAATAAATAAGAGAGAATCCCGTAGATCGCCAGAACGGATGTATAAAGAACGATCAGCGCGATTTTTGTTTTGTCCTTCCGGCAGGCAAGAATCAGATGATAAAGCGGAAAGAGAACGAAGAAATACGTCGGATAAGAAAAAAAGATAAACAGCGGCAAGAGGATTAGCAGAAGAATGTAGCGTTGGCGATGGTTTTTCTCCAGATATTCCTGGTTATAAAGAAACCAGATAAAACACGCCCCGCTTAAGACGTCCATGGAATATTGTTTCAGCTCGGCGGAATAATAAATCAACGGAACGGAAGCGCTCCAGCATAAAACAAACGTGAGATAGGACAGTTTGCTTTTAAGTTCGTAAGAAGCGATTCTCAGCCAAAGGCAAAAAGCAAGGACCATGCAGACGAAAGACGGGGCCCGCAAACTGATCAAATCGAAAGAAAAGGGTTGAGAGAATTTTTGGATTAAGAAAAGATAAACTCGCGGAAAAACCTGCAGGGCTTGTAGCGGTTCTTTAAAGAAGTCAGCGGAATGAAAGGCCCGGACACTTTGAAAAACGCAGGATTCGTCGTTCCATAATGGACGTGAGGACAACAGGTGCACCACGCACATCACAAGATACCACAGGATCCCGCAAACAATGCCGATCGATAAAAAGCGATCCGCCGTAGATGGTTTGTTTGTCGCGCTCGACGGGGTTGGAGGGTTTGTAAAGAAATTCTGATTTAATGGCATAATGGCACAGGGATTGTTATATTAGATTAAGGGATTTCTTCCGGATTAAGTGTATTTTAATTTTGAACCAGGGAATAACAAGGATAATTTCCTGAAAATGAGCACTATAAGGGATTGGTCCAGTCGAATCTTGGGGACTCAACGGAAGTTCTTTAATTTTTTTCTTTTCTTCGTTATCATCGTTGTTAATTTAAGCGTTTTTTATCCTTCCTTTTTCCACTGCGCGCGTTCCGATCAGATTACCTATCTGATTGCGACGGCGCATCTCGAACGCTTGCCGGAGTTGATCGCGTCGTATTCTTATCCGCGGCACGGGACGATCGATGCCGGGGAGGATTTTTTGTTCCGTCCGGTTTTCTATATTTTTTTGGCCATTGAGAAATGGATGTTTGGGTTGGATTTCATGCGCTGGCAGGTGACCGGTGTCTTGCTGCATCTTCTCCTCTTGTGGCGGTTATTGAAAGTGCTGGAATTGATCCGTCCCGGTTTTTGGCCCTGGCTTTTTGTCCTGAATTTTTCCGTGTTATATCTCTCTCAAGAGATGGTCATTTGGCATCACATTAACGCGTACATTCTTTTTGCCGTCTTTTTGCTGCAAGGATTTTATCACTTTATCAAATATCTGCGGGAGCAAGCAGAAGGTAAAGAAAAATACCGGAGAATCGGACTGACCGTTTGTTATCTGACCTTAGCGTGTTTGACATATGAGTTCGGTGTGGTGTGTACGTTGGTTTTGGCTTTAGGGGCGTGGATTTATCGATGTCAGGAGAAGAAAATGCCGATGGTTTTATCGAGGAAAATATTCAGCGAAACGCTTTACCTTATTTCTCCGGTTGTTATCTATGGATGTTTATATCTGATCGATTGGGCTCAAACCGGTTTCGCGATGATGGTGTCGATGAAGAATTATACCTCCGGTTTCGATATAAAAGATCTTTTCGGATGTTGGTCATTTTTTGTCAATTTTTCTTTTTTTTCCACCTTTTGGTTTAATCATTTCCTTATTCTGCCCCGAGAGAGATTGGTCATGAGCTTCGATTTAAGCCGACAGGCGGAAGCGCTCTGGGATCTGTACTTAATTTTTTTTACAAAAATCAATGTTGTCCTGTTGGTCATGGCCATATTGGTTTTTTGTTTTGTGATTTGTCGCTTTCGCGGGAAAAATATTTTTAAATCTACGCTGGAGCGCGATCAACCGCGAAAGACGGCGATTCCGCCGATCGGATTGTTAGCGATCGTGATGTTTTTGCTTTATGCTTTACTGCTTGGCGTTCGTGCGTCTTTGCATTCGCCGAATTATCATCTGATCAGTTTATATGGCTTTTATATTTTATCCTTGATGTGGACGATCGGAGGGTATTGTTTGTTTTCGGTCTATCTTAATCCTGTCGTCAACAGATCCAAGACCCTCGAACATTTACTGATTTTGGTCTTTTGTCTTTCGATTTTTTTGAACGCGACCAGAACCTACCGGCTGAATCTGCAGATGAAGGGGTTGTATAATCCGTGGCGGATTGCGTTCTTGAGGCTGGATGAATTTGTTAAGAACCATCAAGTCGAGAAAGATTTCTCTTATAAATTTGTCTGGCAGGAACGGGTCAGTTTCTTTAAGTTCACGATCAAAACCATGCCCGGGAAAAAATTTGTAGCAAAAACCGCCGACCTTTTATTTCCAAAATATTTAAAGGATCCCCCGAAGTATTATCTGCTTTACTTTGATCGGGAGGGGATTGTTCCTTTTTTGAGTGAAGCACAGGCGAACGCTTATCTTGATCCAAAATTGAGAAAGGAGAAATAGGGTTTTTCTCCTTGGAAAATGTGTTAGAAAAGTCGTTTGCGTGGATTACGGCGCGTTTTTAATCAGGATTTTTGTGCCATGATTCCACGCCCAGCCGGGTTCGTGGCCCCAGTCTCCAATCGTTGCAACCACGCGAAAATTGTCTTGAAGGTATTTGTAGATCAATGGGCAATAGGTTTGTCCTAAAACGCCTAAGCCCGGTTCCTGGACGGCGGCGGCGCGGCTCGACACGACCGCCATGGTCAAATGCGGATTCTCCGTCAGCCCTTGCACGATTTTTTCTTCCTGTTCCGTTGGAATCTTGATGTGTTCAAAAAAGATTAGTTGCCGGGTCGGGGATTTTTTTCCGGTGAGAAAATAGTAAAGACAATCATACGGCAGGGCAAAAAACGTTTCATCGGATTTCAGGTTTGCGGAAAGATAGGCGGTGGTTTTGTTGACCGTATCAATCCATTCGGGGGCGTTGCCGACATAAATCCGGGCCCTGGGATGGGCGAGGTATTGAGCGGGTGTTTTGATGTATTTCATCAAAGTCATTTGGGCGTTAAAGTTTGATAGCGCGATATATAAAATCACGACATACAAGAGACCGCGGATGATTTTGGACATTTGCGAAGTGGCGGTTGTTATAAAAATAAAAATAAGCATGACCTGAAACGGTTTGGCCCAGAACGAGCGGTAGAAAACCCCGCTGCGCAGGAATTCATGGAAATTTACGACGAGAAAGAGCAGGAAGATGATAATGACCAGAAAAGTTCGGGTCCATAATTTTTTTTCCAGTTTTCTTTTGATCAAGAGATAGGATGTTTGGATGATGGAGAGGATCAAGATGATGGCAAAAATTCGGTTGGGCCAGATGGACATGATGTTCTGATAGGTAAAACTCCAGAAGATCTTAATCGAGTTCCACAACGATGTTTCATACGGCTGGTCGCCTCCCAAATAAGGCAAACACTGACGCGTCTCAGCAAAGGTAAGGCCCTTCAGGAGCAACCAGTAAATCAGGATCGTGAAGAGAGGGTTAAGGATGGTCAGAATCCAGAAATGTTTTTTCTTAAATATCGAT
>JAHFFY010000063.1 GCA_023247705.1 Candidatus Omnitrophota bacterium | reverse complement strand
GGTATTAACGGTTCTATGTTTGCCCATTGTTCGTCTTTGAAATCCATAAGCTCACCTCCTATAAATATTTTAGCGGAGATGAACTTGGTTAAAAGCTATTTATGAGATAAATTCTAATTATAAACCGTTTATTTCCGCGACTTTTGATGCAAAATGGCTTGATTAGAGAACCCAGTTCAATAACGAAGTGCAAGACAGAGGGAAAAAATGATACCCTTTGTGTATGCCAAAACAATATAACCAAATCACAGCCGATGAACGGGATAAAATCGCCGTCTATCTTGCTGGAGGATTCAACTACAGCGACATTTTCCGCATGTTATGTCGCAATCGTAGCAGCATCATGCGGGAAATTAAGCGTAACGGTTCCAAACAAAATCAGGTCTATACATCCATGTAAGCTGACAAACGATCCATTGAGCGTAAATCTATTGCGAATCGACATGCTCGATTGAAAGATCCGTTTATTCGAGATTACGTTCATGAAAAGCTCAAAGATCAATGGACACCTGAGCTCATTGCCGGGCGGCTTGCGCAAGATCATCTTGGATATTCCATTAGCCACGTAGTCACAGAGTGCGCAGAAAACGCAAGACCGGTCGAGTAAATTCTGTGAACCGTATTCCCGAGAGAGTCGGCATCGATCAGCGGCCGCAACAAGCCAACGACCGTTCTCAATTCGGGCACTGGGAAGCCGATACGGCAGTGTCTCGTCAATCACTTGCTTCTTTAGCCATTCTTGCTGAACGTGTCTCGAGGCTGACAAAATTGAAAAAGATCAATCACAACAATGCTGAAGATTTTTCAAAAGCGATCATTTACCGTCTAGAATCAATTGTCCCCGCTAAACGCAAAACTATTACTTATGACAACGGTAAAGAAAATGTGAATCATCAAAACGTCAATGCTTCTCTGGGCACCCAATCGTTCTTCTGTAATCCATATCATTCTTGGGAAAAAGGCTCGGTTGAACAAATTGTTGGCTTGGTCAGACGATATTTGCCAAAGAAAACAGACTTTGCTAAAGTGTCCGATGATCAGATTGCATATATTGAACATCAGTTACGTAAATGTCTTGGTTTTAAGACTCCTTACGAAGTCTTCTCCTCAACCCGTGTTGCACTTCATGGTTGAATGTGGGGGATTAAATAAAGCCAATCAATTGGGGTGAATCGCTGAAAAAATAAAACATTGCAAAAAAAAATATTATTAGCTATACTACTACTTCAAAAATTGTCGTAAATTAATTTATTATAATCATCTTCGTTCAAGAGAAAGGGAGGAAAATTTCAGAAAATGGCTGAGGAATTAATTAAGAAATTACTAGAATCAGGGGTTCATTTCGGGCATCAAACTAAACGCTGGAATCCTAAAATGAAACGCTTTATCTTTGGTGAGAGAAGCGGCATTTATATTATAGATCTAGAGAAAACAATCGATTTTCTCAATCAGGCTAGGGATTTTATTTTTGAGGTGGCTTCCAAAGGCGGCAATATCCTTTTTGTGGGGACTAAAAAGCAGGCGCAAGAAGTTGTCGAAGAAGCCGCCAGGAATTGCAATATGTTCTATGTGAGAAATCGTTGGTTGGGCGGGTTGTTAACCAACTTTCAAACGGTCAAGAAATCCGTAGAACGTCTCAAAGCGATTGAGAAAATGAGCGAGAATGGCATCTTTGCGAAGATTACGAAAAAGGAAATTGCCAGGCTAACCAAGGAAAAAGATAAACTTTTGAAGGATTTGAGCGGTATTCGCGAAATGACCGGATTACCCCAGGCCGTTTTTATCATCGACTCCAAAAAAGAAGAAATTGCAGTCCAGGAAGCCAAAAGGCTGCATATCCCTATTATTGCTTTGATCGATACGAATTGCGATCCTGACGTGGTGGATTATCCCATTCCCGGAAATGATGATGCTCTGAAATCAATCCGGATTATCGTTTCTTTAATTACTGAAAGTATTCTCGAGGGCAGGAAACAATATATGACCAGCGGTGTCGCGGTGGCTAAAACCGAGGCCGAACAAGCTCAAGAAGCCCTCCTGATTTCAAGTCAGATGGCCGCATCTTTAGAAGAACTCGAATCTTTAGAAGAGACCACCGAAAAAGAGAAAGAAGAAAGAAAAAAATTAGCAAAAGTCAGAAATCGAGACATCGAATAACTGATGTATTTCAAGTTTTTTTAAGTATCATTAAATTTGATCATTAATATTGGAGGGATTACGGAAGGATAGATAAATGGTTATTTCATCAGAAGATATCAAGAAGTTAAGAGAAATGACTTCTTGTGGTGTTATTGATTGTAAGAAGGCGTTGGAAGAATCAAAGGGGAATTTGGACAAAGCCAAGGAACTTTTGGCCAAGCGAGGTCTCGAGTTAGCGATGAAAAAAGCGGATCGCGCCGCCAAAGAAGGACGGATTGAGGCGTATATCCATTTAGGTGCCAAAATCGGAGTATTGCTGGAAGTGAACTGTGAGACGGATTTCGTCGCGAGAAGCGAAGATTTTTGTGCTTTTACAAAAGATCTCGCTTTGCAAATTGCCGCTTCGGCTCCCCGTTATGTCCGTCAAGAGGATATTCCCGAGAACATTCTGCAGATTCAACCTAATCAAGATGTTTTCATCAAAGAAAACTGTTTGATGAATCAGGTGTTTATCAAAGATACTTCGTTAACAATTCAAGATTATTTAAACCGGTTGATTGCCAAAATCGGGGAAAATATTTTTGTAAGCCGGTTTGTTCGCTATAAGGTGGGAGAAATTGAATAAAAAGCCAATCTATAAGCGGATTCTCCTCAAAATGAGTGGTGAGGCCCTGCAAGGACGGCAGGCCCATGGAATTGATGCGGAGATGTGCGCCTCGTTAGCGTTGCAGATTAAAGAAGTGAGGGATTTGGGGATTAAAATCGCTTTGGTGGTTGGTGGTGGAAACATATTCCGCGGGCATGTTGAATCCAAACGGTTTGGTCTTGATCGTACTGTTGCCGATTACATGGGGATGCTGGCGACTGTTTTGAATGGATTGGCTTTGCAAAATGCGCTGGAAAAGTTAGAAGTCCCGACACGGGTCATGACCGCCATTGAGATGCACTCGGTCGCAGAACCATACATCCGAAGACGCGCGATGCGCCATCTTGAGAAAGACAGGGTGGTTATTTTTGTTTCCGGGACCGGAAACCCCTATTTCACAACCGATACGGCGGCTTCGTTAAGAGCGGCGGAAATCGAAGCGGACGTGATTCTGAAGGCGACCAAAGTCGATGGGGTTTATTCCGCGGACCCGGTGACGGATAAATCAGCCAAAAAGTTTTCCTCTCTGAAATTCATCGATGTCCTGAAGAAAAATTTGAAGGTGATGGACGCCACGGCCATCAGCATGTGTATGGACAACAATCTCCCGATCGTTGTCTTTGATTTGACGAAACCCGGCAATATTAAAAAGGCTGTTTGCGGAGAGCGTATCGGAACGATCGTTCAATAAAATTTTTTAGAGTGAGGATCGACAATGATTAAAGATATTGTTCAGCAAGTCGAAGCTAAGATGAAAAAGGTACTGGAATCTGTAAATCGTGAATTTTCGGAAGTGCGAACCGGACGGGCCCATCCGGGTTTAATCGAAGGGATGCATATTGATTATTATGGAACCCCGACTTTGTTAAAGCAGATTGCGGCGATTTCTGTTCCTGATCCTAAAACCATCGTGATTCAGCCGTGGGACGCTTCCGCAATTCTTGAAATTGAAAAGACCATATCGAATTCTAAATTGGGGGTTAGTCCGTTTAATGATGGGAAAATCGTACGCATATCGATTCCGCCGTTATCAAAGGAAAGAAGAATGGATTTGGCGAAAATGGTCAAGGACATGGCGGAGAACGGCCGGGTGGCTCTACGAACGATCCGTCGCGACGCGAATGAAAGAATTAAAAAGGTCCAAAGCGACGGCCATATCCCGGAAGACGATAGCTTTAAAGCCCAAGACACGGTACAGAAACTGACCGATAAATATATTAAAGATATTGATCAGATTCTAGAGGGAAAGAATAAAGAATTAACCGAATTCAATTAAAAGCGTAGCATTACCCCTTTCTTGTGTGTTTCGATCAATCAAATCATGTTCTTTAAATTTCCGGGTTAAGAATTTGTTGACCCACTAGCTCATCTGGCAGAGCACTGCCCTTTTAAGGCAGGTGTGCCGCGTTCGAGTCGCGGGTGGGTCACTTTTGCTATTTCGCAATTAAATTTACGAAGGACGAAGGACGTAAGACGAAGGACATTATTGAGCTTCTTTACTATTAAACGAAATTCTAAATCTCTCGCTACGATATCAACGTTGGAGAGAGATTTAGAGCTGGAAAGAAAAGCTCAGTAACGTTACACGTCCCTCGTTCTTCATGCTCGTCCCTCGTAAAATGTTTTGAAGTTGAATGAGGGGCGGATGGCGGAATTGGTATACGCGCATGCCTTAGGAGCATGTCCCGAAAGGGGTGGAGGTTCAAGTCCTCTTCCGCCCATTTTGACCGTGTTAAGGAAAAGACCGATAGGTATTGAGATTTTTACACTTAAAATTTTAAACTTAACACAATTCTATGCGGCGGTAATTCAGTTGGCTAGAATGCCTCCTTGCCAAGGAGGATGTCGTGGGTTCGAATCCCATCCGCCGCTTTTTTGGAATTTTGACCTGACTTATTTTTGCCAGAGAGATCTTATTCTGGTTAATTGAAGGAGGAATTGGATGAATATCAGTGATTTTCTTTGTGCAAAAGCGATCACAGCAGAGCTCAAGTCTACGACCAAACAGGAAGTGATCGATGAAATGGTCGGTTTATTGGTCAATGCCGGCGCCATTGAGAAAAAACACAAACCAAAACTCGTTGAAATTCTAATGGCTCGCGAGGCATTAGGATCCACCGCGATCGGTCAAGGCATTGCCATTCCCCACGGTAAAAGTGAAAATGTAACAAAATTAACCGCTGCATTGGGTATAAGCAAGAAGGGTATCGATTTTGATTCATTGGATGGCGAACCAGCTTACATTTTCTTTTTACTCATTGCTCCAATTGATTCCGCTGGCCCCCACCTTAAGGCCTTGGCAAGAATATCTCGTCTTTTAAAAGACAAATACTTCAGAGAAAATTTAAAGACATCTAAAGACGATAAAACCATTTTGAAATTAGTCTCTCAAGAAGACTTGCGATCAATGGCGTAACGCTTTAACTATGTCCAATAACTTATTTAAGTGGCTCTATCCAGGGATGAAGATCAAGAGATGGTTTTTTACTTCTTTGCTGGGTGTCTTCATTGTTGCTTTGGGGGCTATATTCGCTGCGGAAAAATACGCGATCGTCAGTATTTTCGGTATAGTGATCATCATTTGCGGGATCGTGCTCATTGTTTTGGGCGTTGGCAAGATGATTGTTTCGTTGATCACGTTGTTTCTTCCCCGTCACGAACGTGAATTGGTTGACATCCTGTATCAAAGGCGATATTTGGAGCGGGGCCCCAAAATTGTGGCGCTCGGCGGCGGACATGGGCTTTCGAATTTACTGTTAGGTTTAAAAGAGTACACCTCGAATATTACCGCAATCGTTACGGTTGCGGATAGTGGTGGTTCTTCAGGACGTTTGCGAGAAGAATTCAATATCATCGCTCCGGGGGATATCCGGAATTGTTTGGTCGCATTAGCCGATGCCCCGGCGTTGATGGGAGAGCTTTTTCAATTCCGGTTTTCTAAAGAATCTCAACTCCAGGGTCATAATTTCGGAAATCTGTTTTTGACCGCCATGTTTCAGGTCACCGGAGGAGATTTCGAAAAGGCTGTGGAAGAGTGCAGCCATGTCCTGGCGATTAGAGGTAAAGTGATTCCTTCGACCATCGCCAATGTTCATTTAGTGGCCGAGTACATGGATGGATCCCGGACGGAAGGGGAAGCCAAGATTCCTAAACTCGATGCGCAGATTAAACGGCTGTTTCTCACCCCCGAAGATTGTGCGCCTACCGCGCAAGCCTTGGAAGCGATCGCGGACAGCGATATTATTGTCTTGGGCCCGGGGAGTTTATATACGAGTATTATCCCGAATTTGATAATTAATGGCATGACCTCCGCCATCGCACAATCGACCGCGTTTAAAATATATGTTTGTAATGTCATGACTCAGCCCGGAGAAACGGATCGTTTTAAAGCCAGTGATCACGCGCGGGTGATTGTGGAACATACGAATAAAAGCATTATTGACGCATGTATTATTAATGACGCTGATGTTCCGAAGGGTCCGTTAGGCCGTTATGAAATAGAGCATTCTTATCCGGTCGAACCGGACATCGATGTGATCAAAGACATGGGATACAAGGTCTTTGCTACTGATTTGTTAAGTATTAAGGATTATGTGCGGCATGATTCTGAAAAATTAACCAGGGCATTAATCAAAGTCATTGAGACCCATCGGGTCATTAAACGTTAGAGCAAGTATTATTTGATTTAGTAATGGGAACAGAATTTTCAACTCAATCATCAGATGATTCCCCATCCAGCTTTAGGTGGGGCACCAATTTACCGATTATGACGAAAATAGAAAAAGAGATCACCGTTGCGAATCGTCAGGGTTTGCATGCCAGACCGGCAGCGATGTTTGTTCAAATTGCGACCAAATATCGTTCGAATATCACGGTCAAAAAGGATAAAGACGCTGTCAATGGGAAGTCGATCATGGGCGTTTTAATGTTAGGGGCGCAGTATAACTGTAAGGTCATGATCATCGCGGAAGGGGATGACGCGATTGATGCCATGAACGAGTTAGAAGGGTTCTTGGGTAAAAATGAATGAAATCGTGTTAAAAGGAGTTCCGGCGGCACCGGGGATTGCCTGCGGTGAAGCGTTTATTCTTGATAAACAGGAATTTATTGTACCGCCGCGCGCGATTATGGAACAGGAAGTTCCCATTGAGATCGCCCGTTTCGAAGAGGCCTTGAATAAAACTCGTGAAGAAATACAGTCGATCCAGAAAAAGATCTCCGCTGAAATCAGCGAACAACATGCCAAAATATTTGATGCGCATCTTTTGGTGCTGGAGGACAGCGTCTTGATTGAGGAAGTCATCAAGCGGATCAAAAAAGAAAAACTTTCTGCGGAATATATTTTTTCGAAGGTGCTGAAAAGATATGTGAAGCTATTTTCCAATATTGAAGATCAATATTTAAGAGAACGATCGAGTGATTTGAATGATATTGGCCGCCGTATTCTGAAAAATTTGATGGAGGAATCGCGGTTGCATGAATTTGAAAATCTAACGGAGGAGATGATTGTGATCGCGCATGATCTTTCTCCGTCTGATACCGTGAGCATGTATAACAAAAATATTATCGCTTTCGCAACGGATATCGGTGGCCCGACCTCCCATACAGCGATTATGGCGAAGTCTCTGGGTGTGCCGGCTGTTGTCGGATTAAAAGATGCGACGTTGCGTATCAGTAATCAGGATTACATTATTGTGGATGGCCGGATGGGATTAATTATTATTCATCCTACGGAGGAGACTCGGACCATTTACCGCAATGAACAAAACCGCATTAAAGTTTTAAAGGACCGGTTCGATGATATTAAAGATTTTCCGGCGGAAACAATGGATGGCAAGCGGGTGTCGATTTTAGCCAACCTCGAGTTACCGGAAGAAATTCCGATTGTCAAAAAATACGGCGCGGTGGGGATAGGGCTTTACCGTACAGAATATTTTTATATGAACCGGGTTGATCTTCCCTCGGAAGAAGAACAGTTTCAGGCTTATAAGCATGTCGCGCAGATGATCAGCCCGTTTCCGGTCACGGTGCGCACTTTGGATTTGGGAGGCGACAAATTTATCTCCAGTCTGCAGATTCCCCGTGATATGTATCCGTTTTTGGGATGGAGGGCGATCCGTTTTTGTTTGGCACGTCCGGATATTTTTAAAACGCAATTACGCGCAATTTTAAGGGCCTCGATTCATGGTAACCTGAAATTGATGTATCCGATGATTTCCGGTGCTGGTGAACTCAGGAAAGCCAACGCAATATTAGAGGAAGTCAAAAACGAGTTGCGGGAAGAAAAGATCCCCTTTGATGAGAATATGCCAGTGGGCATGATGATCGAAGTTCCGTCGGCCGCCTTGACTGCCGATCTCTTGGCGAAAGAAACAGCGTTCTTTAGTATCGGGACCAATGATTTGATTCAATACACCTTGGCGGTCGACCGGGTCAGCGAACAAACCGCACATTTGTATGAGCCCGGGCACCCGGCGATTTTAAGACTGATTAAATCCGTCATTGATGCTGGACATAAAGAAAATATCTCGGTCGGTCTTTGCGGTGAAATGTCGAGCGAACCGGTGTTAGCGTTGATTCTTTTGGGGCTTAATCTGGATGAATTCAGTATGTCACCGCAAAGTATATTACAGATTAAGAAAATGATCCGCAGTGTCAGTTTTAAAGACGCGCAGGAATTAGCCCATAAAGTTTTAGGTTTATCGATGGGGCAGGAAGTTCAAGAAATAGGGACCGCGCGCTTAAGAGAACTGGCGCCGCATGTGTTTACCGCGGGAGATAAGAAATAATCGATGTTGGTTTTAACGGATATTATTTTTAAATTGGATTTAATATGCAAGCGTTGATCCTGGCGGCTGGTTATGGAACGCGGTTATATCCATTAACCAAGCATACCCCGAAACCACTCCTGACGATCCAAGGGAGAGCGCTTGTCGATTATCTGCTCGATAAAATCGATGGAATCCAAGGCTTAACACAGGTCTGTGTTGTCACGAATGATAAATTCGAACCACACTTTCAAAAATGGGCCTTAAAAAATAGCACCTCAAAACGAAAAATTGTTGTGGTGAACGATGGGACGAAATCCAATGAAGACCGGTTAGGTTCGATCGGTGATATTTCTTTTGTTTTTAAAAAAAATAAGATTGATGAAGATTTGCTGGTTCTAGGTGGTGATAATTTATTCGATCAAAACCTGAAGGCATTTATAAGCCTGTGTCTAAAAAAATCGCCTCAAGTGACCGTGGGTATTTATGATATTAAAGATAAAGAACAAGCGAAAAAATTCGGGGTAATCGGGCTGAATAAAAATAAGGTGATTGAGTCATTTGAAGAAAAACCGCAAAATCCAAAAAGCAGTCTGATCGGGATGTGCCTTTACTTTTTCCCGAGACAAACGCTTTACTTAATCGATAAATATCTTGCGGAATGCAAGAAGAATGATACGTCAGGCGATTACATCAAATGGCTTTCGCAGCAGCAAGAGGTTTACGGTTTTGTGTTTGACGGCACATGGTATGATATCGGCAGTATTGAATCCTATAAAGATGCCGAAGCAAATTTTTGCGGGAGTGGGCGTAAATAATAAGATCAACGGAGCGCAGTTCTTTAGAAAAAATTTTATTTAACCAGAAAGGAAGGACGAACGTGCAAGGACGATATTTTATAACCTCTGAATCAGTAGGAAATGGACATCCGGATAAAGTTTGCGATCAGATTTCGGACGCGGTCCTGGATGAAGTCTTGAGAAATGATTCGAAAGGAAGAGTGGCCTGCGAGACATTTGTTTCCGCTGGTTTGGTGATCGTCGGAGGGGAAATCACAACGACAAGCTATGTGGATGTTCAGAAACTGGTGAGGAGAGTTTTGACGGGAATCGGATATACTCATCATAAATATGGATTTTGTGCGGAGACTTGTTCGGTTTTAAGTGCGATCAATAGCCAATCGCCGGACATTGCTCAGGGGGTCGATACGGGAGGAGCGGGAGATCAGGGGATCATGATCGGATACGCCTGTGATGAAACCCCGGAGCTCATGCCGTTGCCGATTATGTTGGCGCATCGTCTGGTCAAGCAGGTGGAATTGATGAGAACGTCCGGTAAACTGGGATATTTGGGTCCGGATTGTAAAAGTCAGGTTACGGTTGAATATGATAATGGAAAAGCGTTGCGTGTGGATGCCGTTGTGCTCGCTTGCCAGCATACCGAGGAGATTTTGGATAAGACTGGAAAAAAAATTACCGACAAAGCACGCAATGAAATCATCCATCAAATTGCCGATCCTATTATCGGCGGATTGGCTGACAAAGATACGAAATATTTCGTGAATCAAACCGGAAAATTTGTCGTCGGCGGACCGCAATCGGACACGGGTGTGACCGGGCGGAAGATAGTTGTCGATACCTACGGCGGGGTCGTCTCCCACGGAGGTGGGGCCTTTTCCGGAAAAGACCCGACGAAAGTCGACCGGTCGGCCACTTATATGGCGCGTTGTGTGGCCAAAAATATCGTGGCCGCGGGATTGGCCAAGAAATGCTGGATCCAATTTGGATACGTCATCGGCCGCGCGGAACCTGTTAGTGTCATGATTGACACCTACGGAACAGGAAAGATCACCGACCAGCATTTGGTGGAATTGGCCAGAAAACATTTTGATTTGACACCGCGCGGGATCATCTCCGAGCTGAAACTTTTGGAACCGATTTACCTGAAAACGGCAGCTTACGGTCATTTCGGCCGCGAAGAATTTAACTGGGAAAAAACGACGAAGGCAAAATTATTAAAAAAGGACGCTTAAAATGAAATCTGATGTGAAAAATATTTCTTTGGCCGCAAAAGGAAAATTAAGAATTGAATGGGCCAAAAAAGATATGCAGGTTTTGTCTCTTATCGAGGCAAGATTCCAAAAACAAAAACCTTTGAAGGGTTCCAAAATCGCCTGTTGTCTTCACGTGACCACCGAAACGGGAAATCTCGTCCGGGTCTTGAAGGCCGGAGGGGCCGAGGTGTCGTTGTGCGCGTCGAATCCTTTGTCAACCCAGGATGATGTTGCCGCGTCCTTGGTGAAGGATTATGGGATTCCAGTGTTTGCCATTAAAGGAGAAAACATCAAGACTTACTATGATCACCTCCATGCGGTTTTGGATTTTGAACCCAATCTTACGATGGATGACGGTGCGGATTTGGTTTCGGTTATTCATCAGAAACGAAAGAACCTCGCGACTTATCTTTGGGCCGGGACGGAAGAAACGACCACCGGTGTGATCCGTTTGAAAAGTCTCGAGGCCAAGAAACTTTTGATGTATCCGATCATCGCGGTCAATGACGCGATGACGAAACATTTTTTTGATAATCGTTATGGGACAGGCCAATCCACGATTGATGGGGTGATCCGCGCGACGAACCGTTTGCTTGCCGGCTCTTCGTTTGTCGTCTGCGGTTACGGCTGGTGCGGCCGGGGATTGGCGATGCGGGCCGCGGGCATGGGCGCAAAAGTTATTGTCACCGAGGTTGATCCGCTCCGGGCGCTGCAGGCAAACATGGACGGGTATCAAGTGATGCCGATCAACGAAGCGGCGAAGAAAGGCGATTTCTTTGTGACTGTTACGGGTGACGTGAATGTTATCCGCGCCGAGCACATGCGTTCCATGAAAGATGGCGCGATCCTGGCGAACTCCGGACATTTCGACGCCGAACTTGATTTGAAGGGGTTGGCCAAGATCACAAAATCCCGACGGATTATCCGCGATTTTGTGGAAGAATTTAATTTGATCAACGGACGGAATATTTATCTTTTGGGGGACGGCCGTTTGGTCAACTTGGCTTCGGCCGAAGGACATCCGGCCTCGGTTATGGACATGAGCTTTGCCAATCAGGCGTTGTCCGCGGAATATGTTGCCAAGAACTATAAACGGATGCAAAAGAGAGTTTATAGCGTTCCGGAAGACATCGACCAGATGATTGCTAGGTTGAAATTAAAAGCGTTAGGGATCAAGATCGATACGCTAACAGCTGAGCAAAAGAATTACCTCTCCAGTTGGGATATGGGGACTTAACTAACCAGTTATTAAAAACAGTTGTTGTTTAGTTTTTTTTGTTAAACAAAAAAATTAAATAAACTGTCGGGGTACGAGGCAAGAAAGGAAGAAGGAAAATGGCAGCGCAACACGATATTGATCGTTTGGTAAAAGATTTAGTTATGAATGACAATATTGAAGCGAAAAAGGAGATGACGAGCCAAATCATTGAGATCGCCAAGTCAAAAAATATTTTTTTGGCGTCCATCCATGATTTCTATATCGCTCAGGGCAAAGGTAAAGGGGCACCTTTTACCGTCCCAGCGATGAATCTCCGGGCTTTGACCTATGATCTGGCGAAAGCCATTTTCCGCGTTGCCAAGAAAATCAATTCCGGCGCTTTCATTTTTGAAATCGCCAAATCGGAAATGGGATATACCAATCAACCGCCGATCGAGTATACTGGTGTGATCCTGTCCGCGGCCATTAAAGAAGGGTTCAGCGGGCCGGTTTTTATCCAGGGGGACCATTGCCAGATCAAAGCGAAATCCTTTTTCGAAGATCCCAAAAAAGAAATTGCGGCCCTCAAACATTTGATCGAAGACGCCGTGAGCGCCGGGTTCTTTAATATCGATGTGGACACTTCAACAATCGTTGATTTAAAAAAGAAGACCATTCCCGAACAGCAGAAAGATAATTTTGAAACCTGTGCTGAAATTACGAAATTCATCCGCCAGATTCAACCCAAAGGAATCATGATTTCGGTTGGTGGCGAAATCGGAGAAGTCGGGGGAAAAAACAGCA
>JAHFFY010000085.1 GCA_023247705.1 Candidatus Omnitrophota bacterium | reverse complement strand
GCCATGGTGATGTTAGGCTTTATTCCTCCGTCGATTTCCGATCCGGACCGTTATCCCTACGATGTGATTTCTTCCCTGCTGGGATCTTCGTTAAACGGAAGGATTTTTTTGAAGATTCGCGATGAACTCGGCAAGGCCTACACGCTTGGCGGGGCTTATACGCCCGGCATCGGGGCGGGGTTAGGGTATTTTTATGTCTCCACGACCGATGAAAACGTGGACAAGGTTAAAGAGCTGTTAATGGACCAGATCAAGGAGATCCAAAATAACGATGTGACGGATGAAGAACTGCAGAATACCAAAGTTTATCTTCAAGGGACCTTCGCCATGAGCCTGGAGACCGATGCCTCGTTGAGTTTTTTGACTTCTCTGGATGAGTTGTATGGTCTGGGCTATAACTATTATCAATCGTACAATCAATCGATTGACCGGGTGACGAAAGAAGACATCCGGCGTGTGGCCCAAAAATATCTCGACTTGAAAAAATCTGCGCTGGTCATCACGCGGCCCAAAGAGGATGGAAAAAACCGTCCCGTTCAAAAGCCTATGACTGATTTTCAACCCGACATGAACGAGCAGATTCATTAAGGAACGAAAACTTCAATAACCGAAAAAAATAATTTACTCTTCATGTGTCTTGGCTATAATGAAGGATCAATTAAATAAGAGGATTGACCTTTTCTATGGATCAAACAAAGAAGTTAGTATTCGAATCTCTATTGGTTGACGCCTTGCAGGGAAAGCTGACCTTGTTGCAGCCCGAACCGGAACGGGAAGAGACGGTTTTAGCGGCAGTGGAAGAAGTTTTAAAAGCCGACCAGCAGGGAAAATTCAGCGATGAGCCCGACTTGCAGAGTTTGGAAGGCCGGCTAAAGGCCGTTAAGATTTTTCTCTCCTACGATATTATTGATGATTTATTGTGCGATTCAGAAGTGGAAGATATTATCATCAATTCGCTCAAAATCATTTTTGTCCATCACGCCCAGAAAGGTTTTGTTCCCACCGAAAAGAAATTCCGTTCACATCAAGAGCTGGATTTGTTTATCCGTAAATTGCTTTTACTGGGTGGCCGTGAGAGCAAAATTAAAAAAATTGCCAACTTCGAATTGCCGAATCTCGGCGGCCGGGTGAATATCGCGATGTCGGCTTTCGGTCCGCAGCTGACGATCACCAAAGCCCGACTTGAACCGTTAAGTATTTTGGATTTGATTGACCGCGGGAGTTTGACTTATGAAGTCGCGGCACAGATGTGGTTATATCTGGAAGGTTTATCGATCCGTCCCGCGAATATTATCATTGCCGGCGGACCGGGGACCGGAAAAACGACGTTACTGAACGCGCTTTTTAGTTTTGTTCCTGTGACCCACCGGATGGTTATTATTGAAGATACATTTGAATTGAATGCTTTTTTGGAAGAGAGCTGTTCTCGTTTAGAGAGCGACGATGATGTATCGTTGGCGGATTTGGTCAAAAACAGCCTGCGGATGAGACCTGAGCGGATTGTGATCGGAGAGGTCCGCGGGGCCGAAGCGCAGGACATGATCACCGCGGTCAACGTCGGGAAATACTGCATCAGCACAATCCACGCCTTAACCTCCCGCGAAGCGATTTTGCGTTTACAAAATGAACCGATGAATGTTCCGGAGGTTTTGGTGAACCTCGTTGATGTTTTCGTCGTTCTAAAAAGATATCATGTCCAGAACAAGTTGTTCAGGGTCATTGATGAGGTCAGCGAAAGCAGCGGGATGGAACAGAGAACAATCCTTTTGTCGCAGATTTATAAATATGATTACGAACGGCGAACGGTCAAAGGCGTTTCCACCAGCACCGTGTTCCGCGACCGTTTGGCCCAGCAGTCGGGATTAACGCCCAAGGATGTGATTGATGAGGTTTTGATTCGGGCATTCGTGCTTAAGAATCTGGCAGAGCGGGGTCTCACCACCATGAAAGAAGTCACAACATTTTGCCGCACCTACAATGAAAATTCGAAGGAGGCTCTTTCCAGTTTAGGTTTTTCCCGTGAGAAATTATTGCAGAACCGGCGATAATTTTTCCAATGCTGTGTTATACTTGTAATGTCAAAATTCAATCTAACTATTCTTGAAAGTTTAATTCGTAAGTCAAGACCCGTAAACCTTTAAAAATATTTTAAAAAAATTATGCCATCAAAAAAATCTAATCTACCTTTAATCATTGGTTTGGTGGGGTTGGTTATTGTCTTTGCTGTGTTTTTCTTTTTCAGGTCTGAGTCGGCGAATCTCAAACTGCAGATTATCAACGTCAGGAATGAATATAAGTATGGGGAGCAGATCGATATCCGTCTAAGTATCGAAAACAACTCGGATCAGATGGTCAAAATTGCAGAACCGGTCGATTATGGGAATGATGCTTACGAAAAAAATACGATTCGATTGATGATTGCCGATAAGGAAGGACACCCTGTTTTAAGAAGTAGCAAATGTTCTTTAAGGGTCGCGCCGTATTTCATTTATGCTGTTTCTCTGCCCGCGCAAGGGTCGATTCAAAATTCCATTAAGCTTTATGATGACGTCAGTGAAGCGAACGAGAAACATGAAGGATGCTGGGTCTATGATTATCCCGGAGGAGAAACCGATTATTTTCTGCGTCCAGGCAAATATACGATCCAGGCGAAATATAGTTTTCCCAAGAATGTCAAAATCCGTATCATTCCTAAAGAATGGTCTTTGGGCTGGATGTTTAATCCGCGGGTTTGGTTCGGAGAGTTAATGTCTAATCCGATCGAGGTCGCGATTCAGGGTGCCAGTAAGCCGGTTCAGCCGGTCGCTGCGTTGACGATGGGTGATCAGTCGAAGAGTCAACAAATTATTCTCGGACAGATTTTAACCCGGATCCGTGGTGTTCCGGTATCGTTTTTTTCAGTCGACAAAAGAGGTGTATCGGATGACAAAATCATCGTGAGCGGAGTTATGAAATCCGGGCAAGAGCAAATGACAGCTTTAAAAAATTATGTCAACGTATTGCGGGATCTCCCGGGGGTTAAGGCATCAACACTGGAATCGGTGGATACGTTAGTCGATAACCCCACCCAGCGCAGATTTGTGATCGCTGTTTTGCCCGATGTCAATGTTAAAAATTATCCTATCCTGAATGTCGCTAATCTGGACGGTCAGGAAAGAGATAAATTACCCAAAAATTTTCGCGATGCGAT
>JAHFFY010000084.1 GCA_023247705.1 Candidatus Omnitrophota bacterium | reverse complement strand
TGAACTTCGTAAGGGTAGGCTCGTGGTAGTTTTATATATGCAAGACGTAAGATGCGAGACGCTAGTACTTTGTCAAACCCGTTTTTAATAGTTGATCCCTCTATACTTTGAAGGAAATCAACTATTAAAAACAAAATTGACAAAGTACTAGACGTCTTACGTCTGACATCTCTCGTAAATTTCTTATTTTAAATACTCCAACTTCTCTCCTCGATTCTTCTTTTCAGATTCCTGTTGGACTTCCGTGTTCAGGGCCGCGTCCTCTTTAAAACAAACAGCGCACGGCCGCATGCCTTTTTCAACCGCCTCTTGCAGCGTGACCTTTTTCACTTCAAAACCTTGAATGACCGAACAATCTTTCTGATGAAAAGTCAAACCGCGCCGGCTGATATAGACCTCCGTCGCGGGATTCACCACAGCGGCCGTGGATCCGGTTTGAGGGTCCGGCGCGTCTAGGGCAAACAGATCGGGAGAGTTTAAACAAAAGAACCCGGCGCAAAAAAATAAAAAATGGATGGAACAGATGAAACGGACGAGCCATTTGGTAAGTTGGAACATAAGCACCCCTTTGGAATAAATGTTGACGATCAAGCTTCATAAACGATTTATGAGCCGGACATCACAGGGTGCTCATAGGATGGAAAAATAATTTCAAAATTGGGAATACATCTCAAGGATAATCGGCGTTTTTAAAATTGTCAAGATTTGTTTTTTTAAATAAACGCTGGCTGCGGTGCTCATCGGTCTCTCATGCCCCATGACTCGTTGCTGGGATGAGCGACCAGCCACGATTCACGCACAACAAACCACGAACGACGAACTCAAACCTTCCCCTTCTCAAACAGCTCTACCATCGCCCGGACGGGAATGGGATTGAACTGGATGCCGGCATTCTTTTTGATCTCGTTGATGGCGACTTCTCTGGGCAGCCCCTTGCGATAGGGGCGGTCGGAGGTCATGGCGTCATAGGTGTCCGCCACAGCGAGGACCGCGGCGATCATCGGGATCTCTTCTCCTTTTAAACCGTCCGGATAACCTTTGCCGTCATAACGCTCATGATGGTATTTGACCCCCTTGATGCTTTCTTCAAACTCGGCGAGCGGCTTTAAAATATGCACGCCTCTTAAGGTGTGATCTTTCATAATCCTGAATTCTTCGTCATCTAACTTATCGGTCTTGCCGAGGATGGCCTCCGGCACGGCGATCTTTCCGATATCATGCAGCAATCCGGCGATCTTCAGGTCGTCCATGAAACGCGCAGGAAGGACGATCGAGCCGTTATCGGTCATCTGCTGGGCGATCGCGACGGCATAATTGGTCACGCGTTCGGTGTGCCCGCGGGTGTACGGGTCTTTGGCTTCAATGGTGGAGGCCAACACCAGTGTTGTGCGGAAGAACAAATCGCGGTTGCGGTCGAGTTCTTTTCTTAAATCCAAAAACAACTGAGCGTTCTTGATCGCCATCGCGACGTCCGAGGCCAAGGCCGAAAAAAAATCCAGCTCTTCCTGATCAAAACGCTCGTCGTTTTCCTTGGCGCCCAACAGCAGAATCGCCAGCAGCATGTCGTGATGATACGCGGGAACGCAGGCGACCGTGTTGAACATCTGCATCTGCTCGGAGATTTGATGAAAAAAATGGAGCAGCTCTTCTTTTTCTTTATAAGCGGTTGGGGAATCAGGACCGGATTGAGGACGCTTCGCCGATAACACGCTTTCCTGCCAGATCATCTTGTTGACGTCTTCCAGTACCAGGACATGTTTTCTTAAATATAACGCGTGATACTTGCCTTTGGTTAAAATTCTGATCAGGGAATTATTTTTATCGAACCGCGCGAATCCGGCGGGGATCTTGAGCCCTTTTTCTCCCCGGGAGATGACCAGGACATACGTGTCTTTGGCGGCGTCATAAATGATCATCCCCGCATGCTTGATCTTGACCTTGCGCACGATCATCCGGACAATGAGACGGATGAGCGTCTTGGGCTCATGAATCAGGATCATGCCCTTGCTGGCGGTCTCCAGTTCCTTCTTATAATCAATATGGATATGCTGGGCTCGCATCAATAGAGCTTATCGGTTTTGTGGTGCTAGTCGAGGGATTGAAGGAACATTGTTCAAGCCTCCTGGTCATGAAGCCGCAACCGCTTCAAAGCATCAGGTAATCTCTTTTAAAACAATCTTTTCCAGTTCATCCAGGACAAGAGGCTTGTGAACATATCCTAAAGCGCCGAGGTTATTCACCTCGTTCACAATCTCTTCTTCCTCGACGCCGGTCACCATGACGACTTTGATGTTATTGTGGTTTTCGCGCAGCTGCCTTAAGACCTCGACCCCGGTCATGCCTTCCATGCGGATGTCGAGCAAGACCAAATCCGGCTTTTCTTTCTCGATCACACTGAGCGCTTCATCGCCCCGGCTGGAGGTGAAGACCTCGAGGTTCCGCTTCTTAAAAAATTTTTTGGCAAATTCCCTGATATCCACTTCATCATCGACGATCAGAAGCTTTGGCATAGGCACCTCTTTCTTTCAAAAAAAGTTTTTAAAGATAAGGATATTGAAAACAAAGACCCCGAAGCTGAAAAGCTTCAGCCTCCGCCCACCTGTCTGATTCAATCCCTGCCCAAAAGGCATTGCATCAGTTGACCGATCAATTCAAAAACTTAAAATGATAGAAGAGAACAAGTTATATTATTATACGGAGAACAAAAAGATCAAATGATAATTTCACTATTTATCCCCGGGTTGGCCAATTGCCAAACTCGTCCCGGGAAGACTGTCAGGATATTTTCTAACATCCAAATGGCAGACCTCCCTTCGAACACCCCAATCTCTAAATAATGGATACCCTGTTTTCCCTTGAGGGGTGCTAATATTTTTTCCCATAAAGGGATCCTATTGGTAAACCAATCCGTTGTAAATTTATAATTTTTTAAATAGTACTCAGTGACAGTCGGCAAAGTCGGTTCTTGACTCAAGCCATTCTGTACACTGCAACAAAGTAACAGGGCAAGAATGATCATGCTTATCCGTTTAGAATTTCTCGTTCTGACAATCATGACTCTATCCATTTCATTCTCACTTTGTTCTCTAATTTTTAATCGTGCTTTTATACTGCTCCCCATTAACAGAAACAGGGTTTTAAGTTAGAATAAGGCACCAAAACAAGGAGGCTTATTCAATGCAAAAACGTAAATGGACCAGCCAACAAAAACTGCAAATCGCAC
>JAHFFY010000083.1 GCA_023247705.1 Candidatus Omnitrophota bacterium | reverse complement strand
GTGGCGACATCTAAGATAATCTGGCCTTTTTGTGGTGGAAGATATTCCCCCAGACGCTTACGCCAGGAAAGGTCCTGACCAAAGGTCAGTAAACGATTAACCAAATCATACTTCGGGGATATAGCGTTAAACATCTCCCAGGATTCGTGTTTCGGTAAAATGAGGTTATCCTTTGGATTGGGCATAGGACTCAATGTAACATATTTAGAGAATTAGTTCAATTTTGATTTGCCAGGGGGCGAAACGTTCGTAGGGTTATTCAGAAAACGATTTTGGTGGGATTAAACTTTTTGATTCAATGGGAATGACTGGATAAATAATGCTCGGCATCCAAGGCGGCCATACATCCTGTTCCTGCTGCGGTAACCGCTTGCCGATAGACTTTATCCTGGACATCACCGCACGCAAACACTCCTTCGACATTTGTGTTGGTCGCGCCGGGCTTGGTTTTAATATATCCGTCTTTATCCAATTCGACTTGTCCATTTAAAAAGGCCGTGTTCGGAAGATGGCCGATAGCATAAAATAATCCATTGGCATCAAGAACACGCTGTTCCTTCGTCTTGACATTTTGAATCCGCACTCCCGTCAGAGCCTTTTCACCCAAAACCTCGGTCGGAATGGTATTCCAAAGGATTTCAATCTTCGGATTTTTCATAACGCGTTCCTGCATGACTTTGGAGGCGCGCATGACATCCCGACGGACGAGGACAAAAACCTTGCTGCCATATTTTGTCAGGAATGTTGACTCTTCGACCGCCGAGTCTCCTCCTCCCACCACCACCAAGACTTTATTGCGGAAAATGGGTAATGCGCCGTCACAAACTGCACAGGCTGAAATCCCTTTTTGCCACAATCGGTCTTCACCCGGGAGATTTAATCGTTTTGCCGTGGCGCCGGTAGCGACAATAATGGTCTCGGTTTCAACGGTCCCGGATTCTGTAATGATCTTAAACGGGTGAGATTTTAAATCAACTTTAGTAACGGTTTCTGTTTTGATTCTGGTTCCACAATTTATGGATTGTTGGCGCATTTTTTCCATCAATTCGGGTCCTAATATCCCTTCAGGAAATCCGGGATAGTTTTCCACATCGGTGGTGATTGTTAATTGACCCCCTGCCGCCACCTCCCCTGCCATGAGCCCCTCAAACATCAAAGGATTTAATTTCGCCCGACCGGCATAAATCGCGGCGGTGTGGGCCGCTGGTCCGGAACCAATAATGATGACATTTTCCATGGTAGGTGAAAGAAGAAGTTTACTCTTAAACTTTGCTTTTAACTTTGTAGAGGATTAAATTTTAAAACGATCGAGTATGCCGGAGCGAGGCTTTTGTTCGGCATTTTTAACTAAATTGTGCATGATGTCATCATAACTCGGCTTGTTTGGATCGCGGTAAAGTAAACCAAAATATCGACGGTCATCCACAGCCAATTTAAAGGCTTTTTCCAAGTCGCTGGGATCGTGTTCAATGACCTCGGTTTTATCGGCAATCCGTTTATCCGGTGGGATACCCTTTTCATGCTTAAGGAACGAAAACCAGGTCGTTGATTTGTGGTCAAAATTATTGGGGTCAAAATGCGGGCAGCGTTGCAAGATATGGATAAAGGCAAATCCCCGGTGCTGGTACGCTAAATCCAACGTGCTGGCCATGTGATCCGGCATCCAGTCGGCCGTACTGGCCACGAAGGACGCTCCTATCCCTAAGGCGAGGCGTACGGCATTTAACGGGGCGAGATACGTTCCTTGGGGCTGAGTCATCGTTGGGTGCTGTTTTCTTGTCGTTGGCGAAGTCTGGTTTTTGGTTAAAGCATAAAGCTCATTATCGTAAAGTAAGAATACGCATTTAAAATTTTTGTTAATGCCATGAATGAGGTGGTTTCCCCCAATACTCAAAGCATCACCATCTCCGGAATGAACAAAAACATTCAAGTCCGGTCTTGTCAGAGCCAATCCTAATGCAACGGTAATCGGACGACCATGAATGGTATGAACACCGTAAGTATTCATATAATTCGGAGCACGGCCAGAACATCCAATCCCCGATACATTGACGGTCATGTTAGGTTTGATTTTCTCATCCACCATAAAGCGCTTAACCGCCATCAGGATCCCGAAATCCCCGCAGCCTACACACCAGCGGGGATTTTCGGTGTGCAAATCCTTGATTACTAAAGGTTGCGGTTGAGATATATTGTCAACTTTTGGATTCATTGCAAATAACTCCTTTTATTTCCAATGACCGTTAGGTCATGGGAACTTCAAAGTTTAGTTTGCCCGGTTTCTAAAACTTCTTTAATTTTATAAACAATAGACCGCGGGCGAATCGGCCGACCAGTTGCCCGGGCCATCATGGGACGAATATCACACAGTGTCTCCTCTCTAAGAATCATCGCCAGCGGAGAAGGTTTTATTTCATCGCCGTAAGCTAATTCAACCGTAACAACTTTTTTGAATTTTGAAAATATTTCCTTTAACATGGGTGGCAAAGGCCAGACAATCTTAAGATGCATTCCCGCAACATTGTTAATTCCTTGTTCAGGACAAAGTAACGTGATAGCTTCTTCAATAGCCCCTCGGCTACTCCCCCATCCGATCACCAGAAGATCTCCCTGTTCGGGGCCAAACATTTCGGGTTTTCTTAAAGCTCGTTTGACCGCATGGACTTTTGCATTACGGACTGCATGGGAACGCTGGTTTGCTTTTGAAAAATAGTTAACGGAACCACTCGCGTCGGTATTCAGTCCAGTAACCCGACGCATTCCTCCAGGCGTCCCCGGCATCTCCTGATGGGTGCGGACCATTTCGATGTTATCCGGTAAGCGATCGATATGAAAACGCTCAAAAACAAAATCCGGAATATCGTTGATTGAATTAACGTCATTGACTTTAGGCTTATCAATCACTTTATAGCTGTTGGCGGTTTGGAAATCGCTCATAATGAAAACGGGTAATTTTAATTTCTCGGTTAAATAACGTGCCATCTGGGGTGCATAAAAACAATCAATCACGTTGGCAACACTGATGACAATTTTTGTATAATCGCCATGGTTGCCAAAAATTGCTGCCGGCAAATCCGATTGTTCCGTTTTCGTCGGCATGCCTGTGGAGGGACCGGAACGTTGGGCATCGATAATGATAATCGGAATTTCCGACGCCGAGGCAAAACCGATAAATTCTTGTTTTAAGGATAACCCCGGACCGGAAGTACAGGTCACTGCCGGAACTC
>JAHFFY010000062.1 GCA_023247705.1 Candidatus Omnitrophota bacterium | reverse complement strand
GATGATCAGATTGCATATATTGAACATCAGTTAAACTCAAGACCTCGTAAATGTCTTGGTTTTAAGACTCCTTACGAAGTCTTCTCCTCAACCCGTGTTGCACTTCATGGTTGAATGTGGGTTCTTAAAATTGTGTGGTGAAATAACCTATCCGGAAATACGATAATATTCCTTGATTAAATACTTCGGTACGTTATAATCTTACGTTCTAACTTATGAATATAAATAAAGGAATTGACTATGGATGAAAAACAAGATTTTAAAAAGAACCATAAGAAACAGTCCAATCGAAACCGCAACCAGAATACGAACAATAACTGGGTCCTGGGCTTGGGATTTTTTTTGGTCTTTCTGATCCTCATCAGCCGTCCCGAAGTGAGCACGATTCAGAAATCGCAAGAACTCAGCTATAGCGAATTTTATTCGATTCTAAAAGATAACGCGCAAACCCATCGTATCCAGAAATTAGAATTGAGTGAAAACATGCTCGAAGGCGTGTTGACTGATGGGGCAAAGTTTATTGTTAATCTTCCCCCGGATGACAAAGCGATCCTTGATTTGATCCGTGAAAATGTTTCTGCCTTCAAAGTCGTCCCGCCCAAGACATTCTGGAGTCAGCTTTTCTTTTCATTTGTGCCGATTATATTTTTTATTTTGTTTATTTGGTTTATCTCCTATCGTGGAAGCCAGGTCGGCAATAAGATTTGGTCTTTTGGAAAATCCCGTGCGAAAGTGAACACGAAAAATAACAAAATCACGTTTGCCGATGTGGCTGGAGTCGATGAAGCGAAAGAAGAGTTGCAGGAAGTCATTGAGTTTTTGAAAGAACCCAAGAAATTTCAGAAATTAGGGGGGAAAATTCCCAAAGGTGTTTTGCTGATCGGACCTCCGGGAACAGGCAAAACCCTACTGGCCAAGGCCGTTGCCGGTGAAGCTAATGTTCCGTTCTTTTCTTTGAGCGGTTCTGATTTTGTGGAGATGTTCGTTGGGGTCGGGGCTTCTCGGGTAAGAGACCTCTTTGAACAAGGACGTAAAGCCGCCAAATCCTCTGGAAAAGGGGCCATTATTTTTATTGATGAGATCGATGCGGTGGGCCGTTTACGCTTTTCCGGAATCGGAGGAGGCCATGATGAACGGGAACAGACCCTGAATGCTCTTTTGGTTGAAATGGATGGTTTTGACACACAAACCGGGATCATTTTGATTGCCGCGACCAATCGACCGGATACCCTTGATCCGGCGTTGCTTAGGCCGGGGCGGTTTGACCGTCAAATCGTGGTGAATCTTCCGGATATTTTAGGGCGAGAAGCGATCTTAAAAGTTCATACCAAAAATATCCATATGTCCGATAAAGTTGACCTGAAAAAAATGGCGCAGCAAACCGTTTATTTTTCAGGAGCAGATTTAGCCAATGTCTGTAATGAAGCAGCGCTTCTGGCTGCCCGTAAAAATAAAGAATCCGTTGGACCGGAAGAAATGTTTGCCGCCATCGAGCGGGTGACCATGGGGCCAGAAAAGAAGACCCGTACCATGTCCAAAAAAGAAAAAGAGATTACGGCTTACCATGAAGCTGGTCATGCGCTATTATCTCTTTTGATTGAAGAAGTCGATACATTCTCGAAAGTCTCGATCATTCCCCGTGGCATGGCCGGCGGTTATACCTTGACGCCTCCGATTGAGGACCGCCACTATTGGAGCAAGAAGGAATTGTTAGGCCGTTTGACAGTCGCATTGGGAGGCCGCGCGGCTGAAGAGATTTGTTTACAAGAGATTACAACAGGAGCTTATAGTGATCTGCAGACAGCAACCCAGATAGCGAAGAAGATGGTTTGTGAATATGGGATGAGCAAATTAGGGACTTTGACGCTTGGTCGACATCATCATCAGGTTTTTCTGGGAAGAGACATGATGGAGCAACGCGATTATAGCGAAGAAACCGCCAAGGCGATTGATGATGAAGTCCGTTTTTTTGTGGATGGATCCTACTCGCGGGCCAAAACTCTTTTGTCGCAGAATATCGATAAACTAGAACTTTTAACGCAAAAGCTCATGGAAAAAGAAGTCGTAGATATCGATGAAGCGAAAGTGCTGTTAGGCATGGAAAATGTCAAAAAGAGTCCTGCCGCTCCAGATGATCTATTGGTGAACCACGATATTCAACCCCCAGAGATGAAAAACAATCCACTGTCCATATTCCCTTTGTTAAATCCTCTATGGGGCGAGGATAAAGGCATTCCTGCCTAATATTTTTTTAATTATTTCTAGTTTCAAATTGAAGATCCCATATTTTAGAAAAAAATACCTCATTAAAACCAGTCGTTTTTGTCTTCCTTTAGGTGAACAAACAAAAATTATGGGAATCCTCAATTTGACCCCTGACTCATTTAGTCAGGACGGTTTACTTGTGAAGGATCACCGGGATATTTCTAAAATTGTCAACGTGGCCCAGAACATGATTAAGGATGGAGCTGATCTCATTGATGTGGGGGGAGAATCGACGCGGCCCGGAGCTTCGCGTATTTCCGTTAAAGAAGAGATTGAAAGAATCATTCCATGCATCAGATCTCTTGCGAAAAAAATAAAATCCCCAATTGCGGTGGATAGCTACAAAGCAGAGGTCGTTACACATGCCTTGGATAACGGGGCAAGCATTGTGAATAATATTATGGGGACGAAGCCCAAGGCAAGGCTTCTTAAAATGGTGAAGAATTACGATGCGGCGATCATTTTGATGCATAGCCGTAAAACTCCAAAGACGATGCAAAAAAATATTCAGTACAAGAATTTAATTTTCGAGATCATAATGGAATTAAAACGATCCATAGAAAATTGCTTGGAAATTGGAATCGGATTCGATAAAATCATAGTTGATCCGGGGATTGGGTTTGGGAAGACAACCGCGCATAACTTGGAAATTTTAAATCGCCTGAAGGATTTTACTGTGCTTAATCGTCCGATTCTGATTGGAACATCGCGTAAATCGTTCATTGGACAGATTACCAAACGGGAGGTCCGGCAACGCTTGGCCGGAACCATCGCTAGCGTTTCGTGCGCAGTTATGAACAACGCTCATATCGTCCGTGTTCATGATGTTAAAGAAACGAAGGATGCTGCTTCCGTGATCGACGCGATTTTGAATTATAATCAATGGGAAAATAACTAAATGATTAAATTTAACCAATTGATTTAACGGAATATTAAATTTATGCCATTTATTATCTGGTCCAGTATTAAGCCAATTATCGAAATCGTTATTTTATGGATCGTGTTTTACCGCATCCTTGTTTTTTTCGAAGGAACCAGGGCTTTTCAGGTTTTTAAAGGGATCACTTATCTTTTGATCGCATTTCTTGTTTCGCAAATTTTAGGATTTGACACGCTGAATTGGTTGTTGACGAAATTTTTTGGAATTTCGATTATCGCGTTGTTGATCCTTTTTCAGCAGGAATTACGGCAAGGCTTAGCGCGGTTGGGCCAGCAGCATCTTTTCAACGTCGATCTTGCCGATTCAGAGATCCTGATGATCATTGAAGATGTTGCGCAGGCAGTTTACAAATTATCGAAACAGAAAATTGGCTGTTTAATCGCCATTGAACGAGAGATTAAATTGAAAAGTTCCATAGAAAGCGGTGTGGTCATGGACAGCAAAATTTCATCGGAACTGATCCAAAGTATATTCAGTTCGCAATCTCCTTTACATGACGGAGGGATTATTATCCGAGGCGAGCGTATCCTAGCCGCGTCCTGTTTGTTTCCTTTATCCGAAAAAACCAATTTCAGCAAGATCATCGGAACCCGGCATCGCGCTGCGATCGGGATCAGTGAACAGACCGACAGCATTGCCATTATGGTTTCCGAAGAAAGTGGAGAAATATCCGTGGCTGCGGATGGCCGCTTAACGCTGATTTTAGATAAGGAAGTTTTATCGAATATGTTAAGAGAATTACTTTTGCGAGGAAGAGAAAAGAAAAATGCTTAAGAAGTGGATTACTTATAATTTGGGATTGAAATTAATCGCTTTAGGTCTGGCGATTATCACTTGGATCTATGTCAACGGTGAATTGCTAAAGTAAGCTAGGCTATGACAATTAAATTGGGAGTCAACATTGATCATGTCGCAACGCTTCGAGAGGCCAGGAAAGAGAAAGAACCGGATCCTCTTTTGGCAGCGGAAATATGCGAGCAGGCGGGCGCAGACAGTATCATCGCCCATCTGCGCGAAGATCGCAGACATATCAACGACACGGATGTTAAGCGTTTAAGAAAGACGGTCAAAACCCGTTTTAACCTGGAGATGTCGATTGATCAAAAGATTATCGACATTGCACTGAAGATCAAACCGGATCAGGCAACCCTGGTGCCGGAGAGACGCCGGGAAATCACAACGGAAGGAGGGCTTGACGTTGTTCGGCAGTTTAATCGCGTTTCTCAAGTCGTTGAAATTTTACAGAAGTGGAACATCAAAGTGAACCTTTTTATCGATCCGGCGAAAGAACAGATCGATCAGGTTAAAAAAATGCATGTCCATTGTATCGAATTGCATACCGGATCTTATTCCAAAGCCCAGTCCCATTTGAAAATCAAGAAAGAGCTCGATAAATTGCAGCGCATGACTCGATATGCGCGGAATTTAGGATTGGTCGTCAATGCCGGGCATGGGTTGAATTATGAAAACGTAACGGCCATCAGTAAAATCCCTGGCATGGAAGAATTAAATATTGGACATTCAATCGTCTCTCGGGCCGTCTGGATCGGATTAGAAAACGCGGTAAGAGAGATGATCAACCTCATCAAGAAATCATGATTCTCGGGACCGGGATTGATGTCGTGGAAGTGGGAAGAATTGCCAAAGCCATTGAAAGATGGGGCGAACAATTCCTGAATCATGTTTTTACGAAAGAAGAGATTGCGTACGCTCGAAAGCATCGTTATCCTCATCAGCATTTTGCCGCCCGTTTCGCTGCCAAAGAAGCGGTCTTAAAAGCCTTTGGAGACAACGCTCATATCAGCTGGAAGGATATCAGCATCATGAATGATAAGTATGGAAGACCGGTTTGTCATTATCGAAAAAAAACATTTAAAAATAAAATTTTGATTTCATTATCCCATACCCAAAATTATGCGGTTGCCAGCGCAATTATCACGCCGTAAAAAAGATGCCTTCAAAAATGATTTTGGTCATATCCTAATTCTAGCCGGATCCAGAAATTTTCTGGGTGCGGCGGCATTAAGCGGGCTTGCAGCTATGCGCTCGGGTGCTGGTTTGGTCACACTCGGTATCCCGGCTTCGCTCAATTGTGTGCTGCAACAAAAAATTTCTCCGGTCCTCATGACCTTGCCTTTAGACGAAACGGTCAAGCAAAGCTTGTCGGTCAGCGCATTTAGAAAAATCAAAGAATTTCCATCCGATCTCATCTTGATCGGTCCGGGATTATCCACAGAAGAATCGACACGCCATCTTGTTTTGAAAATTTTATCCTCACTCGATAAGCCATTGGTTATTGACGCCGATGCCCTTAATTGTGTAGCGACCGATCTCCGTGTTCTAAAAAAAAGGAAGGGGCTTAAAATTTTGACGCCTCATCCGGGAGAAATGGCCCGCTTAACCCGGTTAAATAAAAATTTTATTCTTCAGCGCCGTCAAGAGATAACTAAACAATTTGCCGCTGATTATCATTCCATTGTGCTATTAAAGGGACATCAGACGATCGTCGCTTCTGCCGAAAAACAAATTTACATTAATAAAACCGGAAATCCAGGAATGGCGACGGCTGGGAGCGGAGATGTTCTCTCCGGGATCATTGCAGCGTTTTTAGCGCAGGGACTCAACGGTTTTGAAGCGGCGAAATGGGCCTGTTATCTCCATGGAAAGGCCGGAGACCTCGCCGCGAAGAAAAAAACGCCAATGGGGATGATTGCTACGGATATAATTGAAAATATTCCGGAAGCAATCCGAAGATCTAAATAATTCTTGAAAAGAATTCCGCTGACTGATGCACAAAAAAAAATCTATAATTCCTCGATTTAATCTCTGGGATCAGCTCACCTTTATACTCTGCTTAACGAGTATGTCCCTTTGGATTCAGTTTCTCACACGCAGATACCTCAATTTCGGATATTGTGATTGGGATTTGGCCTTTTTCACCCAGGCGATGTGGAATTTGATCCACGGATCGCAATATGTTTCGCTGGTTGGGATTAATTACTTCGGTGACCATTCATATTTCCTAACTTATTTGCTACTTCCAATTTTTAAATTATTCCCTCATCCGTTTACTTTAATCGAATTTAAAATTTTAGCCTTTATCATTTCCGCCATCTTCCTTTACTATCTGGCCAAGGAAGATTTGGGAGCGATGGCGGCTTTTATCATGACGTTTATCTACTTGATTTTCCCTGCGAATGTTTACGCGATGATTTATGAATTTAATCTGGAGAATTTGACTCCGGTTTTTTTGTTCGGTTTGTTTTACGCCTTCCAAAAGGAGAAATACGGAGTGTTTCTGTTAAACGCGCTTTTGTTGATATCCATCAAGGAAAATATGGCGTTGATCATCGCGTGTTTTGGGATTTATGCTTTATGTTCCAAGAAGGCAGAGAAAATACGCTGGGGGGTGGTTCCGATTCTCTTGGGAGGTATGAGTTTTTTTCTTCTGTCCTTGATGATTATTCCGCATTTTCGAGAGTTGCCGGTTCATGCCTTTGTGGTTCGTTACCGGCATTTGGGCAACAGCTTATCCGAAATCATTCTGACATTTCTGCTAAAGCCATTTAAAGTCATTTGGTATCTAATCGCTCCGGAAAATATGACCTATCTTCATGAGTTGTTCGGCCCGTTTTTGTTTTTATCAGTGTTTAGTTTGCCGATTATCTTTTTGTTCTCGCCGCTCTTGCTTCAACATTTATTATCGGCCTATCATCCGGAGCATACGATTCATTTCCACTACGGGAACAGTATGGTTCCTTTTATATTTTTGGCCGGTGTCCAAACCTTTAAACTGATCGGAAAAAAAGAAAAGATTTTCCGTTTCGCGATTTTCTTCTTCCTGAGCGCATGTCTATTTCAGACATATCAAGCTGGTTCTGACATTCTGGATCGCATCACCTACAATAACAGTTTTCTGACTAATTACCGTTGGTCCATGATCCGGAACATTCCGGTCGATGCACCGGTTGTTGCTAGTTTTATTTTTCAAGCTGAGCTTTCAAGGCGAAAAGAATTATTCTCTTTTCATAAAGTTTTTGATGATTACTATCAGAACGCGGAAAAAATCAAAGAAAGCACTTTGTATGTCAAAAAAAATTTTGAATTACCAAAAAATGTGAACTATGCCATTGTTGATTTTTATGATTTTATGATCTTGTATTCTTTAGAAAACAATTTAGAAAGCATGTCCGGACACCTGCAGGAATTTTTTAAGCAATCTGGTCTGGATGTCTGGCAGGCCGCGGCCGAGACGATTCTGTTTAAAAAAAATTTAGGCAACGGGATTAGACTGGTTGAAAAATCGCGCGAACCATTTGTCTTGATGTCCGACCATCCCAAGATTACAATTGATCGTAAGTTTTCCCTGCTGTTTCACACGCGCGGTCCATTCTTGGAACAACAAGGAAGGATCATTCCCTTAAGCTTTTATTGGGAAAGTCTTCAGATGATCAAATCGAATTACAGCGTCACCTTTAGTGCGAAAAATCAGGAAAACGGCGAAGAGACTTTGCTGCATAAACATTTGATCGGCTATGCAATCTACCCGACCAATGTATGGGAAAGCCGCGAATTTATTAAAGAGAATTTCTGGCTTCCTTTGCCTGAATTGAAAAAAGGCAAATATGATCTTTACATTAAATTTAGCAATCCGGATAATAATGATGATGGGAATTGGGTTGAGCAGGGCCAACCCGAAGCTCAACGAAAAGATTTAAAAATCGGAACGGTTCGTATCGATTAACCTCCCACGAAAAGTTCTCACGAGAAATTAATCAAAGCATTTAAAATGGAGGATTCAGATGCCGGCATTAGCGACGCTTGAAGAATTATCGCAAATTTATAAAAAGTTAAACGAATTCAAGAAAAAACATCCTCAAGCGAGCGAGGATTTGACGCTGCTGTTAAAAAGTCACAGAAAGATCGGTTATAAAAATATCTGTAAAATGTATATCGGCGAAGCAACCCCGGAAAACCTGAAGGAATAAAATAAATTTGAAAATAGGCTCTAGACATTGTTGGGGGAATTGATAATATTGTTGTGAGGCTTGAATTAAGTAAGGAATAAAATATTCGAGAAGAATTATGTCGAAACTGGTAGATCGCTTATCTGGGGTGTTAAAGGATCGATTTTTTTTAGTGATTCTGTTGTTTTGTTCCTTTTTGATCATCCCGGATGTCAATGCCAATGATGGACGAGAAGAGACGGCTGATTGGACTACGGTGATGCTTAATCTGAAATCTTTATCGATTGCGACTGAAACATTTGCCCTTGAAAATAATAATAACTATCCAACAAAAATCAAGGACTTAACCAATCCCGACCATCCGTATCTTCCCCAAATGTTGTGTGGAGAAACGGTTCAGGGTTACAATTATTATTGTCTGTTTTCTCCAACGGGTTATATGTTTACGGCGAACCCAATTGTCCCCAGTGAAAATAGACAATCGATCACGATCCGTACCGATGTGATGGTAGAGCCTTCCCTCATGAAGGATGATTCTCTGGAACAGAAACCTCCTTCGGCGATGGATTCGCTGACGGAAGATCCCATTGTGAAATATAAGAAATTAATTGCTGCGGTCCCGAATAACTGTCAGTTCCGTCTTGTTTTAGCGTCGCTTTTGATCGGTAAAGGGAAAGGAGAGGCGGCCGCCAAAGAAGCTGAAGAGATCATTGCCTTAAAACCGGAAGATGAGATTCTGCTGAAGGCGTATCACGTGGCGATTCATGGATATTATCTGGCTGGAAAATTAGACCAAAGTTACACGGTGGTCCAGCAAATGCTTCAGATGTTTCCGGATGACAAAAAAGCGATTTCGTTTGAAAAAACATTGCAGTTTTTACTTGAGAAAAAAAGAAATACTCTGATCAAACCGTTTCTTTTCTCTTCCAATCAATTAATGCTGAACAATTCATCCGCAACTGAAATAAACGTACCAATCTCCAATCCGCAAACCGTCGATTCTCCCGTGAAGGAAGAAACCGTTCAACAGAAAAATGAAATCGTTCCATCGACTCCTGTTACTGAAGGAAAATCGAGCGAAAATGATTTTCACTTTATCGAGAGCCCAACGGGTTTAACCGATCATGAGGTTTTGGGAAAGATTGGAATGGGACCTGATGGTCAAGATGTGATGGTTTTACCGTCCGGAAAAGTATATTTCACGGCCCCGCTAGGTTGGTTTAACTCGGCGAATGTTCAAAATGAGTACGGATCATATGTTTTTCGGTATCAAAAAAATTCTGATCAGACGATGCCGGTTATCTTGATTTCTCAGATTACTCCGGAAAACCCGCTGGAAAGCGCTTTAGATTATTTGCCATCGATATCAAATCTCGGAGAAGAACATCTTGCCAGTTTTGATCTATTGCCCATCGAAGCGATGGTCAATCATTACCAGTCCGCTTTTAATGAGATCAGTTTTAAAACCAATGATACACGGTTGTCTTGGTATCAATTTTTAATCAATGGCAGGATCATTATCATTCAATATTTGAATAACGAAGATCAATCGGTGGCGGATTATTCGACATTTCAGAAAGTTGTTAATAGTATCAAAGTCGAACCATAATCGTTATGATGAATCAAGAAAACCCTTTAGTGGAGATGCGTCGCCTTAAAGTCGTGTTGTCGACCATCGTGATTAATGTTTTGGCTGTATGTTATTTTGCATCTGTTTCTTGGTCCGATTGGAAATCAGGGCTAATTCTGAATTTAGTGGATAATTTTATCCTGATTACTTATTTGTGTTATCAACAAGATCGTGTGATGCTGGATTGGATGATTTTCGGCATTGCAGTGGGCGTGACTGAATTATATGCGGACGCCTGGTTGGTCTCTGGAACGCATACGCTTGATTATTCAATCGGTGGAGGTCCGATGCTGTGGTATTCTCCGATGTGGATGCCGTTTGCCTGGGAGATTGTAGCGATCCAGCTTGGGTATTTAGGCGGATATCTTTGGCGTCGATTTGGTCGGATAGGACTGCTGATGATTGGTTTGATTGGAGCGGTCAATATTCCATTTTATGAAGAGATGGCGCGATTCACTAAATGGTGGACCTATTCCGGATGTAAGACCGTGCTGCATACACCGTATTTCATCATTTTAGGAGAATTCCTGATTGCCATTGGATTAACGATCTGGGCCCAAGACATCGAGGCAGGTAAATGGGTTCGCTCTGTTCTTAATGGGATTTTCGGCGGAATTTTAATTTTAATAAGTTACATGGCTTCTTACGGGTTAATCGAATTTTTTCTGTAAAAGAAAGGGAATGAAATGAGAAAGATCCGGGTATTCTTTTTAGTAATTTTCATTTGTTCTGTTTTGTCGTATGATCCTGCGGGGGCTGACCGAACACCTCCCAAAAAAGTGTCGCCGGTCGTTTATAATGATATCAAATACTCAGCGCCGCAATCTCCATCGTCCAGTCATAAACAAACCGGCGGATATATTGAAGCCTGGAATACAAAGACCAACACGAAACTTTGGGAATTGAAAATTTATGATGTTAAATTCAATCCGAAATTGGAGTGGGATGTCCAGGAAGTCTATATCACGTCCCTTAAACTTGATGGCGAGAAATTGATCATCACAAATGAAAATTCTGATGTTTATGAGTTGGATATCAAAACAAAAACAGTTCGCAAATCAGGTTATTTTTTGCCGCAGGCATCTAAGAAATCGGTGATCGTTAAATAAAGGAGAAAATATGGGAAAGTGGCTATGCATCGTAGGAATTTTAGTTTTTGTCATTTTAGGCGTTGTCAGTCCGACTCGGGCGGCAGATATCGCAGAAACACAGAAGTTGGCGGTAGCGAATTGTGCGGAATGGTTAAAATTAGTCGATCGCGGGGACTTTTCCGGAAGCTGGCAGAATTCTTCCAGCTATTTCCGTTCCCTTGTTCCAGAGGACAAATGGACTGCGACCATTGAATCGGTCCGCAAACCATTAGGCGCGGTCACCGGAAGAAAGCTTCAATCCGTTACACACATGAGCAGTATGCCCGGGGCGCCGGATGGTGAATATTTTGTGATTGTGTATGATACATCGTTTGAACATAAAGCAACCGCGACCGAAACAGTTACGCCGATGCTGGATAAAGACGGGAGTTGGTTAGTCGCGGGTTATTATATTAAATAATCATTTCCAAAAAATCTTATCGATATTTTTTCTGATAAGGACAATCGGTTCATGGTGTTTTTTTAAAAATTTTGTCTTGATCTATGTCAATCCGTAAAGAAGTTTTTGAATTGTCGTTATCGACACCCTTGGATTTTGTCGGTACCTGTGAAATATTAAAAAGTATTTTGATTGCGCAAGGAGTTTCTGCTCGGGATATTGTTGAGTACAAACAAGATTCACGGATTGGCGTTCTGGTTTTTCTGGATTCGCTGGGGAAAGCCCAAAAATTAAAAGACCGATTCAAAGGATTGGGACTAAAACGAATTAACATTAAACTGACCCCATTGAAAAGGATCGAATGGCAGGATAAGTGGAAGAGGGATTTCCTGCCATTTTCGTTAACGCCTAAGATTGATGTCGTGCCAATCTGGCATAAGAAGGAATATAAACCCACCCGAAATCGTCAATTAATTTTTATTGATACTGCGACGGCCTTTGGCACCGGGTTGCATGATACAACACGATTTATGGCGCAGTTCATTGAAAACCAAACCGGATTTTTTAACCGTTTTTTGGATATCGGAACCGGGACCGGCATCCTGGCACTTGTTGCAGTAAAATCACAAGCCAAGGAAGTTTGGGCGATCGATATTGACAAAGAATGTATTCCGGTCGCTCGATCAAACATGACCTTAAATGAATGCGCGTTTGATTATTTGAAAACGATGGATCTCCGTGATTTTCCATCCCAAAAGAAATTTGACTATGTGGCGGCGAATTTGATCTCGCTCGATCTAATCAAAATGAGAAAAAAAATTGTTTCGCTTGTTGAAAGAAAAAAATTCTTGGCAATCTCTGGGATTTCTGTTGAAAATTTGCCGCTGGTCATCCAACATTTTAAAACCCTGCCGTTGCGTTGTCTGAAGATCAAAAAAAGCAAAAATTGGGCCGCGTTGCTTTATCAGCACGTATAAACTGGTTTTGTTAGAGATTTTCGCTTAGCGCAGAAATTTTACAATATGGATTTACTGAATATTCCTTTAGATAAGCAAAAAGAAATCGCCCGGCTGATGAAAGAGATTGGGATCAATGACCAGGACATCAAGGAAGCATTTGTCCGTTCTTCCGGTAAAGGCGGCCAGCATGTCAACAAAGTGTCGACGTGTGTTGTCCTTCATCATCTCCCTTCGGGGATCATCATTAAATGTCAAAAATCACGTTCGCAGGGATTAAACCGCTATTGGGCGAGAAAATTACTTTTAAACAAGATTCACGCAAAACGTTCGGCGGATTTGAGAGCGAAAGTTGATTTGTTGGAGAAAGAACGAAGAAAAAAACGCAGGCGTTGTGAGTCAGATAAAGAAATTATTCTCATGGGTAAACGCATGCGTTCAGAGAAGAAATCAAATCGACAATCGATCAAGCCGCATCAGATGAATGAATTTTAAAGATGTTCTTGAACAAGTGGAGGTATTGGAGAATGACAAAAGAGAATCATGCTTCAACCGGGATGGTTGATATCAGTCATAAGAGCATAACGAAGCGCACGGCCATCGCAGCCGCGATGATATCCATGAAACCGGATGCTTTTAAAAAATTAATTAATGGAAAATCGCCCAAAGGAGATGTTTTGGAATCAGCGAGGATCGCCGGTATTATCGCGGCGAAGTCGACCCCAAGCATAATTCCGCTATGTCACCCATTGCAATTGAGTAAAGTTCATATTGATTTTGAATTGGACAAACGCAACACCCGGGTGAATGTTCTGGCCGAAGTGGTCTGCCTAGGGCAAACCGGAGTTGAAATGGAAGCCCTGACCGCAGTGACGGTCGTCTGCTTAACGATTTATGACATGATGAAGTGGGCTGACAAGGAAATGGTTATTTCAGATATCAAATTATTGAAAAAGACCGGAGGCAAGAGCGGGAATTTTGAAAGAAAGGCATGACTCTTCCTGAAATTTTAGTAGAATAGTACTAGAATCCATCTCATAAATAGAGTTTAACGAGCATAAGTATTGAAGCTAGCTGAACCATCGCCAAGAAATTTTCAGGATGATATTCATAACGAACAACCAAACGTCTAAAACGATTGAAC
>JAHFFY010000082.1 GCA_023247705.1 Candidatus Omnitrophota bacterium | reverse complement strand
CGGAATTATCTACTTTACCTTTGGTGTCAATATCGCTATCGCCAGTTTGATATCTTTATTTCTGCTTTCTCATGTGCAGGTACCGTTCTTGTGGCGTTTTTCTCCTCAATACATGGGTTGGTTTGCCGCAGGGGCTTTGTTTTATCGATACTTTAAAACTTCCGAAAGAAAATGGCTGGTGATGGCGTTGTTCACTGCGCTATTCAGTGTACTTTTTATGCCGAAAGATATTGTCGCTAAATTAGCGGCGCTGGTCATGTCGATATTTTTTGCGGTTGTAATTATAAATGACCTCGCGCAATCTTTCGTCAGCTTTAGATTATTCGTGTTTCTCGGGTTTATCAGTTATCCTTTATATTTGATTCATGAAAACATGCTGATCTCATTAATAGTGAAAATGGGACATTGGATGCCGTGGATGCCTGGATATTTTCTCTCCTTTTTGCCGATTGCCTTGGTCATTGGCATTGCCTTTCTCGTGGCAGCTTATGCTGAACCGAAACTGCGAGAAATCATTCATAAAGTGCTGGATCAGAAAAGCACAAAAATCGCAAATTCTGGTCGATAAAGTTTTGGTGGTTCTAATCAATCCTCTGTTATCTATGCACTATTCAGTAAATTAAATATGCCCTATTCTATATTCTAACCCCAAAAAAATGACAAATTTGCTAAGTAATCGTTATTTCAATTTAATATTCAACATCCCAAGCGCGGATTTATCCCCTACTTTTCTTCAGTTTAATATCATTCTCCAAGTCTTCTACAGCCTTTTTAGCTTCTTTCAGGTTGACCTTAAAAATTTCTCGATACACACGGATCGCCAACGGGATTTCCCCTGCTTCAATGAAACGCTTCACATCAAAAAGGGTTGCTTTTCCCCGGAAAGGATAAATACCTTTCTTGATGGATTGCTTCCGAAGACCAACCCAAACCATTTGGCTAAAAATAAAGAAACAGATTATTATAACGACAAAGGACACGACAAAAGACATGACACGCCCCCCTGATTATTGAATTTTATCGAGCGCCTTTACCACAATCCCCGGCGTAATAATCTCCGATAATAGAACCGGCGCTTCCCCCGGGTCTTTTCCCCACACGACATATAAAGGAATACTATTTCGCCCGAAATCCGCCAACGCCTTGGTGATTTGCGCATCGCGGGTTGTCCAATCGGCTTTGATCGCAACGACAGATAATTCCTTAAATTTTTTAATCACTTCTTTATTCTGAAAGACGACTTCCTCATTCATCTGGCACGTCAAACACCAGTCCGCGGTAAAATTCAGGAAAATGATTTTATTCTGGGCGCACATCGTTTTCATGAGATCCTCGGAGTAAGGCTCCCAATGAATGGATTGTTGATTCGATATTGAGGATAATTGTAAAAAAACAGGCTGAAAATTTTGCCTCATGATACAAAACAAGGTTATGAAACTTCCTATCAGGATAAATAAAATGATGATCTTGTCATCATTAGATTTTCTTCCTTTAAATGTTGTTGACCTTCTGTTCATTTCCGAAATCCAAAGCCCAAACGCCCAAAAAAGCAAGACAACTAATAAAAAACAAACTGTGTTTGGACTCGACTGTCTTGCTAAGATCCATAAGAGCCAAACAACAACGCCCATCAGCATCAATCCGAAAAATTTCTTTAAATGAACCATCCATAATCCCGGTTTGGGGACAAACACAATCCACTGAGGGAAAAAGGATAATAGTAAATACGGAAACGCCATGCCCAGGCCTAACAAGATAAAAATCAAAAATGCGATAGCTAATGGCTGCGTCAGAGCCACACCTAACGCGGTTCCCATAAAAGGCGCAGTGCAAGGAGTGGCAACGAGGGTTGTCAAAACACCACTCAAAAACGGTGGGATCCAATGATTATCCTGTGTCTTCCGCGGCAGACTAAACGATAACAATACGCCTATTTCGAATAAGCCCATCAGATTCAACGATAGAACAAAAAACAAAAAGATCAAAAAAATCACAAACGCCTTGGATTGCAGCTGGAACCCCCACCCCACCTGTTGGCCGATCGTTCTCAACAAAATCAGAATCCCTGCTAAAACACAAAAGGAAAAAACAATCCCCAACGTGAATAAAATACCATGTCGCGCCACTTTTCGTCGATCTTTCTGAGACATTTCCAGCAGATGTAAAGCCTTTAAAGCCAGGATCGGAAACACACAAGGCATAAGATTTAAAATTAATCCTCCAATGAAAGCAAAAAGCAATATGACCAACAAATGAATTTTTTCTGGATAGGATGGCAAAGTCAACGGCTTTGTTTGCTCTTCCTTAAAACCTGGATGAAGAGGGATATTGATTTGATAGGATTTAGACGTTTTGTTTTCTTCCCCATCCCCCAGAAATAAAATCCCTTTGAGGGATTGGATATTGGGGGAGGAAATCACCGAGCGGGTCAGCGTAAGTCGTTGACCATTATTAAACTGTTCCCATACTTGTTTCGATGAATGATTTAACAAATCACCTTGTTCGGGAAAAAAATAAACCTCGGAAAAAACGCCAAGATCGCCTTGCCCAGAAAGAATAGAAAGAACAACCTTGTTTCCCTCTGCCGATGCCTGCAATGCCCAAGGAACCACCTCTGAAGGGACTCTTAAACGGGCCTGGGCAAATTGTTCAATCCACGCTGGATTGATCTGAGTTTGATCTTGAGGTCGAGACACAGGCAAATCAATCGCAAAATCCCCTTTTCCGGGAATACAGGAAATCTGGCAGGCTAACCAATTGGCATGGGATTGAATCCTGATAGGGTTCCCCTCTGTTAAATCCTGAGGAGGCGTCACTTTAGCTAAAAGCAAAATTTCACTGGTGTATCCAAAACTGGTCAACGGCGGCTGTTCAATTCTCTGCGGATATGGCCAATAAATCTCACTGACGCGAAACCCTGTGGGGAGATCCCATTGAATATGGGTGGAGAGACCAGAATCTCCCGGGTTTTTCCAATACGTATGCCAAGAATCATCCATCTCCATCTTTAAGGCCAACCAGAAAAGGACTCCGGGCTGAATGGCCTTAAGCTCCGAAATCAATTCCGCATGGACATGGGCATCATAAACAACTTCAGCATAGAGAGAATGACCGCCGGAGATAACGAACAGCGTAAAATTGATAGCGAAAATAATTTTTTTCATTTTCGACCTGCCATCGATTGATTCCGTCGATCTATATGTCTATATGACCTTCCCCCAACCAGTGGACAATCAGTTAAGACATACTGCGTGCTTTTTTTCGTATGCAACGGGGCTCAGATAACCGAGCGTTGAATGCGCCCGTTTGCAATTGTAATACATCAT
>JAHFFY010000061.1 GCA_023247705.1 Candidatus Omnitrophota bacterium | reverse complement strand
ACAAAGGCGTTTAAACTGTCGCGCAGCATGACATGGGAAGCCACCGCCATCTTTGGGATATCGATCCTCAATTTAATTGGCGCAACCTTTATCAAATCCAATGTCCGCTGGGCGATGTTAACTGCCAAATCGCCGATACGTTCCAGATCATTATTGATCTTAAGCGTTGAGGTGATAAACCGCAGGTCGCCCGCGGTCGGTTGGTATAACGCAAGTAACTTAAGACATAAGTCATCGATCTCAATCTCCAGCATATTAATGGCATCGTCCGATTTAATGACCTTGTATGATAACTCGGCATCCCGGTCACTGAGCGCTTTAATCGACAGGCCGATGCTTTCCTCAACAAGCCCACTCATCTTCAAAATACGTTCTTTAAGATGTTTTAATGCTTCATCAAAATGTCGTTCCATTTTAATCTCCTTAAATTAATCTTAATAAAATATTTTGCTTAACCAAAACGACCGGTCACATAATCGTTAGTTTTCTGATGTCTCGGATTTGTGAAGATGTTCGGTGTTTTTCCAAATTCAATCAATTCACCCAGCAGCATAAAGCCCGTGTCATCTGAAACGCGCGCGGCCTGCTGCATATTATGGGTCACAATAATAATTGTATAATTCTCCTTTAAAACCCTCATCAACTCTTCAATCCGTTCGGTGGAAATCGGATCAAGGGTCGAGCATGGCTCGTCCATTAACAAAACATCGGGCTTAACCGGTAGGAGCCTCGCGATACAAAGCCTCTGCTGTTGTTCCAATGAAAGTTTTAAGGCGTTGGCGTCTAGCCTGTCTTTTAAATCGTTCCAGAGCAATACCGCCCGTAAAGAATTTTCAATAAGCGACTCATATTCGTTCGGCTTAACAATCTGATGTATCTTAGGGCCAAAAAGAATATTCTCACGAACACTTAACGGAAACGGGTTCGGCCGCTGAAAAACCATGCCGACCTTCTTTCTTAAACTGACCAAATCCGTCTTTCCATCTAAGACATTTTCCCTATTAATCAGGATATGTCCAGAAATTTTTGTGCCCTCGATTAAATCCGTCATGCGGTTGAGCGCCTTCAAGAAAGTCGATTTTCCGCACCCCGATGGCCCAATTAATGCCGTAATGCTTTTTTCAGAAATGGAAATCGTTATGTCCTTTAAGGCGTGAAAGTTTCCATAGAAAAAATTTAAACGCTGTGTTTCGATGATGATCATTAACCGAATCTCCCGGACAGATAATCATTGGTTTCTTTTCGGGCCGGACAGGTAAACATATTTTCGGTCAAGTCTAATTCGACCAACTCCCCCATCAGGAAGAACGCCGTCCGGTCGCTGACCCGCGCCGCCTGCTTGGTATTGTTGGTTACCAAAATTTGAGTGTATTTATGTTTGAAACGCAACATGGCCTCTTCAATCTTGGCGGTGGAGATCGGATCCAAACTCGAACATGGTTCATCATATAGAATAATATCCGGCTCAACTGCCAGAGTCCTGGCCAGACATAATCTCTGCTGTTGTCCTCCCGATAACTTGATCGCGGAGGTATGCAGCCTGTCCTTGACCTCATCCCATAAATAGGCGGCTGTCAATGTTCTTTCGACAATCTCGGATAAACGTCCTTGATCCTGGATGCCGTGCCGCCGCGGACCATAAGCAATATTTTCAAAAACACTTAACGGCAATGGCACGGGCAGAGCAAAAACCATCCCGATCTTTTTGCGTAGTTCACCGATACTTATATCCCGGTAAATATCTTTTCCGTCCAAAAAAATGTTTCCTTCAAAGTGGAAATCGCTGTTGAGATCGTTCAGTCGATTCAACGCCCGCAAAAACGTGCTCTTACCGCTGTTGGCCGGGCCGATGATGCTCAAGATTTCATTTTCCAAAATATCAATGGTGATTTTCTTCAAGGCATAAATTGTTCCAAACCATATATTCAAACTGCGAGCGTTGAGTTTATTTCCTTTCTCTACCATTTTTTCCTTTTTCTAAATTGGGAACGTAGAATAATCGCGGCTAAATTTAACGATAAAACAATCATCATCAGGACTAAAGCAGTTCCGTATCGGATTTTGACCTCGACATTCGGCACTTGCGTTGAAATCACATAAAGATGATACGGTAAGGCCATCGCTTGATCAAAAACCGAATGCGGTAATTTAGGAAGATAAAACGCGGCAACGGTGAATAAAATCGGGGCAGTCTCCCCAGCCGCTCGGCTAATCGCGAGGATAATCCCAGTTAAAATACCCGGTAGGGCATGAGGCAAAACGGAATACCTGATCGTCTGCCATTTTGAAACGCCCAAAGAAAGACTCACCTCCCGGAAAGACTTTGGCACGCTATCCAAGGCTTCTTTCGAAGTTGTGATAATAATCGGTAAAACCATGACCCCCAAGGTTAATGACCCAGCCAGAATCGAAGCTCCTAATTTTAAAAAGATAACAAAGATACCTAATCCAAACAACCCATAGACAACGGATGGAACACCGGCCAAATTGATGATCGCCAGTTTGATCAAACGGGTCAACAAATTATCCTGGGCGTATTCGGTTAAATAGATTGCTGAGAAAACCCCCAAGGGAAGAGCAAAAATCAGAGTCCCCAACACGAGATAGAGGGTTCCGACAATCGCAGGGAATATCCCTCCTTCTCTCATCCCCATCTTTGGGATGGAGGTCAAAAACTCCCAGGAAATCGCGCTGAAACCTTTCTGGATAATGATAAATACAATAAAAAATACTGGCAAAATAATGACAACAGTCGATATAAGTAACAAGGTAAAAGCGATTCTTTCTGTGCGATAGGGATTCGGTTTCATTCTCGGTGCCGGTGGATTGATAAATCAGCAATCAGGTTGATAATAAACGTGATGATAAAAAGGACAATGCCAATCGCAAATAACGCAAAGTAATGCTCGCTGTGCTGCACTGTTTCGCCCATTTCAGCGGCAATGGTTGCGGTCATCGTCCTCACCGGCTCGAATAAAGATTCCGGAATATGCGCCGCGTTACCCGTCACCATCATGACCGCCATTGTTTCTCCGATAACACGGCCGATCCCCAGCATGATGGCGGCGACAATGCCAGAAGAGGCCGCCCGCAAGACGACCCGCCAGATCGCTTGCCATCTTGTCGCGCCTAACGCTAAGGCCGCTTCTTTATACTTGTGCGGGACAGCGGTGATAGCATCTTCGGCGATACTTACGATCGTCGGCATTGCCATAAACGCCAACATCAAGGCCCCGGAAAAAGCGGTCAATCCGGTCGGGAGATTTAAGTAATGTTTGATAAACGGAACCAACGTCGTCATTCCGATGAAGCCGATCACAACGCTGGGGATAGCGGCAATCATTTCAATCCCTGATTTAAGGATCTCTTTAATACGTGGAGAGGCAATTTCCGCGATATAAATTGCGCTGGCGATTCCCAGAGGAACAGCAATGACCGTTGCGCCTAACGTGACGGTTAAAGAGCCCAATACTAAAGGAAAAATCCCAAAATGCGGAGGATCAGAAATCGGATACCATTTCCGTCCAAAAAGAAAATCGACAAGGTTGACATGTTTAAATAAAGACAGTCCTTCCTTCAACAAGAATATAAAAATCAATACCACAATGACAATCGAGGTGACCCCGCAGAACCAAATCACCTTCTCGATGAGAAACTCCTTAAAATGTTTCATCTTTGAATTCATCATATTTTTATATCTTTACTGAATGGGAACAAAATCAACGTCCTCGACAATCTTCTGGCCTTCTGGGCTTAAAATAAAATCAATAAAATCTTTAATCCAGCCTGCCGGCTCTCCATTGCTATACATCAAAAGTGGTCGCGAAATATAATAATTTCCGTTCTTGATATTTTCAATCGTTGGTAAAAAGTAAGGATGATTGTAATCTTGAGCAATTGCCAAAATTTTTTGCGTTGGACTAGAATAACCGATACCGTAATACCCGATCGCATTAGGGTTCTGGGCAATTTCATCGGCAATGGATTGAGAAGAAGGCATTAATAACGAGCGGTCATCGAACTCTTCGGTCCTCTTGGGATCTCCTTTTCTCAAAATATGCTCTTTAAAATAAACGTGTGTTCCAGAATTAACTTCTCTAGAGAGAAGTACTATCGGGAGATCCTCTCCCCTCACATCTTTCCAGTTTCTAATCTTGCCGGTAAAAATATCCGACAATTCATCAATCGTCAAACGGTCGATAGGATTTTCAGGATTGACAACGACCGCCAAGCCATCCAGGGCCACGGTCATTTCAACGGGGTTTATACCGTTGGCCTTAGCCTCTTCCTGTTCTTTGGGCTTCATTTTTCTTGAAGTTTCAGCAATATCGCATGTACTGCTGATGAGAGCGGCGATGCCTGTTCCGGAACCGCCGCCTGTGACGGCAATTAAAGATTGCGGATGATCACGCATAAACGCTTCGGCCCACGCTTGAGCTAAATTAACCATGGTGTCGGAGCCTTTAATCTTGATAGAATGTTCTTTCTGTATGGATGGATTCTGACTATTTCTTTCACAAGAGAGAGCACAGGACATGAATACTAGAATAGGAACAACAAACCTGATAAATTTAAACTTTGTTAAAATCGTCATTGGCCTATCTTGAATCAATATGATTCTTGACCTTTTCTCTAAGGAAGGAATAAAAACAATCGCTCACATCCCTATCTTGACAACAGTCCTGAAAAAATACGGAAAATCTTAGGATATTATCAAGATGAATCCGATAAATTGCAAATCATTTTAAACTAAAATTTAAGAAACAATCTGCGGAAGGAGAATCAAAAAGGTCGAGCCTTTTTCCGGCTCGCTTTGGACGGAAATTGTTCCTTGATGAAGTTGAATGATATGTTTAACGATCGCCAACCCGAGACCGGTCCCTCCCATTTGCCGGGATCGTCCTTTATCGACTCGATAAAACCGTTCGAAAATCCGCGGAAGATGCTGGGACTCAATTCCAATTCCCGTGTCCTGGAATTCAATTTTAACAAACCGGTGATCGTAAGTCACCCGGATGGTGATTCGTCCCTGGGAAGGAGTGAACTTGATCGCATTATCTAAAAGATTAAAGAACGCCTGCTCTAACTTAATGCGCTCTCCCAAGACGAGCGGAATTTTCGTCGGGAGTTCCAGTTCCAATTTTTGCTGACGGTTCTGCAATTGATCCTTACACAATAACACCACCGAATCAATGATCGACTTGATATTCACTTTCTGATATTGCAATTTTGTTTCCCTGGATTCTAACGCGGATAGCGTTAAAAGATCATTGACCAATTGCTCCAAACGCTGGGCGTGTTTATTGATGATATCAAGAAAACCTTTGGCCTTCGCTTTGTCTTCAATCGCGCCGTCCTGCAACGTTTCGGCAAACCCTCTGATCGTTGTTAAGGGAGTTTTAAATTCATGGGAAACATTGGCGACGAATTCCGATCTCAATTTCTCCAATCTCTTGAGTTCCGTAATATCATGAAAGACCAGAACGATTGCCGAGAGATTTTCGGGAGCAGTCAGGACCGTTGAGATCTGCATCACGAAATGACTTTCGTTCATCCCAACAATACGGATTTCTTTTCTTAATGATTTTCTTTGCGTCAATGCTTCTTTGATGGAAGCGTTAATTTCCACATCCCGCAAGACTTCCCAATAAGTTTTCCCGATCACCATATTCGAACGCAGATCCAGCATCTCGGTCACAGGCGGATTCATGAGCAGGATCTTCTCGTTTTTTCCAATGACAATAACGCCCTCGACCATGCCGGCCAGGATCGCCTCCAGTTCATTCTTGTCTTGAGAAATCTCCCGTCCTTTGGATTGCAAATCACCGGCGAGGTGATCGAGATATTTCGCCAGCGCTCCAAGCTCATCTTTTCTCGAATAATTTAAGCGGTTCTTGAAATCCCCCTGAACGATGCGATGCGCCGCTTTTTGCAACTCGATGATCGGAATAATCAATATTCTCTCGATGATCAAAATCAGGATAACCGATCCCAAAATCGCAACGCCCCATAAAATAAAAATTTCCTTTTGTGAGAGTTTTAACATCCACCCCAACAAAAGGAACGTAATCAGCAACATAACAAAGTTGATTAAAAACAACCGCGTAAAAATCTTACTCATCTTGTTCCCAGTCTTTTTCGTCTTTGAAACGGTAACCTACCCCTCGCACGGTTTCAATGAAGTCAGCCGCTTTATCCAATTTTTTGCGCAGGCCGCGGATATGAACATCCACCGCGCGGTCAATTATAAACTTTCCTTCTTTCCAAACTTTGTCCATGATCTGGTCTCTGGTGAAAACGCGTCCCGGATATCGCGACAGGAATTCAATAATATTAAACTCAATCGTCGTTAATTCGATAGCCCCTCCTTGATAAACCACTTTATGCTTAGGGATATCGATCATCAGATCACCGATGTGCCGGACTTCATTGGGATTTTTTGACTCGGGAGTTAAACGGCGTAAAACAGCTTTCACTCGGGCAATCAAAACTTTCGGGCTAAACGGTTTTGTAATATAGTCATCCGCCCCTAACTGCAATCCGACAATCACATCCGACTCTTCACTTTTTGCCGTCAAGAAAATGATCGGGATATTCTTCCACTGGCTTTCTTGTTTTATAAGCCGGCAAGTCTCAAGTCCATCCATCTCCGGCAGCATCAAATCCAAAAGAATCAGGGCGATCGTATTTCCTTCTAGAAATTTCATGGCCTCTTCACCGGTTTCAACGCAGAGAACCTGCCAATCTTCTTTTTCCAAATTATACCGGACCAATTCGGCGATATCTTTTTCATCCTCAACGACCAAAATCTTTACCTTTTTACTCACACGCCCTCCCAATAGCTGTTATGACACAAAGAAATCGACCGCTGTTTCAATCATATTTACTAAACTGCTTCCTCATCCCCACATCAACCCTTTCTCTCTGAGCCCTATGCCAGATGAATGATAACAAACATAAGGGAAAAAGAAAGAAGAATTTCCGAACCCAAAAGCGTCCAAGCTGGACACCTTATCATGAATCGCGGCATTTCCTGGTTACTCTTCGAAGGAAGGGAATAATTCAATTCCTATTAAAGTCGAAACATACTTCCTGGCACCATCCTTCAATTCGATTCTTGATCGAATCGCGGATCTCACGGATCTTTCTCAGTTTCTCTTCTTCGGTTCCTGATACTTGGCAAGGATCCGGAAAACTCCAATGCAGTCTCGTTGTTGCCCCTGGAAAAATCGGGCATTGTTCGGCACTTGCTTCATCGCATACCGTGATGACATGACTAAAAAGAACCCCTTTCTTAATCAGGTCAAAAACACTTTGAGTCGTTTTAAAAGAGATATCAATATCCGATTCTTTCATCACCTTTACCACCAAAGGATTCAATTGCCCCGGTTCCAATCCCGCGCTATGCGCTTCAAAAAAGTCTCCGCAGATCTGATTCAGCCAAGTCTCCGCCATTTGGCTTCGCGCTGAGTTATGGACACAAACGAATAATACTTTCTTTTTACTCATTTGGATTTTTCCTGAAAGTTATTCAATGAGTTCCTCTTCCATTTGATGGTGCTGAATGACCTTTCCCTCCACCATAAAAATAACATCTTCGCAAATATTCGTCGACAAATCAGCGATGCGTTCTAAGTTATGCGCAATTCTTATGAGATGCAACGCCCTCTCGATGGCGAGCGAATCGGAAAGCATATAGGTCACAAGCTCTCTAAAAATTTGTTCCCATAATTGATCGACCTCATTATCGCGGAGACAAATCTCTTTTGCCACAACGGCATCCTCTTTGATGAAAGAATCAACACTATCTTTCACCATGTTGGAAGCCAACGCCGCCATCCGCGGGATATCAATCAGAGGCTTCAAAGGGGGTTGTGTAATAAGAAACAATCCACTCTCCGCGATATTCACCGCGTGATCAGCCATGCGCTCCAAATCTTTATTGATTTTATAAATCATCAGGACGGTTCGTAACGATTTGGCCTTGGGCTCAAATTGGGCGATCAGATTAATACATAATTCATCCAGCCGGGACTCACAGGTATTTGATCTTTTTTCGTCTTTCTCAATAACTTCTTTCAACAAATTCTGTTCACGTTTGAGCAATCCCTGGATGCACTTATCGGTCGTCCGTTCCACAAGGGTCGCATAAAGAATAAGTTCTTTCTTTAGAGAAAACAATTTCTCATCCAGCATCTTGTCTCCTTACCCGAACTTTCCAGTCAAATATTCTTCGGTCCTTTTATCTTTAGGAACAGTGAACATCTTGTCCGTACTTCCAAACTCGACCAATTCCCCCAGATATAAAAACACGGTAAAATCCGAAACGCGGGCCGCTTGCTGCATATTGTGGGTTACGATCGCGATCGTATAATCATTTTTGAGTTCAAAAATCAACTCTTCCACCTTCGCGGTCGCACCTGGATCGAGCGCGGAACATGGTTCATCCATCAAAAGAACCTCTGGTCCAACCGCCAAAGCCCTGGCAATACAAAGCCGCTGCTGTTGACCGCCGGAGAGGGCCATCGCGGATTTTCCTAGATTGTCCTTTACTTCATCCCACAGGGCTGCCCGATGCAAACTTTTTTCGACAATCTGATTCACGAGATTTTTATCTTTCACGCCGATGATTTTGAGACCATAAGCGACATTATCATAAATGGATTTCGGGAAAGGAGTTGATTTCTGAAAAACCATCCCGACTTTCCGTCTCAATTCAACCACATCCGTTTCTTTATGATAAATATTCCGGTCGTCAATCAATACTTCGCCTTCCATGCGCACATGTGGAATCAAATCGTTCATCCGGTTGAACGTTCTCAGTAAAGTTGATTTCCCGCAGCCTGACGGTCCAATCAAGGCGGTCACTTTTTGTCCACGGATATTAATAGAAATATCTTTGAGCACATGCTGTTTACCGTAATAAAAATTTATCTTCTTCACGGTTATTTTTGTCGGCGTCTCGGTGAGCATTAAGGCATCCAATTTTCCGCTGGTGATTTTAGTTTTCGGAAGTTTTATGGAAGTCTCTTTTTGTCCGTTCATTGCTATTTTTTCCTTTCGAATTAGGAAATACGCAACTAATTCTTCATGCCTCTCATACGTTTGTTGGTAATTTTCCCGGTAATAAACTGATTTTGCCTTGAGACAAAATACACTGCGGAAAAGTTCATGATAAAAACGATCATAATCAGAACTAAAGCACCCGCCCAGGCTTGACGATGCCAATCGTCAAACGGCGAAATCGCATAAGAAAAAATCTGCAACGGCAGCGCGGCGATCGGTTGAAAGAGCGATGAATGCCAGAACCGGTTACCAAACGCCGTAAAAAGAAGCGGTGCCGTTTCCCCGGCGACACGGGCTAAAGACACCATGATACCGGTCACAATTCCACCCAGCGATGACGGAACAACAATATCAACAATGACCCTCCACTTCGGAGTCCCTAAGGCAAGACCTGCTTCCCTCAAATGAACCGGAACCATGCGGATAAAACTTTCGGTCGTCCTCGTAATCATCGGAATCATCATAATCCCCAAAGCAATCCCCCCTGAAAAGGCGGAAAAACTCTTTAAAGGAACAACAAAAACCGTATACGCAAAAATCCCGTATACAATGGACGGAATCCCATTCATGACATCCGTCACAAAACGCACGATCTGTGCAAATCTTTGGTTCGCATATTCACTGAGATAGATCCCCGAACCCAATCCAATAGGCACTCCCACCAGGACCGCGATCCCCAGTAAAATCAAAGACCCGACGATCGCATTGGCCATCCCCCCGCCATCTTCCCCGACGGGTTTCGGCAAATGCGTTAAAAATTCCAGATTTAAAGAAGAAATTCCCTGGGACAATAGATGCCACAATATACTATAAAGGAAAAAAAGCACGCACATCGCGCACAAAGACAGGCAGGTAACAATGATTTTATCGGCAATAAAGCGGCCCTGCCGGGTTTGTTGGAAAGCCGACCCAATCAACTCATTGATCGAATGATCCTCGACCATTAAATCTTTAGAAATGGTATGAGCGTCCATTTTAGATCGCTTTCTGTCCGGCAAAGACATTGCTCCGGGATCGAAAAGTCAATGATCATATTAATAATCTGGCCAAGCTATTCACCACAATCGAAACGAACAGCAAGACGAGACCGATTTCAATCAGAGAAGAAAGATAAAGTTTATCTGAGGCCTCGGCAAATTCATTCGCGATAACACTGGCCAGTGTATACCCAGGCGAAAACAACGAGGCAGAAATCTTTACATTATTTCCGATAATCATCGTAACCGCCATCGTTTCTCCGATGGCACGGCCTAACGCCAGAATGATCCCGCCAACGATTCCCGGTTTTCCGTAACTCAAAATAATGGTCTGAATGGCCTCCCAGCGTGTCGAGCCCATCGCGTAAGCCGCCTCTTTGTAAACCTGCGGAACGGCTAAAATGACTTCGCGCGAAACTGAGATAATAAACGGGACAATCATAATGGCTAAAATCACGCTCGCGGAAAGAACACCGACGCCGTAGTTTGGCCCCTGAAAGAACGGAAGAAATCCCAAATATTTTCCTAGAAACGGTTGGACATTCGTGCGCATGATCGGGACAAGAACAAATATTCCCCATAATCCATAAATGACACTGGGGATCGCCGCCAACAAATCTATCAAAGAAGAAAATACCCGCTGAACACCATACGGAGCGTATTCAGCCAAAAAAATTGCTGTTCCCAATCCGATCGGAATCGCAATCAGCAACGCAACGAACGATGAAAGCAATGTTCCATAAATAAACGGTAACGCTCCAAAATTTTCAAAGACAGGATCCCAGGTTCTTGTAAACAAAAAGGTGAAACCAAATTTCTGGATCGACAAAGATGAAGCAGTAACCAATTTGAATAGGATGCCACCAACCAAAATCAAGATAAGCAAAGGAAAAACAGCCAAAACTCTTCTGAAAATAATATCACTTCTGTCTTTCCTTTTCATGGTCGGATTTTTCCTAAATAAAAAATACCGGACGCCCCACCTTTCCTTTTTTAGAGGAACCGAGTGGGGCGCACTCGATATCAAGTGCTTGAATTAATCGTCTTCTATTGCCCGCCCTGGTCTTCGTGAATGGCGGGCCAGGGACGACCTTAAAGCTTTTAATAAAGAAAAGGTCAATAACTCATTAATACTTAATTTGACCCAATCTATTTTCAATCATCTCCACAACTTTATCAGGAAGAGGCGCGTATAAAAGCTTCTCGGTATATTTCTGACCGTCATGAATGGCCCATTTGATAAAATCGACAATGGCCTTTCCTTTAACCGCGTCATCCATGTTTTTATAAATCAATAACCAGGTAAATCCGGCGATCGGATATGCTGCTGGATTAGAACTATTTACTAAAGAAACGCGGAAATCTTCAGGGATTTCAACCCCTTCCGCTGCTTTGGAAGTACTTTCTAGATCTGGTTCAATAAATTTTCCTGATTGACTTTCCAAGAAGGCATAAGCCAATTTATTTTTAATGGCGTAAGAAAGTTCGACATAACCGATTCCGCCGGGTGTTTGCTTGACCAAACCACTCACCCCTTCGTTTCCTTTACCACCGAGTCCGACAGGCCAATTCACCGAAGTTGCTTTACCAACCTTGTTTTTCCATTCACTGCTCACGGAACTTAAATAATCGACAAAGATAAATGTCGTCCCGCTTCCATCCGAACGATGGATCACAACGATATCCTGATCAGGAAGTTTTTGATCCGGATTGATTGCGGTAATTCTGGAATCATTCCACTTGGTGATATTGCCTAAAAAAATATCTGCCAAAATATCCGGACTGATCCTCAAACCTTTATCGACTCCTTCAAGATTATAAGTTACCACAACCGCGCCCATGACCATCGGGATGTGATAAATCCGACCAGGCGCTTCTGCCATTTGATCTGGAGTCATCGGCCCGTCTGTAGCGCCAAAATCCACGGTCTTAGCGGTAATTTGTTTAATTCCGCCACCGGAGCCAATGGATTGATAGTTAAATTGAACGGTTGGATTAATTTTGGAATATTCATCGAACCACTTAGAATAAATCGGATATGGGAATGTGGCCCCCGCTCCGTTAATCAACACCGGGCCTCCCGCGAAAGCAATCCCGGCAACCATTAAGACCAGACTGAACACGGTGATCTTCTTAAACATTTCTCTCTCTCCTTTATTGGTAATTATCTTTTAAAAAATAATCTACCTGAAACGCCTATTAAATTTAGAACTTAAAATTTAAATCCGTTTGCAAAACACTTTCCGGTGCTTTGGTTGTCACGGAACTGAGTCTTTCAGCTCTATAATAATCTAAGGCAAGGATCACATTCTTCGTCAAGCCTAACTCCAAGATCCCTTCATAACCACGGACATCGGTCGCGCCACCATAGAAATCTGAGTCCGGCAAGACATCCAGCCAGGCATCGCGTCCGAGACTTCGGTAGGTCATGGTGGCCTTCCATTGTCCTTTACCGCTTACCTTGGAATTTCCGATATAAGATCCAGCTATCCAACCTGATCCTTCATCGTCAGCATCAGGGTTATGAATATATTGTCCAATCAACCCGATTCTCGGAATATAGACTGGAAAATTTTCACCGAAAGGATCATTGAATCCGATTTCAGCTCCTCCCGAGAACGCATCATATTTATAGGAGTATTTTCCCCCGACAACTGTATTGGTGGTTGGCGAAGACCGATTGCTTAAAACCGATTTATTAGCCCCATGGGAAAACCCATAATAAGTGAAGACTGTTTTTAAATCGGATTTTTCTCCCAGTTTTAATTCAATCCCTGGTTGAAGGACATATGAAAAAGGATCTGTCTGGTCAGCCGCACTTTCCAAAAGAACAAACGCGCCTAAGTTGGTAAACACTTTCAGATTATCATTAATTTTCATTCTGAGATTTGCGGCACCTCCTTCAGGTGTCAAATCGGTGTCCCAAAGTAAATCGGAGGGTTCCCAGAAAGAAATTTTCATTTTACCGCCGGTTAAAACAATACTTCCATCCACTCGAGGTGACCACTGCGCAAACGCATAATCTAAATTAATCGCTGATTTAGCGAAAGTATCGGTAAACGTTTGATTCGGTGAACGCGAATTTCCACCATTACTGGCCAAGCCCAAGGCCACTTTGGTCGTATCGTTGATCTTCGTTTCAATCCCTAATCGATATCGAATGCGCCCGCGGCTGCGGTACTGATCAGAACTATCGTTGCGTTTTGACCATTCATGACGCAACCGGAAATCGCCTTGGAGCTTCATGTCCTGCACCCATTGAGGGATATCTTTCTTCATATTATCCTCGCGTATGACTTTTTCATCCGAAACGATCTCATCTTTGATCTGAGTGGCTTCCGAATCAGTCAAAACACCTTTCTCTACTAACTTTCTAATCAATGCATCCACCTGCGTGTCCGGTTTAGCAGCAAAACTTTGATTAACAAACAAGCTGCCAATCATGACCGCAACTAAAATAATCCTTTTCATCAAACTGATCCTCCTTGTAAAAGTAAATTTATATATAAATAGAATCCATCTCATAAATAGAGTTTAACGAGCATAAGTATTGAAGCTAACTGAACCATAGCCAGAAAATTCTCAGGATGATATTCATAACGAACAACCAAACGTCTAAAACGATTGAA
>JAHFFY010000060.1 GCA_023247705.1 Candidatus Omnitrophota bacterium | reverse complement strand
AAGTTATCTTCTGCACGACTCTTGACCATATTTTATCAATTCCCGTGCACTTTAAGGAGGTTTTCATAACTATTTTTAACCATCCTCAACGACAATCTTCGAGGGTTTTTCAATGGGAACTGTTTTAGGATCCATCCTGGCGATCATCCTCGCGCAATTCTTCGGCTTCACATCCGTCCTTTTGACCGTCTGTCTGATTTATCTCATCGCCCAAAAGGCGTTCGAACGTTGAGTCACCCTGCATGACACCAAAATAAATTTTGGGTTCAACGCACCGGGCTGCCCAAAGCAATATCTTTATCCAAACTCAATAACGACAAATTATTTTCATCGGAGGCGGCCAGCAGCATCCCTTGCGATTCTTCGCCGCGAATCACACTCGCCTGCAGATTATTGATCATCACGACCTTGCGTCCTACCAATTCCTCTTTGGTGTAAGCGCGACGAATGCCGGCCACCAACTGTTTCTCTTCTTTACCGGTGTCCACTTTTAAAACGTACAAACGGTCGGCGTTCGGATGATCTTTGACCTCCTTAATATGCGCAATGATCAATTCGAGCTTTTTGAAATCATCAATTGTTATCATTAACCTCTCCTAAGTTTTCCATCCTTGATCCAAACAAAATTTTCCCGATCAGATAAAAAATAATCCCGACCCATAACCAACAATTTAACCCCCAAAAAAACGTCAGCCAAGACACTAATCCCGATTTAAAAAAGAAATGGACCTGATTGTTTCCCGGCGGCAAATTTACGGCCTTATAGGCCAGATCAGCTTGAAAAACTTTGGCTGATTTCCCGTTGATTTCAGCCCTCCATCCGGGATGCCAGACATCGCTGTAAAAAAGCCAAACCGGATCCGGTCTCGGATTATTGACGGTCAACTCCACATGATTCGCATCAAAACGCGTCACATCATAAGGAACGGAAAGTCGAAAATCCGTCGAAAGCGGCAGGCTCTTATCCCAGGCAACCAATGAAACGCGCTGATCAGCGGTCTTCACAAGATCCGAGAGAAAAAGAATATCTCCCGTGTAAGCCGGATCACTGATCAAGTTGGCGATCTCTTGTTCATCGTTGATCAAAAATGCGTTGGAGAAAAACTGGATTTTATCTTCACTCACCCCGGCGATCTTGAATAAAGCAGGCTGCTGGGGAACAAGGATTCTTTTTCCAACATATCCTTTAAGCGGGGTTTGCTGGTCGTTTAATTTCTGGCCCCAATAACTTCTCATAAAATGATCGAACGATTTTTGCCAGTGTTCTGTGCAATAGCGTGTTTGCAATTGATCTTCCAGAATAAATGGATAGATCGTCCAATACAGCACCCCATCTAAAACAGTCCGGTTTAAAATACTTTCCCGGGGATTTTTAAGATCAAAAAAAGCGCTCCTTCGCTTCGGGTATTCGACCTTGGTAAAATGAAACGATTGATATTCCTGCGCGGTCACCGGCAAGGTCCTTAAATTTAATTCCAGAAAATAATAGCCATAAATATCATTGACGTGAAAGACAAGGACAAACAGTAGGACATATTTTTGATATCTCTTCCAATCCAAAAGAAGAATAACTGCAAAGAATATCACAACAACCAAAAGTTGTATTGCCGAATCTCCCAATCTTGAGGTGAGAAAATCGGGATGCAAGACCTTTTCGACATGCGGCAAATATTTTCCAATAAAATTAAGGACCCAGACGCCCGCTTGTTTGCTATCCGCTGCAAAAAAAGCAACTTCTTTGACCGCTGCGACCAAAACCACCAAAAAAAGAATCATTACATATCTGGAAAAACGGTTCTTTTGCCACGTCGCTCGATAATCTATAAACACATCTTCAAATCCGAATCCCACGATGAAGCACAAAAATATTTTTATCAGAGGCGTTACCAAAGCCAAATGCCGGTAATATTTCATGAGCGGCCAGATATAGTAAAAAAGAGTCGAAACAACCGTCGCCATGCTAAAACAAAGGAGAATCAAAGTGATTATGGTGAAATGCACGTTCTTGCGGTTGAATTGATAAAGAAATCCCATCAGAAAAAGCGGAAGGGATACGAACCCGATGAATAACGTGTAGTCTGTCGCGGGAGAAACTCCGGCAAAGAGTTCCTGCCATTTCAGAAAATCCATATTGCCGGCATAAGTCAGAAAAGCATCTAGCGCGATCTGCCCCCCCTGCGTTGCTCCGTCGCGCAAATTCACAAAACGGGGATCTTTGGCGCACAAAAGAAAAAATTCCATCGCGGCCAAAGCGATCAGAGTATAGATCAGACAGATCCAAAACCCTTTGCCCCATTTTAATCGACTCCATAACGATGCAAGCTCATCAACATTCAATAAACAATACAACAGACAATATAAAAAGATCGCCAGAGAAAGAACCGGAATAAAATAGGCAACATTGCCGATGATTTGGATGAGAAAAAGATTAATCGCAGCGAACAGAAATCGCCATTGCGCTTTTTTTAGAAACTCATGAAAAAAATACAAAATTAAAGGCAGGCTGAAAAAGAAATAAAAGTTGAAATAAAGCTGCATCATCCAAACTGTAGAGCCCATCACGCAGGAGCAGACAAAAAACCGCGTATAAGACGACTTGAAAAACTTCGTTCCCAACAACCACGTCCCAGTCAGAAGAAGCATTCGATCGACAAAAATCCCGGAGTAAAAAATCGTCAGGAAATTAACATTCTTTAAAAAACCCGCGATTGGAAATAATGCTGTATGCAAAATCCCCGTCGTGCCATTAATCACCTGGAACCAAGTCGAAGTCGTTCCATGGGTCAAATAGGGGATCCATTGCGGGACTTCTCCGGAAGCGACAATGTTGTTGTAAAAATAATAAAGGATCGGAAAAGAATAAAACGCATCGTGGCCACCCACGAGGCGTTTGCCTCCGATCAAATAAACAATAAAAGCGTACTCCAAAAGCACCAACACCAGAAAAAGAAATCTTTCCCTGGTCAAAATCTTACCGAAACTTTTAAAGAGACTGCCGCCCATACGAAATTATTTCTTTGTTTCCCTCTCCGAAGGCGCATCGGTATCGAACTTCCAGAATTTCGGAAACCGGCTCGACAAATTCAGTGTTTCATCCGGCGTATCGACCACCAGCTCACGAAAACCCCGCACGCAAGCGCACAGAAGATGGATCCCGTGGCGGAATGTCTTCATCTTCGATTCACCGGACCGGCGGCTTTTATAATGCACCGGGATTTCCAAAATCCTGCTTCCTAGCTTGGCCGCCCCGAAGAGAAAATCAAAATCTCCCCACTTGTCCAATCCCATCTTCATGAATTTAAAATCATTTTTATAAAAGGCCTTGGTCCCGCACAAAGTATCGGAGAGATTCTGCTTGGTGATAAACGACATAATCTGACCGAAGATTTTATTTCCTAATAAATTCAACGTGCGCATCGCTTGGTCTTCCATGGGATAGACCAGTCTTGTTCCGTTGACAAACTGGGCCTGGGCTTTATTCAAAGGATTAAAAAATCTCGGCAGCTCTTCCGGAGGAACAGAGATATCCGCGTCCAGGATCATCAGCACTTCCTGGGTCGCGGATTCAAACCCTTTCTGAACAGCGTGCCCTTTCCCCCGATTGGGCGAATAATCGATTAATTTTAAATTTTGATATTCCTTTTGTAATGCCCGGACTTTTTCTGCGGTCCGGTCTTTGCTGCCGTCGTTGACCACAATGATCTCGGTATATTTGCCCATCTTGGGGATTTTTCGGATCGCTTCTTCAATATTTCCTTCCTCATTGTAACAAGGAATGACCACGGAACAGCCCAGCCTCAGATTAACTTCATTTTTTCCGGAAGGCTGAATCACCATGTATTGCACCGGTGAAAGCCGTCTTAATCCCCACAACCGTACGCCGATGGTATTGGCCAAGTAAGAAAAAATGGGAATGTATTTTGGAAAAAGCAGCATGTAACCGGAAAAGTTGACCTTGAAATCCAGCAGTTCGAGCATATTGGTGATATTGCTGATTTCAACAAAATTATGCGGCCCTTCCGGCATCTTGGCGCCGATTTTTTCCATCAACGTAAAAATCGGCTGCCACCAGGGGCTGATCGTCGTCAGAATGATCCGTGTCGTGGGATGGCAATGGTGGGCGACGGCAGTAAAAACATCCATGATGTCGTACACATGATCGGCGACATCGACCATAATGATATAATCGAATTTTTCATCACCTTTAAAATTTTCAATCGGCGTGCTGAGGAATTCCAGATGCGGATATTTTTCCCGGGCGAGCTTGATCATCTCTTCGCTGATATCGATCCCAACCCCCCGGGAAGGCTGGGTTGAGGCCAGGATATTTCCCGTCGCACAGCCAATTTCTAAAACACGGCCGCCCGGAACAACAATCCTCTTAATAAATCCTTTTAAATTATTATAATAATAAGCGTTCTTTTGTTTCCATTTGTCATAATCTTTCGCAATCGAATCAAAGTGCGCCTGGACATCCTCTTTTTTTTCAATAGGTGACATTGAGCCTCCTCATTATGATCAAAAATTTTTAGACCAACGACAGCCCGTGTCCACGACTAACGGGAACATAATAAATTGATATATTTCCCTTCCAGATTACCGGTCAACAAAGTATCGATATCAAGTGGCTTTAAAGAATGGCTCATAATACAGTTCATATGAAACCCGTGATCTACCAAACGATTGAGATATTCTTTAGGATGAACACCGAAGTTTTTCAATCCTGTCGGCCAAAGCTCGGTTAACATGGCCAGTTTCGCTGTTTTCGATTTGTCGTTTAACAATCCAGACATCCCGCGCAACACACTGTCTTCCGCGCCCTGCACATCAATCTTGATGAAATCAATTTTGTCCGGATACCGGGCGAAGTAATCATCCAGCCGGACAGCCGAAACCGCAATGGACTGGCGGGACTCGCTGGAATCGTAAATGCGATGATCGCCGGGGTTGCCTTCCGAAAGATAGAGTTGAACGGTCCCGCTGCGGTCACAAACCGCCTGATTCAAACAAACCACATTCCGGAAACCATAACGCCGGACATTTTTTTCCAGCACACTAAAATTGGTCGGATCCGGTTCAAATGCGAAGACCTTTCCCGATGGACCAACTAATTTCGCGAACTGCAAAGTGTAATAACCGATATTGGCCCCGACATCAACGGCCGTTGCCCCGGGTTTGACCGACGCCCTGACCAATTGGGTTTCGTACGCTTCCGTAAAACGCCACCACCACAACGCATAATGTTCCAAAAAAAAATGATAAACCGATTTTAAACCCCTGTTCCGTTTAAGCCCAATAATTCCTTCAATCGGGAAAATTTTTTTCATTAACGTCTCAATGATCCATTGTCCGCTTGAAAAAGCATAAAAATATTCAATTTAAATAATATCGGTTAATTATAATACGATTTTATTCATTCACAAGACTTTACTCGTGGAATCAACTTGGATCAATTCGCTTTCATATCCGCGCCACTTGACTGCGCTTTTTGAGATAACGCATCTTACACGCTTCACACGCGCCTTTTGATTTTGCAAATTTGATCTTTCCTCCGCATTCACACATCCATCCTTTGATTTGCCCAGGGACTCCATAAACAAGGGCATAGTCCGGGACATTTTTCGTGACAACGCTCCCGGCCCCGATGAAAGCGTACCGCCCGATCTCCACCCCGCAGACAATCGTCGCGTTGGCCCCGATCGAGGCCCCTTTGCGCACAAGCGTTTTTCTGTAAAATTCCGCGGAATTCCTGGGAACAGCCGACCGGGGATTATATATATTAGTGAAAACACAGGATGGGCCGCAAAAGACGTCATCTTCCAGATAAACTGCATCGTAGATCGAGACATTGTTTTGAACCTTGACGTTATTTCCCAAAACAGCGGTCGAATGAATAACCACGTTTTGTCCGATCTTGCAGTTTGTTCCGATGCGCGCGCCTTTGAACACATGACAAAAATGCCAGATCTTGGTCCCTGCGCCGACCACAGCACCTTCTTCTACATCCGAGGATGAATGAATAAATATATTATTTGTCATTTACTTCCCTTGAGCAAAGTTTAAATTGATGTCGTTTAATTTTTTATGAGCCCAACTCAATTGCTGGGCGAATTCTTGGGAATCCGGATTGAACTCTACGGCCTTTTCCAAAGCCCGGATAGCCTGCTCATATTGTTTCAAACTATAATAACTCGCCCCCAATCCGGCCCAGCTTTGTGCATCATTGGGATGAGCGGTCACCATGCTGTCAAAATAAAGAACCCCGTCCTGAAAACTGGTGAGCCCCCGGTTCACAAAGATTCCCAACAGGTATCGCTGGCGCTGGCGTTGCATCAAATCCTGGTCACTGAATTTTAAAAACAGGACTATGACCGCCAAGTACCAGACCACTGTATAATGAAGAATATTTTTCAGTTTTTCCATCATAAAAAAATTTATTTCGGGTTAACATCCAGCCCTTTCGTTTCTCTGGACCAAATTTGCGATACAACATAAATAAAAAACAGCACGAAAAAGACCATCACAAAAACATAAATGCCTGTTCCACCCAACGGACTGTATTTCAGCTGAATGGTCCGCGGCCCTTTCGGGACCCAGATCCCTTTAAAAGCGGCGTTGGCTTGATAAAGCCTGGCCGGTTTCCCGTTGATCAAAACTTTCCAACCGGGATGAAAACTGTCGGTGTACACCAAAAATTTATCCGTATCAAAATTACTTGTGAATTCGACGTCATTGACATCGAAATGAGAAACCCGGAAATCCGTGCTCAACGCCGAAACAACGCTGAATGGCGCGGACTGATTTTGGTTCTGAAATTTCTTTAACAACAATTCATCCGGGGCCGTCACAAAAGCAACGTTCAAACGCCCCACGATCGCTTTGATGAGCCGGAAAAGATCGGGATCTGTCTCCTGAAACGGTTTGACCTCATCATACAAAATGAATTTATTTCTGACATATTCGGCCAGCGTCCCCCGGTCCATATGTGTTGATAAATAAAAAACACCCCGGCTCACCGCGCCCGGAAACCCGACAATCCCCGGCCCATCCTTCAGCAAGGCGTCATACCAGAATTCTTTAATGTATGTATGAAACCTTGTGGCCAGACATTTGATCTCCGGATATTGGGCAGGACGCTGGTACGCAAAAGACAGTTCGGTATGCTGCGTCGGCAGTTGGCAGGCGTATTCGTCGGCATTCTTATTGAAACAAGAAAAAAATTGGATCGGTTGAACAACCGTTAAAGCGACCAGCATCCATTGAAAAGCCGTCGACTCCGCTTTGATATATCCTAAAAAATAAAACACAAAAAAGAACCAGCTGGCCCCAACCGTCCAGAAGGAAGAAATAAACACCGCCTCTTGCCGCAACAAAAACCGAAAGAAAATAAAATGCAAAATAGAAATCAAAACCAATAACACGATCCTCGCGGCCCCAGTCGTCGGTTTTTGCTCCAGAAAAGATTTTAGTTGATTCACCGCAAATAAAATCAAAATAGGCATCAAAAAAACCATAAAGAAAAAAAGATTCCTGAAATATTTGAAATAAGGAACATATTCAAACAACATCCGGTGAAACGGCATGGCCCCGCCCAGCGCAATCACCGCAAGAACAACGGCGATGATCAGCAAGACCATCCCGTTTTTATTCAAACGGCCCGCGATCGCCAGAAATATCAGGAGATAAGCAAAGATCGGAAGATAAAACAACCCGTCGCTGCCGTAACTATTCTTATCGAGATGGGAAAATAAACTTCTCAGACTGACGCGCTCGCCTAACGTCCCATATTTGACCGTTTCCGGATAAGACAACTCGAAATGCCCTCCCATCGTGTCGTCATAACACTGCTTAATATCTTTATCCACGCAATGGCGGGCGGGATGGACGGTGTCGGATTTTGAATCGGCAATTTTGTTTAAAAAAAGCGGAACGGCGGCCACCAGCACCGCCAGAATACAAAAGATAACCGTTCCCGCCTGCGCGGTCGCAAACGCGAAACTTTTCTGAGCACACCTGATCATTTCCCGCAGGTTGATAACACTGCCGGCCAGGATAAAAACCGCAATCAGCGTGAACGTATGAAACGGCAGATACGACGTCAACATGATCATGACACTGAAGGTCAATCCCAGGAGATCTCCTTTTTGAAACGAGCGGAGAAACCGCAACAAGAAATAAAAAAACCACACCGCTGGAATCAGGACCAACAGCATATTGATCTGGGTAAAAATCATCGTCCCTATTCCAGAAAAAATAAAGATCAGATACGCGAGGAAAGCATAAAAATCATTCCGCAGGATCTCCCTCGAAAGAAGATAAAAACCGAGGCTGACCAAAAAGAAACTCAATACCAGATAAATCAGGTAAGCTTGATAATAATCGCACCCCAGCATCACCGCAATACCGACCGAATAAATCAGAGGATTAAAAAACCCGTTGATGATCATCCCGTAGAAAGGCGAGCCGAGATAAATAAACGGGTCCCATAACGGAAACACCCCGTTCAAAAGATTGTTTATGAAAAATTTAACGCCGGTGTAATGCGGGATCGTGTCGTGGTTGATCGTGTTGTGCCGCAGAAGAAAGTCGTGGAAGATAATCATCCACGCGAAGAACGGGAGGATCAATTTAATACAAGGATATAAAAATTTTTGTCTCATCATAATCAAATCTGCTGAAGGGTCTCCCGTGCCCCAGTCCCCAGGGCCCCAGTCTTTACCGATCGCTTTCGTCATTGCGGGACATCGTTGTTTAATCGTTAAGTCGAAACAATGACGGGCGAGTTACGGGTTGTCGAATTTGAGAACTCGCAAACCCGTTAAACCCGCCAACTCGCTAACTACTTCCCTTTTTCTCCAATACACCTCGCCAAAAACCCCGCCATCATCTCAATCAAAAGAAACACATTCTGCGATTTGCCCGACCGGTAGAACGATCCTTCCCGCCGCAACTCTCCGGAGGCGACCAGCCGGTCCAATCGCCGCTGGATAATCATCATCGCGTTGTAGCGTTGTAAAATTTCCTTGGTCGTTAATCCTTTCAAGCCGGCGAACGATAATTCCCGGATCAGCCGCAAACGGATCGATGATTCATACGGCCCGAGCACGCACAGAACATACAGGAAAGCTGAAACGCCGTAAATGAAAACCGACAACAACAGTCCCAACAATTTCAATGGAAACGTGAACGTGTTTTCTTCAATAAAACATGGATATGGCGGCTTAGTCATCGACGTGGAAACAAACCCGCCGAATGGATAAACGCTGTATCCGATCAGATTCACGGCGAGGCCAATCATAAAAAACCGTTTAACCCACTTCAGGACCGCCGCGTGTTTGGTAAATCGAAAAATTAAAATATGACAGAGGACAAAAACAGATAAACTGAAAAAGGCATTTCCAACGACCAACCAATCCAACGCATTCATCGAATTCAAACCGTTTACCCTCCGATCACCCTTCCGGTGATCCATTGATAAAGATTCAATACGCGGGCGATCGTCCGGCCCTGATCTGTTAATCGATACACTTTATTTTCCAGAACAACACAGTAAGACCGCTCAAGGTCATCCAGCCGGGTCAAAACAAGATGTTCGTCCGAAAAATATTTCAAGAAATCTTCCGGGGACAATGCGCCGTGCTGTTCGATGAGCAAAACCATTTTTTTGGAAGGGCTTTCAACCCTTGTTCCGAAATAAAATATCAAATAAATGGGAATGAACAGAACATAAAGGACAATGCTGGTCAGTTGAAGCGGACAACTCCAGAAGGTCAGGCCGAACTGCCCCTGAAATGCTTTTTGAATGAAAGCAAGAAACATCCCGTAACACCCTAAAACGGTCAAAGCGATCAGGCAAAACGTCGTCATGTGCAGGTCTTGTTTTTTCTGCCGGCGGCACCAGAAAATATGGACCACGACCGACAGAAAAAAGAACAGGAGGCTCGTTACAAGGTAGAGCATATCTCTTCTCGTCTGGGGGGCGCGAAATAAATGTCCTGGATTAAAATAAGGATGGTGCGGGTCACACTTTTGAGGCTGCGCAGACTCAAGGCGGTCGACCGGCCATACTGTCGGCCGGTGTGTTCGAAACAGATCTCTTTATAACTGCAGCCGGATTTAATCAAACGGACGACACACTCGGCGATCGCGGCCAGGCCCGTCGATTTGATCGGGATCGACTGGAAGAGTTCCCGGCGGCAAATCAGAAGACCGTTGTAATATTTCAGGTTCAACCCGAACAGGATGTTTAAAAACAGGACAAACGTTTTGGAAATGATGTTGCGCAATACACTACGGTTGCGGATGTGTTTGGCATAGGTGATGACGAGGTCTTCACCATCGACCGCCTGGATGATATCCCTTAACGATAAAGCGGACGCGTCGTTATCGCCGGGAAAACCGGTCACATACTCTTTGGTCGCCTGCCGGACGCCGCGGGCAAAGGTGCAGCCGAATCCGCCGTTGGTTTTATTATGGATCACTTTGACCCGGGGATTTTTCTTCGCTCTTGCTTCAGCGAGGGCGCCGGTGCGGTCGATGCTCCCGTCATTGACCACGATGATTTCGTAATCAGAAACAAATCCCTCCATCGCGCCGGTCACACTGTCGATGGCGGCTTCGATATTTTTTTCCTCGTTAAAGGCGGCGACGACAATGGAAATGGTTTTGGGGATCATAGGTTTGTCCGTTTTCTTTGGTTCATTTTTTTGCAATGCCTTGTCCGCGCGCAGGGGCGGTTGGGCTCGCCTTCGCCTGAATCGCCAGCGAGCCCAACCGCCCCGCCCGCGCGCAAATTCACCGTTTCATTCTCCAATACTTTCCGTCATTGCGCGCCCCTGCTGTTTCGTTTTGTTTAAAAGCACAAACCGAAACAAAACGGCAGGGGCGCGCAATGACGGAGAATAAAAACATCTAACGTCTAGCCTTCCCCCTCAACCCGCCTCCCCCAACGGCTTCACGATCATATTCTCCGCAAACTCCCAACGGTCAAGCAAAGGGTCCATATCCTCCAGCGGCCGCGGCCGGTAAACCCCGGTCGGCAGTTTCTCAAAGCCCTGCCGGGGGGCGACCTCCTGATTTTTCTCCACCAGCACTTCACAGACCACCGGTCCGCTGTGACGCAAAACCCGCTGAATTTTTTCTTTCAATTCCCCGTGCTGTGTCACCTGCAGCGCCTCGATCCCGTAAGCCTGCGCGACTTTTTTAAAATCCGGTAAACTCAACCCGCCTTCGGCACTCGACCCGATATAACGCCCTTCCAGAAATCCCTGCTGGGTCTGACGGATCGACAAATAGCCTTCATTATTAAAAATAAAAATCTTGACCGGCAGTCGATGATGCATGATCGTCTGCAATTCCTGGATATTCAGCTGCATACTTCCATCCCCGCACAAACAAATCGTCCGTTTGCCGCCGGAGGCAAAACAGGCGCCGACACTTTCCGGCAAACCGGAACCCATCGAACACAGCCCGGCGGAGATGATCAACCGCTGCCCTTCTTTGACTTTGAAGGATTGAAACGTAATCTGGTTAATCGTGCCTCCTCCATCCACCACAATCACATCCTCTGACCCCAACGCATCCGAGAGCGCATCGACAAAAACATAGGGGTTTACATATTCTTTTTGTTGAAACCATTCCGCCGGAATCGCGTTGTAGGTGGTTTGATACCTCTGACATTGTTGCCGCCAGGAATCGTGATCGGGTGTCGGTGGATTTTGGTCGCCGGTGTGCCGGGTGATTTCCTTCAGGAATGATTTCACGTCGCATTCAACCGCCAGATCGACCCGCACCGTGCGGGTCTTGAGTTCATCCGGATCGGTATCGACCATAATGATCTTCGCCTCGCGCGCGAAGGCCTCGAACATCGTCCCGGTCAAAGGAATGCACAGATGCGACCCCAGCGCCAACAACAAATCGCAATTCTGCACCGCCAGATTGGCCCCGCGCTGCCCGAACAACCCCGGCCGCCCCGCGTACAACGGATGGTCCGTCGCTAAAAGGTCGCTCGCATTCCAGCTGGTGACAAAAGGGATCGCAAACACTTCAATGAACCTCCGGAATTCCTCTCCCGCGTGCCCCAACCGCACCCCATGCCCGGCCAAAACCAAAGGCCGCTTGGCCTCATTCAAATAACGCACACATTCCCCGATCTGCTTCTCTAATACCTGTTGGTCTGCAACGACCTTTTTAAATTCCTTGGGATCAAATCCCGGTAAATGGTCCGGATCAATCATCGCCCACTGAAAATCCAGCGGCACATCAATCCACACCGGCCCCGGCCGCCCGGTCTGCGCGAGATAGACCGCTTTTTCCAATTCATAACGGATCCTCTTCACATCCGTGATCATCACCGCATATTTGGTGACCGGAGCAACCAGCGCGATGATATCCAGCTGCTGCGTGCCCAATTGCCGGATCGGTTTATTTTGCGTCGTGTGCGCCAGCCGCGCCTGGCCGGAAATATAAATACAGGGAATCGAATCCAGCCACGCCGCGCACAGCCCGGTGATTGCGTTGGTCCCGCCGGGCCCGGTCGTCACAAAACACGCCCCCAACCCTTCGGCCACGCGCGCGTAAGCCTGCGCGGCAAACGCCGCCGCCTGCTCATGATGATTAAACACCACGTTCATCCCCGGTGTTTTAGAAACCGAATCAAAAAAATGCACCACCGCGCCGCCGGTCAAACCAAACACATGTTTGACACCTTGTTGGGCGAGGAATTGGGCGATGTAGTCGGTGGTTTTGATCATTTATCTCCGTTAAATGTTAGAGGTTGGATGCTAAATCGCTCAACCTAGTCAGTTAGGTAAACGCATTTATTTCTTTCTTGTATCTTTGTCATCTGCCCCCTCAGTAATAATATGATCATCAAAATCAACTATTTCATCGTCATCTTTCGCTTTTCCCTTATCATCTTTCTTTTTATCATCTACCATAATTTTCCCTCCTTTATTAACACAAAAAAAATACTTAGAAAAAATATCGTAGAAAAGATTATCAAGCATTCTAAAAATTTATAGCTTTCATTCAATAAATCCGCTCTTTTATCATTAACTTTTTCATTATATATTTGAGATTTAGCAAAATCTTGCGATAATGATTTCAAATAAATTATTGAATTCTTGTTTGTCATTCTTTCAATTAATTGACTTGGCTTAGGAAAAGTTCGATATCTACCCATTTTCATCGCTTTTACAGTAATCCATAGTCCTCGAAATTCACAATAAATTAAAGTTAAATAAATTATAAAAGTCAAAAAATACATAAAGAAATTCTGTATTCCTAAGAAAGTTAACAATAATGTATAAAACTTATCTATCTTAAATAAACCCAATCCTAAAAATAGTGAATAAAATGAAAAATATAACCTAACCGCATTCTCTAAAGATTGCTTTCTTCTCCATTCATCTAAGAATGCAGCTTTACAATCCTCATAAATATATTGATATAATTCCATATTGTCTGTTTCTTTCATATACGATCATTTGAACAAATAAATCCAGACACCTTTTCTCTCCTGGGTAGCGCATACCCATAATTTTTTCGTGACAATAGTTGACGGAAATCCATGTTAACTATAGAGAAGCTCCTCCCGGGTATCTTCCATTATTTCCATAAGAGACTTTACAATTCGGGCAAGTAAGGCCATGCTCCAAAGGCTGCAAAGCCATAATTAACTTCTCCTTCTCAAAACATACAGGACAATGACCTTCCCCCAACCAGTGGACAATCAGTTAAGACATACTGCGTGCTTTTTTTCGTATGCAACGGGGCTCAGATAACCGAGCGTTGAATGCGCCCGTTTGCAATTGTAATACATCATA
>JAHFFY010000059.1 GCA_023247705.1 Candidatus Omnitrophota bacterium | reverse complement strand
GGTGCATGGTTAGGGGATGTTAATGGAAGCGGACAGGTAGATCGATTTATTTTGGGTGGAACGAATAGCGCGGGGACAGGGAATACATTTTTGTCGGGAGTGCTGGATGATTTTCGATATTACAGAAGAGCGTTAAGCGCCCAGGAAATTCAAACGCTTTATACGGGAGAAACTATTGATCCGTTAGTCTGGGTTAAATCTCATAAAAAGATCAGTTCCACGGAGGGAAATTTTAACGGGCCTCTTGCCAATGGAGGTCGTTTTGGCCGGTCGGTGAAATGGTTAGGTCATCTTGGGCCGGGAGCCCCTACCCCCAGAGCCGTCGCTGTTGGTAATGCCTTCGATGGCCCGGGGGCGGTGTGGATTTTATTTCTTAATAGTGATGGAACTGTCGCAGCGGAACAAAAGATTGCCAATGGTGAGGGGGGGCTTCCTCCCGGAACGCTGACGGCAAACCTCTTTGGGGTATCGGTCTCTTCTCTTGGTGATCTTGACGGCGATCATGTCATTGATATTGCTGTTGGTGAATCAAATTTTTTTGCCGGGAATCTCAAGGGTGCCGTCTGGATACTGCGCCTTAATAGTGACGGAACCGTAAAGGCATATCAAAAAATTGCTGAGGGCGCAGGCGGTTTTCCATCAGGAGTTTTGGATATGAATGACGATTTCGGAAATTCATTGGCTTTTATGGGCGATTTAGACAATGACGGACTCAAAGAATTAGCGGTTGGCGCCCCCGGGGATGATGACGGCACAGGATTAACCGATGGTCAGGCCCAGGCGGGTGCCGTGTGGATTCTATCATTAAATTCTACTGGTATGGTTTCCACTGTTCGAAAGATCAGCCAGTCACAAGGAAACGGCCCAATCCTTGGAAATAACGATCTGTTTGGGACATCACTCGCATGGCTGGGAAATCTGGGGACTCAGGCTCCAACATCTCATGCACTGGCAGTCGGAGCGATATTGGATGAAGAAGTTGGTGTGGAACGAGGCGCTGCATATATTTTATTTCTTAACAGCAATGGCACAGTCAACACCTTCCAGAAAATTAACGATGTGCATGGAAATTTTTCTGGAGTGTTGGATGATTCCGACCGCTTTGGCGTCTCCTTGGAATCAATAGGTGATCTTGACGGCGATGGGGTGCCTGAGCTAGCCGCAGGGGCTTATCTTGATGATGATGGCGGCGTTAATCGCGGGGCGACGTGGTTATTGTTTCTTAATGCCGATGGAACCGTTAAAGCTCATGAAAAGGTTAGCGGTATTTCCGGAGGACTTACAGGCACTTTAGACGATCACGATCATTTTGGAATAGCGGTTAGTTCGATGGGTGATTTAGATGGAGATGGAACAGGTGAAATTATTGTTGGGGCAGACTTAGATGATGACGGTGGGGCTGACCGGGGGGCTGTCTGGATACTGTCTCTTGAAACCGCGAATAAAAAACCAATCGCGGATGCTGGATTGGATCAAACGGTTCATCCCGGGATTGCGGCCACTCTAGACGGCAGCGGGAGTTTTGATCCGGATGGAAATACCCCTTTGACGTTCTTGTGGACATTAACCTCAAAACCGGCAGGAAGTACGGCTCAATTGATCGATCCGGCGTCACTTAATCCAACGATCACACCGGATGTTTTAGGAAATTATGTGATCGAGCTGGTGGTTACAGATAGTTTAGGAGCGATGAGTGCTAGCGATGAAATCATCGTCAGCACAGAAAACACGGCTCCTGTTGCGGATGCCGGGCTTGATCAAGCGATTATCACCCTAGGAACTGTAGTTCAACTTGACGGCAGCCAAAGTTATGATGATGATGGTTTCACATATTTCTGGAATTTTACGACAAGACCTCTTAACAGTTTGGCTGAATTAGATGATCCTACAGCTGAGATGCCGACTTTTATCGCTGATGTTCATGGGGATTATGTTATTCAGTTAATTGTCACTGACGTATTTGAAGCCGCCAGTGCTCCGGATTCCGTCAAAGTGAGTTTTGATAACATCAAGCCCGTTGCCCATGCAGGAATGAATCAATCTGTTTTGGTGGGAGAGAATGTTTCTCTAAACGGTCATGCCAGTTCCGATGCTAATCTTGATTCTTTGACCTACAACTGGAGTATCGTCAGTGCTCCCCTGGGAAGTCAGGCTGAGATACAAGACCCGCAACTTGTTGAAACGGGCTTCATCCCGGATCTTCCGGGGACTTATGTTATCAGTCTTGTTGTTAACGATGGCTTTGAAAATAGTGAGCTGCCGAGTAATATTACGGTCGTGGCCTTAACGGTTACGAGTGCCATTATTCAAGAGTTAAATAATGCTATCAATGCTATTAATGTCTTGGATAATAGTGATTTTAAAAATACCAACATGAGAAACACTCTGACCAATAAGATCAATGCTGTTTTGGCCAAAATCGCAGATGGAGATTTTGCCGATGCGTTAAACAAACTGCAAAATGATATTCTGGGGAAAACAGATGGCTGTGCAGAGCGAGGCAATCCCGATCCAAATGATTGGATCATAACTTGTGTTGGAGGTCAAAACGATATTTATCCATTCCTCATTAAAGCCATTATGTTATTGCAGAATTGATTGAATATTCAGTCCCAGGTGTTTAAATTAGTGGCAAGAATTCCCGGACATATATCTGGAACCGAGTTAACGACGCTAAATATAAGGTTACGGTATGTATTCGGAATTTCGCATTTTTTTTAAAAAGGAGATGAATTTATGAAAATCGAAAAAGTACGGACTGGTAAAATCAAACCGGACTTCGAGATTCGCGTCTTCATGGAGCTGGGGTAGGGTGTCACTCAAGGACAGCGTTTCTCCTCAAGGCAGAAAATCGATACTCAGAGGTACTCTTCGAGAGGACGCGCTGGTTAAACATTTTTCAACCTTTTTATTCAATCATGAACTCGCCTTTTTTATTCCAATTACAAGATCTGGGATTAATCGATTATCAAAAAGGTCTGAATTTACAAAGAAAAACCGTACAGGAAGTTATCCAAGGCGGAAACAATACCATTCTGTTGTGTGAACATCCTCCTGTGTTCACACTGGGACGGCTGGCTGCGGAAAATAATTTTTTCATACCTCAACAACAAATTACAGAACAAGGGATCCAGATTGTTCGTATTGATCGCGGGGGGGAAGTCACGCTGCACAGCCCGGGGCAGCTGGTGACCTATCCGATTTTTAATTTAAACCATTTTGGCCGTGATTTGAAAGTTTTTTTGCATAAATTAGAGCAAGTTGCCATTGATTTATTACAAGATTTTGATATAGTGGCTCATAGAATTTTGGGGCAGCGCGGTGTTTGGGTCGGAAAAGATAAGATTGCCTCCATCGGAATTGGTGTCAAGAAATGGGTTTCCTTTCATGGGATGGCCGTCAATGTGAATACGGATTTAGATCTTTTTTCCCTGATCCGACCGTGTGGATTGGATGTCAAGATGACATCGATCAGCAGGATTAAAAATCAGCTGATTGATATGGATGATGTCAAGAAACGGATGATCAAGTGTTTTTGTGATCAGTTTAATCTTAATGAGCTTCCTTCTATTAAAAAAAATTCTAAATTGCTCTCTGGCGATACCGATGTGGGCGAACAATTTAGAGTTGTGAAGGAAAAGCTCAATAAAGAAGAAGAGAGAAATGTTGTTCGATGAATAATATTGTTTTGCCCGAATTAGGTGAGGGGATTACGAAAGCGACTGTTGCTTTCTGGCATTTTAAATCCGGTGATTTTGTTCAGGAAGGCGATGATGTGGTGGAACTGGTTACGGATAAGGCGACCTTTAATGTTGCCGCGGAAGTTGCGGGGCGCATTCAAAAGATTCAGGTGAACGAAGGCGAAGAAGCGAAGATTGGCGCGGTTTTGGCGGTATTAGAACCGGATAAAACTTGATTGTAAATACGGCCATCGGGATAAAGTGTCATGATTAGCCATGAAATCTCTAAACTACGTCGCATTCTTTTAATGTATATTACGAAGGTGTCCGGTCATCGCGCAGCGACGTTGGCGATCGAAAAGGCCTTAAGCAAGCTTGATCCCACCGTAGAGATTATGAGTATCAACGGATTCGGTTATACTTACCCTACCTTAGAAAAAGTCGTTAACAAAGCCTACATGGGGATTATCAAAAGAACACCCAAGGTCTGGGATTACCTTTATGATAACCCTAACGTGGTGAAAAAAATTGACTCGATCAAACGCTTCCTGCATAAAACCAGCCATAACAAGCTGGATGAGCTCTTTCATAAATTCTCTCCTGATACCGTTGTTTGCACCCAGGCCTTTCCCTGCGGTATGGTGGCGGATTATAAAAGAGCCAATCGATTGAACTTTCTGCTCCTCGGGGTCTTAACGGATTACGCCCCGCATTCGTTTTGGTTAAACGAAGGAGTCGATTACTATATTGTCCCGTCGGAAGAATCCCGTGATCGTTTTGTCATCAAAGGAATTCAACCGGAGGCGATTAAAGTTCTGGGAATTCCTATTCAATCCAGTTTTGCGAAACCTTTAAATAAGAAAGCCGTTATCCAGCGCTTGGGCTTTCAGGAGGATTTACCGGTTGTCCTGATTATGGGCGGGGGACAAGGATTAGGCCCGATTAAAGATGTCGTTAAAAGTTTAATCAAGATCAAAAAGAATTTTCAGATGATTGTCTTGGCGGGGACCAATAAACGATTGGTCCGCTGGCTGAGGAAAGTTCCCAAGAAAACGAACAAAAAGATTGTCGTTTTCGAATATGTCGAGAATGTCGATGAGTTGATGGAGATATCGACCCTCATTATTACCAAGCCCGGCGGCATGACAACCAGCGAGTGCCTGGTCAAAGGATTGCCCATGGTCATTATCAATCCACTGCCGGGGCAAGAAATGCGTAATACGGATTTTCTTCTTAAAAGAGGCATCGCAATCAGGGTCGACAGGACCAATGACATCGGAGAGGAAATCGAATTACTGATGAACTCTCCGGAACGATTGGCTTCCATGCGTAAAGCTGCTTTTGCCAACGGACATCCTTATGCGGCCCTAGACATTGCTAAGTTAATTCTGCATCATTCTGTATAACAAAATGTTTCCTGATGCGTTTCGTTATTTCCAATCGTTTGAGGGGGAAATTTTAAGTCTTTTAATTTAAAACGGAATGTTTAGGTATCTTCTTTATAAATTAGGGCAATTTTGTGTACATCGTTTGTCTTTAAAAACGGCTTATGCGATCGGGATTTTTTTATCCGATCTGCATTTCTTTATGTCTTTCCGGGACCGGAGGGCCGTTAAGAACAATTTAAAAATTATTTTGCGATCGGAAGATAATCTTCACGCGTTAGCGCGGGAAGTCTTTAGAAATTTCGGAAAATATCTCGTTGATTTCTTCCGCATGAAAAAGACGCTGAATGAAGAATATATCAAGAAGAATATCAAGATCAAGAATGTTGAAAGGCTGTATGAAGCTTTAAAAAATAAAAATGGAGGGATTATCATTACGGCCCACATCGGTAATTGGGAATTGGGGGCTGCCGTAATGAGTATTCTGGGCCACCGTGTTGTCGCCATCGCCTTGCCTCATAAGGAACGGCCGGTGAATGATCTTTTTAATAATCAACGCGAGGCGTGGGGAATGTCGATCGTCCCCACAAGCGCGGCGATCCGCCGCTGTCTGGAAGCGTTAAAAGAAAACAGGTTGATCGCTTTACTGGCTGATCGTGATTTCACTCAAAACGGGGAGGAGATGGATTTCTTGGGAAAAAAAGCGCTGATCCCCAAGGGGGCCGCGATTTTCGCCTCCAAAACCGGCGCGCCAATTATTCCGATATTTCTATTACGGAATCCGGACGATTCCTTCACACTTGAGTTCGAATCGGTTATTTACCCTCCAGCGGCCGGCAAAGAGGACGTGCCGCATGATGTTCTTTTGACGATCATGCACCAATACACCACAGTCATTGAAGAAAAAATTCGCCAATATCCTACACAGTGGCTGATGTTCCGGGAGTTTTGGACCAAATGAGATTTTGTATCGTGATTCCAGCTTTTAATGAAGCGAAAACAATCGGTCAAGTTGTAGAAACTTTAAGGCTGAAAGGATTTGCCGTGGTGGTGATCGATGATGGCTCTTGCGATCATACAGGCCAGATCGCGCAGGCGCGAGGGGCTGTGGTGATTCTGCATGAGAAGAACAAAGGGAAAGGTGCGTCCCTGCAAGATGGATTTTATTATGCGATCCAGAAGAATTATGAGTGGGTGTTGACGATGGATGGCGATGGTCAACACGATCCGGCAGACATTCCCCAATTCATTGAAAAAGCGAAAGCCAATCCCAGGAGTGTTATCACCGGGAACCGTATGCACAATCATCAGGGAATGCCGTTGGTACGGTTGTGCACAAATCGTTTTATGTCCGGATTGATATCCGGCCTTTGTAAGCAAGAGATCCCTGATACGCAATGCGGATTTCGATTGATCAGTTGTGATATCCTGAAGGAAATCAAGTTGACCGCCGGGGATTATGAGATCGAGACAGAGGTCCTGATCAAAGCGAGTAAAAAAAATTTTAAGATATATTCAGTCCCTGTTCAAACAATTTATCTTGATGAGGCCAGCAAGATAAATCCGATTATAGATACATTACGGTTTATTCGTTATATTATCAAAGAGATTTTTAGTCCTAAGCCGTAACGATGACCGTGGTAGGGGTTTTGTTTGTCTTCGATTTCATCTGTACATAAATATCAGGTCGAGAAAAGGAAAGGTCTTTCAGCCGTGCGAAGCAATCTGAATGTTATAGAAAACCGAATTTTTATCTATGCCTTGATTGGTTCCTGTCTTCTGCATATCGCTTTATTCATCAATTTTGTTTATATTAAAATTCCTCGTGTGCATTATGCCAAAAAAAACGATTTAGAATTGATCTATCAATCTGTGTTAATTGATAAGAAAAAGGAACCGGTCAATCCTATGAAGATTGAACTGACCCATCGACAGAATAAGGGGATTCAGGAAAGCAAATTAATGCGAAGTTCCAAGGAACTTTATAAATTTGATTCCAAGGTGCCGGGTCCTTTAATGAAGGATATCGATCGCCTTTCCGGTCGATCGCATCTTGATTTGAAACAAACACAAAATATCGATAGCTTTTATAGCCCGGGGAAGATAACGATATCAGAGTTAAAGTCGGAGAAGATTAATAACCCGAGTTATAACAAATATTTTCAAGATCTCAGCAGACGGATCGAACAGCAAGCTCATAAGATTTATTCTTTAAAATCAAATTACGGCGAAGTTCATGTCGCGTTTGTACTTTCCGCGAATGGAGCATTAAAACAAGTCAGACTGATCGGACAAAAGACGTCGAATAATCTATATTTACAGGACATAGGGGTCAGGAGCATTAAAAATGCTAGCCCGTTTCCTTCTTTTCCTAAAGAGTTAATCAACTATCCTGAACTTCCTTTTAATATTTTGATTTCTTTTAAAGAGAGAACTGAGGAATGACCCAATTGATCAGGATTCTAATGAGGGTTTTTATAAAAAAATGATGAATCAAAACCGCAGCGAAGATTATTACATCAGACGACTTTTGAATACGGTCAAGATCAGTGAAATCATGACCAGAGACGTCATTTCCATTAAAGAAACCGATCTGTTCAGCTTGGTGGAAGAAAAATTGCGGACGTTTCATATCCGACATCTGCCCGTTGTTGATCAAAACAATCAATTAGTAGGCATCGTGACCCAGAGAGATCTTTACCGTATTCAATCGCCGCGTGTCTCCGATGACGGCAACTGGTTTTATAATAAAGAAACGCTGGATTCTTACATTCTCAAGCAAGTGATGACGCACAATCCTCGCAATCTTTTCCCGGACGACTGTGTCGGTTCGGCTGTGCTCTTGATGGTCAAACATAAATATGGCTGTATTCCGATTGTTGCCCGTGAGCGAAAAGATCTCTGCGGAATTATCACTCAGTATGATATTTTGAAAATTGCAGGAAAAATCCTCTTAACTTCTGACTAACTACGGCGGGAGTTTTATTGACAATGGGTGGCGGGGGTGTTATCCTAACACGCATAAAAAATTGTTCATATTTTTTTGATGGTTTACTTTTATTAATGTTATGTGAAGGGACATTCCAATGAATCAAGATAAACATATTGATGAATCATGGAAAGATTCGGTTTCTAAAGAGAAGGAAGAGATCATCATCGGAAAATCGAACCTTGAGCAATCTTCTGACGCAGGTGCTTCTGGCGAAGAAGAGATGGATTATGGCGAGTTTAATTTTATAAGTTATATCTCGAGTTTGGCCTTTCAATCCATGATTTTTTTGGGGGAATTCCCTAATCCGGTCGACAATCGGATTGAACGGGATTTAAGAAAGGCGAAATTAATTATTGATACCTTGGTGATTTTAAGGGAAAAGACGACGGGAAATCTGTCGAAAGAAGAAGGTGATATGTTAAACGGCGCTATCTATGAGTTGCAATTGAAATATGTCGAATTGTTTAACCAAAACCAGAACGGGAAACAATGATTGATCAAGAATTATTAGCTATTCTGGCTTGTCCAGCCTGCCAATCGGATGTTGTATTCAAAGATAATAAAATTGTCTGTACAAAATGCGGACGAAAATTTCCGGTGAAAGATGGTATCCCTGTTATGTTGGTCGAAGAGGCCGAAAAATAATGGATTGCGCCGGAGGAGCGTTTTCTTCATTATAAAATTCAGGTTGAAAGGAGTTGATCGCGGTGAAGAAAATTTTGGTCATTCATGGACCGAACCTAGATCTGCTGGGACAAAGAGAACAGGATATTTATGGAAAGGTTACTTTGGCCGAAATCAACGCTCAGCTGGAAAAACTTGCCGCGCAACATCAGTTGTCTTTGACGATTGTTCAATCCAATCATGAGGGAAATATTGTGGATACGATCGGTCAAGCGAAAAAAAATCAGTTCAGCGCTGTTTTGATCAATCCTGCCGCTTATACGCATACCAGTATCGCGATCCGCGATGCGATCTCCGCAGTCAACCTGCCGACGGTTGAAGTCCATTTATCCAATATCCATGCCCGGGAAGATTTTAGGCATATGTCGTTAGTCGCTCCGGTGAGCTGTGGACAAATCACTGGATTTGGACCACACAGCTATCTGTTAGGACTTCAGGCGATCATTCAGCTCTTAAACAAATGAATTCGAAAATCCAGCAACTTATTTCTTCCTTTGAAAAACCGGAGATTGATGCCTATCTGGTGTCCAAGGATGTCAATATCCGTTATCTGACCGATTTTCCCGCATCAGAATCATGGCTTCTAGTGTCCCGCAAAAAGGTTTTTTATATCACTGATTTCCGTTATATCTTGGAAGCCAAAAGTGCTTTAACCGGAATGACGGTTAAACGTTATCAAACATCCTGGATGGATACGTTGTTTGAATTGACCGCGCAATTAAAGATCAAACGTTTGGGGTTCGATGATCGTTATCTATCATTGGCCACCTATAAAGTTCTCCAGCAAAAATGTCCTAAACAGATTAAGCTGGTGAGTGTTAACAGTTTAGTCGAAAATTTGCGCATGATTAAGTCTGAGTTGGAGGTTAATCAAATCCGAAAGGCCTTAAGGATTCATAAAGAGGCTTTAAAGATGATTAAAGGGGCAGTCAAACCAGGGATCAGAGAGAGCGATCTGATGGATCAATTGGAAGCGTTCGTTAAGGCCGGGCAAGTTTCGTTTTCCTTTCCACCAATCATTGCCTCCGGGCCCAACGGCTGCTTTCCCCACGCGAGGATTTCCGACCGGATCATTCAAAGCAACGAACCCGTGCTGATTGATACGGGGATTGACTATAATGGCTATAAGTCTGACTTGACACGTATGGTCTTTTTAGGTAAAATACCCCGTTTTGTGAGCGAAGTCTATGAGCATGTCCGTCAGGCCCAGTACCTAGCGATACAATCCATCAAAGCTGGTGTTTGCGCTAGCAAGGTTGATTTTCAGGCACGCAACTATTTAACAAAACAAAAGTTAGGGAAATTTTTCGGTCATTCTCTCGGGCATGGCGTGGGGTTGGAAATTCATGAAGATCCTCGCCTATCTTCCAGGAGCGATGTTATTTTGAAGGAAGGGATGGTTTGTACCGTTGAACCGGCGGTTTACATCCCGCATCAGTTTGGAATTCGGATTGAGGATATGGTTTTAATAACAAAACAAGGATGTGAGGTTTTAAGTGGCTCTATCGATCAATGAAGTCAAAACAGGGATGGCAATTTTAGTCAGCAATGAAGTCTATATCGTAACTGAGGTTCAACATGTTAAGCCTGGAAAAGGGAGTGCTTTCATCCGCGCTAAGTTAAAGAATTTAAAGACCGACCTTAATTTGGATCGGACCCTCCGCTCTGCAGACAAAATTGATGATGTCTTCTTAGATGAGAAGAAGATGCAGTATTTATATCGCGAAGGCGACACGTTCCATTTTATGGATCAAACAAACTTTGAAGAGAATTCAATCTCTCAATCTCAAATGGGAGACGTGGTGAATTTTCTTCAGGACAATATGGATATTACGGCTGTTTATTATAAAAGCCAAATCCAAAAAGTTTATTTGCCGAATTTTATCACAGCCCAGATTGCAGCAACAGAACCTGGCTTCAAGGGCGACTCCTCGCGCTCGGGAACAAAACCGGCGACGATAGATACCGGAGCGCAAGTCCAAGTCCCCCTTTTTATTGATAAAGGAGATTGGGTCAAGATCGATACTCGTAACGGTCAATATGTCGAAAGGGTACAGAAATGAACCTAAAAGAGATCAAAGAGATGATCAACCTCATGAATGAGAATGATCTCGCTGAATTGGAGGTTGAAAAAGAAGGCTTTAAGATCAAACTCAAGAAAACTTCTCAGGATGTGATTGAACCGATTCGCATGCCCCCGCCTTACCGTGTTGAAACAATCCCCAACTCTAAAAATCCGTTGGAAAATGTTGCCCAATCCAATGCCTCCAACCTATCTAAAACCGCCAAAGAAATCGTATCTCCCATGGTGGGGACTTTTTATCGCGCCCCGTCTCCGGAATCCCCGCCTTTTATAGAAATGGGACAGACTGTTGAAATTGGACAGGTCGTTTGCATTATCGAAGCCATGAAACTGATGAATGAAATTAAATCAGAAGTAAGAGGTAAAGTTGTCGAAATCGCTGTTGAGAATGCTGAACCTGTTGAATTCGGACAGAAGCTTTTTGCTGTTGAACCGCTTTAAATTTAAATCCTATGTTCTCCAAGATTTTAATTGCCAATCGTGGTGAAATTGCGCTTCGGGTGATTCGGGCCTGCAAAGAATTAAATATCCGGACCGTGGCGATCTATTCGCAGGCTGATAAAAATTCTCTGCACGTGCGTTTTGCCGATGAAGCGGTTTGTATAGGGAATGCGCCCAGCAAAGACAGTTATCTGAATATTCCCGCGATTATTTCTGCAGCGGAAATCACCGACGTTGAGGCCATTCATCCCGGTTATGGTTTTCTCGCGGAAAACGCGCACTTTGCCGAGATTTGCGAATCCTGCCATATTGTTTTCATCGGTCCGACACCTCAGGCGATCCGCGCCATGGGAGACAAGGTCACCGCGAGGGAGAGTGTCCGCAAGATCGGTGTTCCGCTCACGCCCGGCGCCAAAGGGGTGGTCAAAAATCAGGAAGAAGCTATTGATATCGCTAAAAAGATTAAGTATCCTGTGATTATTAAAGCGTCTGGCGGCGGTGGCGGCAAAGGGATGCGCATTTGTCACAACGATGTGAGTTTGACCAATTTTTTTAATATGGCGCGGAATGAAGCCGAACTCAATTTTGGGAATCCGGATGTTTATATCGAAAAATACATTACCGAACCGCGGCATATCGAAATACAAATCGTGGCCGATCATCATGGGCATGTGATTCATTTGGGAGAAAGAGATTGCAGTATTCAAAGACGTTATCAGAAATTGCTGGAAGAATCTCCATCGCCGGCCCTTAACAGTAAATTACGTAAAAAGATGGGCGAAACAGCCGTCAAGGTCGCCCGTTCGGTCAATTATCGGGGAGTGGGGACTGTTGAATTTTTGCTGGATCCCAGTGGAGCGTTTTATTTCATGGAGATGAACACGCGGATCCAGGTCGAACATCCGGTGACTGAAATGGTCACGGGCATTGATCTTGTGAAACAGCAGATCCGCATTGCCGTCGGCGAAAAATTAAAGATCAAACAAGACGAAGTGAAAATGACTGGGGCCGCCATCGAATGCCGGATCAATGCCGAGGATCCCAAAAATAATTTTATGCCCTGTCCTGGAAGGATCGAAGAACTCAATCTGCCTGGCGGGCCGGGGGTGCGCGTCGATACACATATTTATTCTGGTTATGAAATCGGGCCTTATTATGATTCCATGTTGGCAAAATTGATTACCCGAGGGAAATCCAGAGAAGAGGCGATTAATATCATGCTCCGGGCCCTTGATGAGTTTTATATCAGCCCGATCAAGACGACGATTGGTTTACATCAGGAAATCTTAAGGCATCCGTCCTTTGTTAAAGGTTCTGTCTCAACTCATTTTTTAGAGAAGATCATTAAAAATAATGATAGTGGAGGTTGATCATCATGATTCACGCGGATAAAGTTGATTTGGGTTCGATCCAGATTCACAAAAAAGTGATCGCGGATATTGCCGCTAATGCGCTTAAAGATATCGACGGTGTCTCTTTGGCGCCTAAAAATCTGGGTCACCGGGTTTCAGAGTTTTTGGGGATCAAGAATGCTTCTGTCATTAATGTTATTCTGGATAAAAACGGTCAGGTGTCCCTGGAAGTGCTGGTTTATATCCGTTACGGGATGAACATCCCTGATCTGGCCAGACAAATTCAAGATATCATTCGCATTGCCGTTGATAAAACCACGGAAATTATTTTGAAAGAAATCGATGTCAATGTCCAAGGCATAGAGAGGGGGAAAAAATGAGATTTTTTACGCGTATTGCCGTACTTTTTTATATGATGACGATCTCAACGATCGGGATTTTAACCATTATTCTTGCGTTTATCATTGATCGTTCTCTGATTCAGACGATAAATTATTATATGAATGTCTTTTATTATGATACTCAGGTGAGAATTATTGTGGGATTGAGCGGTCTTTTGTTCATTCTTCTTAGCATCATGTGTGCCAGGATTATTTCCGGAGCTCAACAGAAAGAAAGAACAATCGCGTTCGATAACCCCGCCGGCCGCGTTACGATTTCCCTGATCGCGTTAGAGGACATGGTGAAGCGTTTGTTGACCAGAGAACCGGAAGTTAAAGAGGGACGGCCGGATATTATCGCCACCAAAAAAGGCATTGAGATCGAGACCAGATTGATTTTAAAGTCTGATGTGAACATCCCCGACTTAACGGCGAAACTGCAATCATTAATCAAAGATAAAATTCAGGACATGATTGGGCTTGAAGAGACGGTCACGGTCAGAATCCATGTCATTAAAATTATTACGGAAGAAAATAAAGGCAAACGGAATAAAGGCGACTATTCTGACAAAACAGAAACCAATGTTCCTTTTCAAGGCTATCGAGCTTGAGGAGTTTCTGAGATGAAGAAGATTGGCGTTTTAACAGGAGGAGCGGATTGTCCCGGTTTAAACTCGGTGATCCGCGCGATCGTCCGTAAAGGGATGCAGGCCGGATATGTGGTCACCGGGATCAAAAACGGCTGGCTGGGTTTAATTGATAATGACATGCGCATCCTTGATCTGCGATCGACCTCGGGAATTTTAGATCGCGGAGGGACCATTTTAGGGACCAGCCGGGTGAACCCGTTGAAGGACGAGGAATCCTGTAAAAAAATTAAGGAAAATTATAAACGCAGCGGTATCGACGCATTAATCGCCATCGGCGGCGAAGAGACGTTGAAAATTTCTTTGTCTCTTTATAAAGAAGGGATCATCAAGGTGGTTGGTGTCCCGAAATCCATTGATAATGCTTTATCCGGAACGGATTATGCGTTCGGTTTTGATACC
>JAHFFY010000011.1:19456-59843 GCA_023247705.1 Candidatus Omnitrophota bacterium | reverse complement strand
ACTCGTTCCCAGCTCATATTCTTCTCCTGGTTAGGGTTCGAGAATATTTTAGCTGGTATTTTGTTTATCGCATTCTTATTTCTTAAATTCTTATCATCGGATGATTATGGGATAACTTCTAGAACTTATCCCAAAATTTCTCGTCAGGATTTTCGTGCGGGTGGCCCGGAGGCGGGTTCCCTGCCGCCCGCAGGTGATGAGGACGGCAGGGTGCCGCAGGGACAGAACCCGCAACAAATTCACAGAAGCAATTTTGGGACAAGTTCTAGTCAAATTAAAGTAACGATCTCAGTTACTATCCAGAATTATGCACTATTTAAAAGGTTCTATGCTAAAATTGCCCTCGTTATTATCTGTTTCATTTTTGAGATCGAATGATTTTAGTTAACGTGAGTTCGACTTAAAAGAGTATCACGTCCTGTAAAGACGTGGATATCTATTTAGAAATCTTCCCGTTCCTTGGGGTTATTGTGATGTTTAAAAGAAATTGCCAACCATTTTTATTAACATCCCCAACCGTATTTCTTTTTATTTTTTTTGTTTTTCTCATCTTATTTTTCTACCAACCTTTAGAAATCGAAGACGGATGGTGGCACCTGAGCACGGCCCGCTGGATGGTGGAACATGGTGGGGTTCCGCATCAGGATATCTTTCCATTTGAGCACGAAACAAAAGCGTGGAGTTATACGCAATGGTTGGGCAGTGTCATATTTTATTTTTTCTACAAGCTTGGAGGAATGACAGGGCTGAAGGCTTTTCGCGCATTTATTTTGGCGCTGGCGGTGATCCTTTTCATTTTTTACGCCCGGCGAAAAATTCGGATTCCTGTCTTAATCGTTTTATCTCTTTTTCTGGCGCATGGATTGGCCCCGCGGTGTCTTTTGCGTCCGTTAATCTTCAATTATATTTTTATTCAGATCGTTCTCATGATCCTGTTAAGTTATTTGAAAGACGGAACAAAGAAGATCCTTTGGCTTTTGCCGGTCATGGGACTGGTGTGGGACAATATCCATCTGGGGAGTTTTATTTATGGAGCGCCGCTCATCGGTCTGGCCGGGGGTATTTTAGGGGCGGAATATTTTTGTCGGACATTTATTAAAAAAGAAAAGACTGGTCGATTAAAAACGATGAGAAGCCAATCCCTAGATATCTTGAAGATAGGTTTGATTTATTTGCTGGTCTTTTTTATTAATCCTTACGGAATTCAGGGAGGTTTTTATCCTTGGAAAGTTTTTTCTTTTTCAGATTCTATACATTTCTATAAATTCAGCCGGATCATCGAGGAAATGCAATCTCCGCTGGTTCTCTGGGGAAGCGCTCAGGGGGCATTATTTTTTATCTTATTTATTTTAGGGTTGGTCAGTGTAATGAAGATCCAAAAGAACAGATGGCCTTTGGTTGCCTGGTGGCTTTATTCTGTTTTGATTTTTTCAAAAGGCGTGCAGGGGGGAGCGTTTTTTGTTGTCGTTACATTATATGTGGTGGTTGAATGGATCCAGGAAAAAACCTTATCCTTAAAATCGGACTTAACGGATTCCCTCCTCCGTTTGGAACGCGTGTTTGTCGTCGTCATGATGCTGTTGATCGGGGGTAAGATTATTGGGATGTTGCCAAAGGGAATACTTGCGCAGGGAAGACTCGTGAGGTCGATTAGTTTGGATTTCCGGGCGCCTCATCCGGTGCGTGCGGTGGAGTTTTTAAGAAAGAATCGAATCGCGGGAAAGGTTTTTAATGATGAAAAGTTCGGCGGATTCTTGATCTGGACTTCTTATCCGGACTTAAAGCCGTTTATCGATGGACGGCAGGTCTATCCGGAACGGTATTTTGAGGATTATTTAGGCGTCATGCGTGATCCGGATGAAAACTGGCCGGTCTTACAGAAGAAATACCAATTTGATCTTATCCTTTTGGATAAGACCTGGGCTTTGTCTCAACGATTCACGCAATATTTAAATTTATCGCAAGACTGGAAACTAATCTTTAGCGATGAATACTCGTTGGTTTATGTCCCTGCCGGGATTCCGGTTGAGCCTTTGCGTTTGAATCACCGGAGAAACTGATCGCCATCCTGTGTATCTGGTATGTTATTTCATTTTTTGCTTCATAAGCACGATGTGTTTGATTATACTGTGATTACACTCGTGCGCCCCATTTCTATTGCCCCGGTCAATCCTGGGACGCTGGAGACGGGGGGTACCATTTGAGTTTTATTCGAGAAGGAGACCCATGCCGCAGGTTTCATTTGTTTTTTCTTTTTATAACGAAGAACAAGCACTTCCTCTGTTGATTCAAAAGATACGCGAGGTGATGAAAAAGCAATCCGAAGATTACGAGATGATCTTTGTGAATGACGCCTCAACGGATCATTCCTTGAAAGTCCTGATGCAGGAAGCGAAAAAGAAAGCCAAAGGCGACATTGTGGTCGTGAATCTTTCGCGGCGATTCGGTGTCGAAGAATCGTTTCTCGCCGGCATCGAAATGGCCCAGGGCGACGCCGTGATCCTAATGTACACCGATATGCAGGACCCTCCGGAGGTTGTCCTGAACATGTTGCAATCCTATAAAGAAGGGGCTGAGATTGTGCACACCGTCCGGCGCAAGAGGATCGGCGAACATCCGCTCAAAAATTGCGCGGCTTTTATCGCTTACCGCGTCATCGCGAATCTGGCGGACATCCGGATCCCGTACGACGCTGGAGAATTCAAACTGATTTCTAAAAACGTCGCCAAACATTTATTGAGCCTTCCCGAAATGGAACCGTACCTCAGAGGATTGATTCCCTGGATCGGTTTCAAACAAGCTTATGTCGAATACGACATGCAGCCTAGGGGGGCCGGGCAATCCAAAGTGGCGTTGTTCGGAAAAAAAGCGTGGACGGTTTTTTTGAATGGAATTTTTTCGTTTTCCGACGGTCCGATTTATTTTATTCTCTTCTTGGGATTGTTCGGTCTGTTCGTGTCGATTGTGTTTGGGCTGGCTTTGATCGTTTATAAGAGTTATGTCTGGTTTAATCTCCTTGCGGAGCTGATGATTGTATTGTGGTCGACGCTGATGCTGGCGGGGGGAATCCTTGGTCTTTACGTCCTGAAAATTTATAAAAACACCCGCGGCCGGCCGCGTTACATTATCCATGAAGTTTTAAGATTCGATGCGTAACCGCGGCGAATGTCGTGATTCATTTAGATACGTTTGATGCTTAACTCAAAAACAGTCTCGCGTCAACTTCCTTCGTTATTTCCTTTTATTATATTTTTTTTCCTGCTCGCATTTTTGATTTATTTACCCGCGTTCACCACCGAATACGGAATGCATAACGATTACCGGTTTATTCCCGGAAATTTTTCGGACCGGCTCATTTTTTCAGAAGCGGAACATTTATACATCGTGGGGCGGCCGCTGCAGGCTGTTCTGGTAACGCTGCAGGGATGGTGTATTAATAATATTTCGGAATTCGCCATCGCGCGGTTTATTTCGTTTCTTTTCATGATCCTTTTTGCGGTGTTGTTTGATTTCTTTTTGCGCCGGATCGCGAAGGTCGAACCGTTTTGGTCACGGGTGATTGTTTTAAACGCTGTTTGTTTACCACCGAGCCAGGTCTATGTGTTATGGGTCGCGCATTTTCTCCCCGGATATTTCACTCTGGTGTTGGCCACGGCGTCTTATTTATTGTTGTCTTTTGGAATGCCTGTCCCAAAAACCATCGGCCAGAAACAAAAATACTCCATTCCTCTTTTAACCGGCTCGGCGTTTTTGTTTGAGGCGGCGTTATTCAATTATCCGATCAACGCGGTTTTTGTTTTTGCCTGCACGGTTGGCCTTTTATTATTTTCTCCGCTGCCCAAGTGGCCGCAAACGCTTAAAACCATCATGAGGGATATCCTTTTTTTCGGCGCCGGGATGTTGATTTATTTCCTGGCCAACGTGCTGTTTTTCCTTCCGCACGCCCCAACGATGTCTGTTCCGCATGATCTCGCTAAAACTCCATATGCCTTTGATTTGTCCGCGAACATTTGGCTTAAAGGAAAATTAATATTTTCGACGTTCTGGACGGCGCTGGCCGAGACTGGACATCTTTTTATCGGTCAACCCGCGGCGATCATGAACGCGGTTGTCATTTTGACCGGGATCATTTTGCTGTTTTTTTTATCCAAAAACACCCGGCCCAAAGGTCACGAGCCTAGTACCTCGACAAACTCGTTTTTGTATGTTGATTCCTCTCTGCGCTATGAGGAAATCAACATACAAAAACAAAACTGTCGGGGTACTAGCTTGGCGTTACGCAAAAAAAACAGGATGCGTCTTTTGAGTCTGTCGATCCTCGGGACCGTTTTGTTTTTGTTGACGAACGCTCCGACCTTGATCGCCAAAGAGTGTTTCGAGTTGGTTGGTTATCGTGTCCTTTTTCCATCGGGCGCGATCATTTTGATGGGAGAGTGGGGCCTCTGGTCTTTTTGCGTGCGATTCATTGGAAATCGAACCGGGAGGGCTTTGATCAAAGTTCTGGCCGTTGGATTTTTATCTTTGAATGTTATTCTGAACTGGATTAATGTGCGCGATGTCTGCCGGAATTATCATTTGGAAATGGAATTTCTTCGCCGGAAAGCTGCAGCAATCGATTTTAAGAACACAAACCGTATCTTGCTCATCCGCACTCCCGATAAAACAACATTGATCGAACGTGACATCCCGTTTGAATTTAGTTATATGATTACACTGCCGGCCTTGGCAGCACCGATCGTGGAGGAAGTCACCCGGAAAAAAGGGGTCGCCCCGTTGCCGATCAGCGTCGATGACGCAAACATTATCTTTTTTGATCAATACACCCAGATCATTGATTTTAACGAAGCCAGCCTTAAGAAAACCCATCTTAAAGCGCAAATATCCAAACCCTGGGCACTCGTCAAAACCGCCGACAGCGCGACCAAACATATCGAAATCGCGCGCGAGACCTCGACCTTTTTTATCTTTGAAGAAGTCGTTGATGAAAAAACCATCCCGTTTTGGGTGATGGATCCCAATCGCCGCCAGCCGCCCTGGATCGAGCTGACCTTTCAGGATCAGGGCCAGGCGATCAAAAGTTTTACCTTCGGGATCTTCGAGCGGGCACTCAATGATCCATCGGAGGCGAATTGTTTGATGCTGGGGTCCATGGACGGAAAGAAATGGATTAATTCAAAATTGTTAATCATGCGCCGCAACCCAACTGATCAAAATTTAAAAATTTACCGTGTCGCCCAACCGTTTCCTTTTAAATACTACCGTTTCTTCCTGATTTCGGCCGATCAATCATATCCTATTAAAACACTTCTGGCGGTTTTGTTGGGGGTGGGACTATAGATCTGGTCCGGCGGATTAAACTAACAATAAACAATATTTGACAGTCCTGATTAATAAGGAATATGATTTATTCATTTGTGATTTTATTAAAATAATTATTTTTATTGTGATTGCCATCGTGGTGAAGAGGGAAGGAGTGTATTTAACATGGGCCGGAATAAGCTTAAACCGAAATTGATCACGGTTTTAGAAGAAGGATATTCGATCAAGAAATTTATTCCTGATCTGATTGCCGGAATTATTGTCGGGGTTGTGGCTTTACCGTTGGCCATTGCCTTCGCGATCGCCTCTGGTGTCAAACCCGAGCAGGGGTTGTATACTGCCATTGTCGGGGGATTTATTATTTCGTCTTTGAGCGGTAGCCGTGTTCAAATCGGCGGCCCGACGGGTGCGTTCATTGTGATCGTTTACGGAATTGTCCAGAAATATGGTTATGACGGTTTGGCGACCGCGACGTTAATGGCTGGCGTTTTGCTCATTGTCATGGGGGTCGCCCGGTTTGGCGATGTCATTAAATACATTCCTTATCCGGTGACCGTGGGGTTTACCGCGGGGATCGCGTTAATTATTTTTTTCGCACAGATCCGGGATGTTCTGGGATTGACCGGAGGGACTGTGCCGGTAGAATTTCTTGAAAAAATGAAACATTATGGTGAGCATCTTCACACCTTTAATCTTTATGCCATCGGCATCAGTTTGTTAACGCTGTTTATTATTATTTACTGGCCAAGGATTACGCTCCGGATCCCAGGTTCGTTGATCGCTATTTTTTTGACCACTGTGATGGTTAAAATTTTTCATTTCCCGGTGGAAACGATCGGCAGCCGTTTTGGCGGCGTTCCGAACACTTTTTCGCTGCCGCATTTGCCACATATTAATGTAGAGTTGATCACCCAACTGAGTTCTCCGGCTTTGACGATCGCCATGTTGGCCGGGATCGAGTCGTTGCTTTCGGCGGTGGTGGCCGATGGGATGACGGGAGACCGTCACCGTTCCAATATGGAATTGATTGCTCAGGGGGTGGCTAACATCGCATCACCTATCATGGGCGGAATTCCCGTAACCGGTGCCATCGCCCGGACCGCGATCAATATCAAAAACGGCGGGCAGACACCGTTTGCCGGAATGATCCATGCCGTCATGCTTTTGCTGATTTTATTTTTCTTTGGACCTTTGGCGTCTTTGATCCCGATGGCCGCTTTGGCCGGCATATTGATCAGCGTTGCTTATAATATGAGCGAATGGTATTTGTTCGTGAAAATATTCAAAAGCCCGATGGGCGATATTATGGTTTTGTTGACGACGTTTTTACTGACCGTATTTGTGGATCTGACGGTTGCCATTAAATTCGGTGTCGTGTTGGCCGCGCTTTTGTTTATGCGCCGGATGTCGGAAGTCACCCAGGTCGGGTACATCACGGATTCGTTCCTTGATCAGGAAAAAGACACGGATGATATCGTGGACCAAAACGGCATTGCGCAAAAAGATGTTCCCCAAGGCGTTGAAGTCTTCGAGATCAACGGCCCGTTTTTTTTCGGTGCGACCGATAAATTTAAAGACACGATCCACGAGCTTGAAAAGAAGCCCAAGGTTCTGATTTTATGGATGCGCCATGTTCCGACGATCGATGCCTCCGGCCTGAGTGCATTGGAAAATGTCTTTCAGCGATGCCGGAAAGACGGGACCAAGATTATCCTTTCGGACATCCAATCCAGACTGCTGGAAAAAATTAAGAAAGCAGATATGTTTCGCTATCTCGAAGAACAAAACATCCAACCCACAATCGACCAAGCCCTCGCCCGCGCACGGGAGGTGGTGGGAAAGAGAAAATAATGTGAAAAATGGAGCTGGCTATGCTAATGTAACCCGTCGGAAAAATAACCAAGTTAATCATTGTGTTTCCCCGTTTAATCAGCTATACTTAATTTAATCATTTAAATAGATAAGTTCCTTCCAAAACAGATCTCTTGATCTTCTTTTCTGACATCTGCCAGCTTTACCGTCTATTTATCTTAAGTATTTTAAAATTTTAAGATAATTTTTTTATCCAATGTGTTCGAAGGAGGCCCGAATGGACATCCCATCTTTTCAATCGACGTATGGACAATCCTGGCAGAAAATTGTGGCCAAATATCAGAATCCCCAAAGAATCCGAAGCATCGGTCAGCTGCTCAATACGCTTATTCCCTATGCGCTGGTGTGGTGGGCAATGGTTAAATGTTTAAGCGTTTCTTTTTGGTTAACGATTCCACTCATCCTGATTGCCGCGGGATTGTTAGTGCGTATATTTATTATCTTTCATGATTGCGGACACGGATCGTTTTTTAAATCACACCAAGCCAATAATTTTTGGGGATTTATTACGGGTGTATTGACCTTTACGCCGTATCAATATTGGCGGCATGAACATGCTGTTCATCATTCCCATTCCGGGGATCTGGATCATCGCGGAGCGGGGGAAGTTTGGACCATGACCGTCAAAGAATACCTTCAGGCCTCACGCTGGACGCGTATCCGATATCGTTTCGTTCGTAACCCGGTTTGTTTATTTGTTATTGGTCCTTCGATCCTTTTTCTGATTGTTCATCGACTCTATTTTCGCAAATCCGGCACGAACGGATACAAAAGCGTGTATCTGACCAATGTCGGTATTCTTGTTACAGCTGTGACCATGAGTTACTTGATTGGTTTAAAAACGTACTTGTTGATCCAATTGCCGGTGGTGATGATTGCGGCCTCGGCGGGTGTCTGGTTATTCTACGTCCAGCATCAGTTTGAAGGCGTTTATTGGGAGCGTCATGAAAAATGGGACTATGTCACGGAAGCTTTAAAAGGGAGTTCCTTCTTGAAATTGCCGAGGGTGTTGCAATGGTTCACGGGGAATATCGGATTTCATCATATCCATCATCTGAGTCCGCGGATCCCCAATTATTTTCTCGAGCGCTGTTATAAGGAGAATCCCCTGTTTCAGGCGATCAAGCCGATCACATTGCTGACCAGCCTGAAGTCATTGACGTTTCGTCTTTGGGATGAGCAGCACAATCGCTTGGTTGGATTCGATTATCTCAGGAAATTAAAATATATACAACTAACATAGGAGCCCAACATGGAAAGAGACATCGTTAAATTATGCGAACGGGGAAGCGGATCAGGGACGATCGGCCGTTCTGGCAACACAGATGTCAGGTTTAGCGCCAACTAGATCTTGGGAAGAGACAGAGACGATTTAAAACAAGGCGATCAGGTCTGGTTCGAGATGGAGAATATACAAAGCAGTCATACCGCAATCAATATCAGAAAATGTGTGTAAATGAGATGGACGTTTTAACAAATACGCTCTAGGGTTATGCAATTTGGGCAACGAATGGGAGGCTATGATGGAGTTTCCTTCTGGGGAGGAGCTAAAGATGTCCAAAGGAAAAGTGAAAGAATATGATTTGAACCGAGGCTGCGGGATCATTATTGATTTTGACACAGGACAAAATCTCACCGTTTATGCGAATTATCTTGACCTGAAGGATGGAGAGACTCTTAAGGTGGGACAAGAAGTGGAGTACAAAAAAGAAAATAATCGACATAGACAATGGTTAATCGATGTCAGAATTGTGTAAAGACAGTGAGTCGGTATAAGAATAAACAAGGCCGTTAAATTAATGTATCCTCGAAAAACAAAAAGAAGTGGGCATCTCAAGAAATTTAGGAAAGGAAGAGTCTGTAAAAAACATGGATGCAAACATCGCTTGAGCGTTTATAATTCAGAGATATATTGTCATATTCATTTGAGTGAGTCTTTGCGTTAACAAAAGAATTTCCCCGTTTTATAGAGCGGCGCGCGTTTTTTCTACAGGAGATTTATTAAAGGAAAGAAGTCGTTATGTCTAAAGAAGAAGCCATTGAGGTGCAAGGGATTGTCAAGAAAGCATTGTCGAATGCCCAATTCAGTGTTGAAGTACAAAACGGTCATGTGGTCATTGCTTATCCCGCCGGTAAGATGAGAAAACATTTTATTAAAATTTTACCAGGAGATACGGTTACCGTAGCTTTATCTCCTTATGATTTGACCAAAGGCAGAATTACATTCCGGCACAAGATATAGGTTTTTAAGAAGTGGAATCGTAATCTTTAGCCAACGATCAATCATGATCCCACCCCAGCGGATCATGCAGGAGAACAATACGGGTGAATTTCGTCCGGCCGGACGAAATTCGAATTGTTTCCGTTTTTTGAGAAGAGTTTCTGGAATAGCTGCGATTTATTTGCTTTAAGCCCAACCGCGATCCAATCCCCGGTACTGAATTGCCTCCGCAATATGTTCCGGCCGAATTGATTCACTTCTATCCAAATCTGCGATCGTCCGTGCGACTTTTAAAATTTTGTCGTACGCGCGGGCGGAGAGGTTTAATTCTTTGATCGCCAGCGTGAAGAGATTTTTGGATTCGGTTATAATCTCGCAATAATGTCTGATCTGCCGGAGGTGTTTATGCTACATTCATTGGAAGTCACAATTTATGACTTCCAATTCATCGCACGTGGAATCCTATTTGATTTTTTTGTTTCTTGGGAGGGTTTAGTAGTTTTTTGATGGTATCGAAAACCATTTTGAATTGATAATCGTATTTTTTTTCCATCCCATCGATTTTACGCCTCAATTCTACATGCTCAGCGAGCATTGTACGAAGTTTCGTGGAGGTACGCATGATTTCAATATTGACAAGAATGGCCTTTCGGCTGTTGAGGACGCTGGAAAGCATGAGAATACCGTGTTCGCTGAAGGCATATGGCAAATATTTTAAATGTTTCCCAGGTTTTAAGGTCACAATTTGTGACCTTAAAGATTGGGCCTCTTCAGCGGTGAGTTGGAACATAAAATCTTCCGGAAAGCGTTCGATATTGCGTTTAACAGTTTGATTGAGCGTTTTAGTTTCAACGCCGTAAAGATCCGCCATATCCCGGTCGATCAGTACTTTTTTCCCCCGGATGAGAGAGATTTTGTTTTCTATCATTTTCTGAGCGATGATCGCTTTGGTTGATGTGGTCATTGTTTTTGTCCTTTCTAAGTAGATTAAAATTAACTAAAAAGAATTTCGATCCAGTGAGCGGTATTGAATTGCCTCGGCAATATGTTCCGGCCGAATTGATTCACTCCCATCCAAATCTGCGATCGTCCGCGCGACTTTGAGGATTTTGTCATAGGCACGGGCGGAGAGGTTTAATTCTTTAATCGCCAGCGTGAGGAGATTTTTGGATTCGGTTATGATCTCGCAATAATGTCTGATCTGCCGGTGGCTCATTTGGGCGTTGCAGAAGATCGAGGTGTTTTTGAGCCGGTCTTTTTGAATGTCTCTGGCGCAGGTCGTTCGGGTCTTGATTGTTTGAGAGGTTTCGCTCAGTTTGTCAGAAATAAGATCCTGGGGCGGCAAGGGGGGGACTTCGAGATGGATGTCGATGCGATCGAGAAGCGGACCGGAGATTTTAGAGAGATATTTTTGGATCTGAAAAGAGGAACATTGACAATCCTTGCCGGTTACCCCCAAAAATCCGCAGTGGCAAGGGTTCATGGCTCCAATCAACATGAATTGGGAAGGAAAGCGCATTGTTTTGGCCGCTCGCGCGACCGTGACATATTGATCTTCGAGAGGCTGACGGAGCGATTCCAGCACGTCGCGATTGAATTCCGCTAATTCATCCAGAAATAACACGCCGTGATGCGCCAAAGTCACCTCTCCCGGCCGCGGGATTGATCCGCCGCCCACCAAAGCGATTGAAGAACTAGTGTGATGCGGAGAACGGAAAGGACGTTCGGTTAAAACGCCGTTGGCCGCATCAAGCAATCCCATCATTGAATAAATTTTGGTAACAGCAAGAGATTCTTCGGGACTCATTGCGGGAAGGATCGTCGGCAGTCTTTTAGCCAGCATCGTTTTTCCGCTTCCGGGAGGGCCGATCAAAACAGCATTGTGCCCTCCGGCCGCCGCGATTTCTAATCCTCTCTTCGCGTGCAACTGGCCATGGACATCGCTGAAATCCAGTTCAGAAGGTTGGTCGGTCTTCATGTTCAGGGCAGCGGTTTTTTTGAACGGTGCCGTCGCTTCGGGTGTTTGAAGGATTTGAATTGCCTCCGCTAATGTTTTGACGGGATGAATGTCGATGTGATTTGTAATTGCGGCTTCCTGCGCGTTGGCCCGAGGAACAATAATCCCCTGAAACCGACCACGGGGCACAGAAAGGGCGATACAGACCGTTCCATTGATGGATTGGACATGGCCGTCCAACGATAATTCTCCCAAGATCATAAATCGCTTGAGATGTATCGGCATAATTTGTTGGGTTGCCGTCAATAATCCCAGCGCGATGGGTAAATCGAAGCAAGGCCCTTCTTTTTTAACATCGGCAGGGGATAAGTTGATCGTAATACGTCCTTGAGGGAATTGATAACCGCTGTTTTTGATGGCAGAACGGACGCGTTCTTTGCTTTCTTTGACCGCGTTATCCGGTAATCCAACAATGGCACAACAGGGAAGACCGCGGGAAACATCCACTTCAATCGTGACCGGATAGATATCCAGTCCTGACAGGCCGTAGCTGTAGACTTTTGATAACATGTTGAGTCCTTACTGAATCCCTGATCAAATCAGGTATTCTTAAGGAAGCCGAAAGGTATTAATAAGATGGGGATAAAAGGTTAGATTGGCTGTTTTGGGGAATTTGACCCTCAAAAAAGTTAAAGAACTTGCTTTTTTAATGATGCAGATTATAATGTAACCTATCATATTTTGTATTTGAAGTCAATCCTCAGAAATATTTGATCTTTCCATTAACCTAAATATAATCTAAGTCAGAGTGAGAAACTGTTTTCAGGAAATAGCCGCTAATAAAACTCTCATTATCACATTGTCTGTTTGGGCGATTGCCCAGTGTATCAAAGTCATCCGCGGGGTCATCCGCGAGAGGCGGTTTAATTTTCGTTGGTTCATCGGAACAGGCGGGATGCCATCCAGTCATGCGGCGGGTGCGACGGCATTGGCCACTACCTGCGGGTTGCAATTCGGTTTTCATTCCATCGAGTTTACTTTGGCGGCGGTCTTTGCGATGGTGACGATGTTTGACGCTCAAGGTGTGCGTCGTTCCGCCGGACAACAGGCGGAGATTCTCAATAAGATCATGGACGACATCTACTGGAAAGGGAAGATCGAGAGCCAACGCCTTCTGGAATTGATCGGTCATACCCCGATTCAGGTGTTTATTGGGGCAGTATTGGGCCTGGTGCTGGCGGTCACGTTTTATAAAATTTGGAAGTAATCGTCTAAGACGATTATCATATCGTTACGGGCCAGTTATTTTATTAAACCCAAAGATTTCAATTGGATTGTCATTTAAGATTCAAATTTCATAGGATAGGAGGGGATCGTTGTGAATAAGAGATGGTTGATGATCGGGGCAGTGGTCGTTGTGATCATTCTTTGCGGGGTTATTTTTTCGAGAGGGAAAAAACCGGAGATAGAAGCCAATAATTCTTCTGCGTCGGCTGTCCAGGATTTATATAAAAAGGCCAAGGCTTTTCAGGACAATAATGAACTGGTCAAGGCCAAAGATACCTATCAGCAATTGATGACCAATTACCCGGATTATGAGGACATGGAAAATGTCCAACATAATATTGAGGCGTTGAATTTAAATATCATTTTTTCCAACGTCGAATCACCTAAAAACGTAGTTTATGAAGTTCAATCCGGCGACACCTTGGGGAAGTTGGCTAAGAAATATGCAACGACCGTCGAATTAATTAAAAAGAAAAATAATATTAACAGCGATGTGATTCGTTTGGGGCAAAAACTGCATATCTGGACCGGGAAATTTAATATCTTAGTCGATAAATCCCAAAATATTCTTATTCTGAAAGATGAAGACCAGGTGGTCAAAGTTTATGACGTGGCTACAGGCGCTAATAATATTACTCCGGTCGGAGATTTCAAGATTGTCAATAAATTGGTCGATCCGGTGTGGTTTAAAGCCGGAGCTGTGATCCCGCCAGAAAGTCCGCAAAATGTTTTAGGTACCCGTTGGTTGGGGTTTGATATCCCGGGGTATGGCATACACGGGACTGTTGAACCGGAAAAAATGAGACAGCAGGTAACGGCCGGCTGTGTCAGAATGAGGAATGAAGAAGTAGAAGAATTGTACAGCCTTGTTCCCGTCGGCACGCCGGTTAAAATTGTAAATTAAGAGAGAATTGATCAGGTTTTTTTAACTCTCCTGGTTAACCCAAAAGAGATTCTATGAGTATTTTGGAATTTGAAAAACCGATTTTGGAAATAGAGACCAAAATTAAAGAACTGAAGAATTCGGCTGCCATTAAACAGATGGATGTGGGCCCGGAGATCGCTAAATTAGAACAAAAGTTAGCGAAGATGAAGTCCGATATTTATAATAATCTGACGCCTTGGCAGAAAGTGCAGATTGCCAGGCATCCGCACCGCCCGTATTCCCTGGATTATATTAAATTAATGATGACGGATTTTGTCGAATTGCACGGCGATCGGTCGTTCGCCGATGATTTTGCCATCGTGGCTGGATTTGCGAAAATCAATAATGAAAATATCCTCGTCATGGGTCATCAAAAGGGACGCGACACCAAAGAAAACGTCATACGTAATTTCGGTTGCGCTCATCCGGAAGGATACCGCAAGGCCATGCGTCTGATGCGCATGGCGGAAAAATTTAATCTTCCGATTATCGTCTTGATCGATACGCCCGGGGCTTATCCCGGGGTTGGCGCGGAAGAGAGAGGTCAGGCCCAGGCCATTGCCTCGAATTTGAAAGACATGATCAAATTAAAGGTCCCGGTCATCGCGACCGTTATTGGAGAGGGCGGCAGCGGCGGCGCGTTAGGGATCGGGATTGCTGACCGGGTTTGCATTCTACAAAATGCTTATTATTCCGTCATCTCGCCTGAAGGATGCGCTTCGATTCTGTGGCGCAACAGTATTAAAGCGCCGGAAGCGGCCAAGGCCTTAAAATTGACCGGCGAAGATCTGCTTAAATTCGGGGTTGTCGATGAGATTGTCCCGGAACCGCCGGGCGGCGCTCATCTTGATCCGAATGCCGTCATGGTTAATCTTAAAAAGGTTTTATTAAAATACATTAAGGAATTGAACGTTTTATCTAAAAAAGACCTTCTGGCCAGCCGATATAAAAAATTTCGTGAGATCGGCGAGTTTAAGGAAGGTTAAAACGAAACGCCCTTTGGTTAGCTCCTTTTCTAAAGTAATCAGAAGAATTTAATAACCACATTTTTTATCTCCCAACAATCAAATGATTCAAAATTCCCAATCAACACCTCACAAGGAAGACATCCGGAATCTGGCGTTTGAAGAACTAGGCCGTTATCTGGAATCGATCGGTGAGAAAAAATTTCGGGCCGAACAGATTTTGAACTGGATCTATCAGAAAGGTGTTTGGTCTTTTTCTGATATAAAAAATTTTCCGGCAGAGCTGCGCAAGCATTTGGATCAGAAATTCGATCTAAAACAAAATTTGATTTATAAAAAAGAGATCTCAGTCGATGGAACGACCAAATTTTTGTTTGATTTGCTTGATAAAGAGAAAATTGAAAGCGTATTAATTCCAACGGAGACCAGAACGACGGCCTGCATTTCAACTCAGGCCGGTTGCAAGTTCGGTTGCAAGTTTTGCGCCAGCGGCATCGGAGGATGGTCGAGAAATTTGAGCTGTGCCGAGATCGTGACTCAAGTCCTGCATGTCCGGGAGGAATCGCTGAAGCATGCCCGGCCGTTATCCAATATTGTTTTTATGGGAACGGGCGAACCGCTCAATACAGTCTCATTACGCCGGTGATGGAGTTTTTAAAGCGGTTTTACCTGGGCGGTTAATCGTCATCATGAAATGGATATGAAAGAATTAATAGAAAATAAGAACGCCGGTTTAGAAAGCCGAAAGCAGGACATCCGGAATCTGTCTTTTCAGGAATTGGCCAAATACTGCGAATCCATCGGCGAAAAGGAATTCCGGGCCGCGCAGATTTTCGAATGGATTTACAAGAAGGGCGTTTGGTCTTTTGATCGGATGCGCAACCTTCCCGCGTCGCTGCGCGAAAGGTTGTCTCAGGATTTCGATCTTGATCCTTTGGCGATTGCCAAAAAGCAAGTAGCCAAAGATGGGACGACGAAGTTTTTATTTGATTTGTGCGATCACGAAAAAGTCGAAACGGTTCTGATTCCGACGGCAACCCGAACAACCGTTTGTATCTCCTCACAGGATGGGTGCAAGTTCGGCTGTAAATTTTGCGCCAGCGGCATCGGCGGCTGGAAGCGCAATCTCACCACGGCGGAAATTTTGACCCAAATTCTGCACGTCAAAGAAGAGGCGGAGCATCATAAAAAGCCGCTGTCTCATATTGTTTGTATGGGAACGGGGGAAAGTTTTGATAACTATGAGAATCTGCTCAAGGCCCTGCGCATCGTCAACGACGAGCGGGGAATCAATATCGGCGCGCGGCGGATTACCATCTCGACCGTTGGGCTGGTTCCCAAAATCATGCAGTTTGCCAAAGAGGATTTTAAGATAGAGTTGGCCATATCCTTGCACGGCTATAACGATGAGTCTCGCAACAAGCTTATGCCCGTCAATAAAAAATATCCCTTTACTGAACTGATGAACGCCTGCCGGAAATATATCAAAATGACTCACCGGCAGGTTACATTTGAATATATCCTGATTAAAGACGTTACCTGCACCGAAGAAGCGGCCCGGGAATTGGCCAAAAATCTGAAAGGCATGATTTGCAAATTGAATCTCATTCCTTATAATCCCGTCCAGGAATTCCCGCACAAACCTCCGACTCATGAAGAAATGCTTAAGTTTCAAAATAGGCTCAAAGAATTAGGCGTTCATGCCACCTTGCGCACCCCTCGCGGCCGCGACATTGCCGCCGCTTGCGGTCAGTTGAGGCACGCCTCGTAATTGTTTAATATCGAACCATATGTTCAGGTTCGTTAATTTTAATATCGTAACCCATTATATTTTAAGAATAATATACATTTTATTGGTTCGGTAAATTCGATCATACTAGACTTGCTTTTAATGAAAATCAATGTTATTATCGAACCATAAATTATAATTCGAATCATATATTATATAACCTTATATATATCAAATATGAATAAAATAGAATGGTTCGATAGGTTCGGTAAACCATGAAAAGTCAATCCATTAAAAAAGAGCTGGAACAGCTGCGTGCCAAAAAGGGAAGTTTGACGCAGGTGTCGAACGCGGAATGGTACTCCTTATTTAAGGATGAAATCCGCAATTCGATTGCCATTGAGGGGGTCTTTACCAACAGGACCGAGCTCATTGATGTTCTGGAGCACAATAAGCGCACGGACAAACACAAGGCGGCTGCGATTCTCGGTTATTTTGAATCAGCTTCGGCGATGTATGAATACGCGGCTAATCAGTATAAAGAAAAGGAATTTTCACTGCGGATGTCCGACGTCAAGCAGATTCACACACTGCTGATGCGCTATGAAAAAGAAATGGGTTTCTATATCGGCGAAATCGGAGAATTCCGAAACACAACAGCGCAGGTGGCGCATTCAACATTCTCGCCGATCAGCGAATTTTATGTCAGGCAGGCGATGGAGCTTTTGATTAAATGGGTGAATCAGCGTTTGAAAGATGGAAAGCATGACCCTGTTGCTCTCTGTGCTATGGCCCATGTCTGGTTTGAGGCCATCCATCCATTTCGGGATGGAAATGGCCGGGCGGGAAGAATATTGTTGTCGTACATTCTGATCGGCTGCGGACTTCTCAACATTGCCATTAAGGGCATTTCGAAGAATGACCGGGAACATTACTATAACACGCTCGAGAAAGCCGACGACGGTTTTGAGAAATTGCACCGCCGGATTGAGCAGGGAGAAAGTTTTGATGTGAAAGCCGTTGATCAACTGAATGATCAACAGAATTTTGACGGGATTGTCGCTATTGTTTTTGACCGGCTCACTGATGCCGTTTCCCGTTTGAAGAATATCGGCCTTCAACATATCGACAAAGAAGCGCAATTGCCATTGAGTGATCTGGCGCATATTTATAACTATTCTCCTGATTATCTGCGCAACCTGATCAACCGCGATCAGCTTAAAGGTCAGAAAAAAGGCAAGACCTGGTATGTCCGCGTGCGAGACATGGCGGAATACGTTGAACGGATGCGGTCGGAGAGTGCAAGGGAATGATAAGAAGTTAGTGTTCCCAAGTTTGCCGATGAGAATTTGGCCGCAGTCTTTAAATCCCATGCGTCCAACACGCTGATTGAGGAAGGTCTGGCAAAAATCAAAGAATAATGATGAGATATGGCTAAACGAAAACAAAAAAGATATTTTTTCACCGTCGTTGAAGAAGTAATCATGGATCCTAAATATCAGCATTTTAGAGGAGGAAGGATAGAGGTTTACGACCGTAAGGACAAAAGCGGATATGCCTGTTATGAGGCGAGATTTTTTATCCCGGAAGAATTTATTGATTCTTTCCGGGAAACATGGAATTTTAAAGAGTCCGATGAAATGCCTTTCATTCATTGGGATTATTCTGAAGTAGAAAAGGGTAATAATGAGAAATCGAAAAATAAAAGATGAATTCCCGCCCGCCAGGCCATGCACCTGCGGGATTTTAAAAAGCTGCTGGAAAACAAAATTCTCGCCTATCTGTGAAGCCCTTGGGTCGTGATCGAAGAATGAACATTCTATTTAGCGAATATTTTAAGCTTAAATTGAGGGGGACGGAAAATTGGTTTGATCCGGTCATTGGTCACGATACTAATCTTTTTATCGATCCATTTTTAGTTGAAAAAACCTCCCATAAAATTCCTGAATTTAAAGGCTCACATACAAAGGTAATAAACTTTTTTAACGAAGCCTTTCAAGAGGCGGCAAAACTTGTTCATCGAAATAGAGATACCTATAAGCCTCTTTTAAGGTCATTTGAATTTCCTGAAGTGAATGAGCTTTATTTAGGGTATTCCAAGCCAGGCAACCGAGGTGCTGGCTCGTCAAAAGGCTACGCCCAGCTTTTGTTATCTGCGGTATTCGAGTTAATTGATGCAGGTATAACCTCTATTTCTTGTTTTGAAGAATTGGAGCTTTTTAAAGAGGGATTTGGAGCTGACAGAATTGGCGATATGATGGCTAATCTTCTCAAACCAGAATTAGTGAAATATACTCAAAGAATTTGCGAGGGGAAGAAAATTAAGCTTCATCCTCAGAGATTAAGAAATATGTATCATGCTGATGGAAGAGTTTGGCAGGATGACAAAGTACGACTTCCTTGTATAAAAACTGTTTGGGGGAATTATTTCGTCATCCTATCTCCAAAAGCATTTTTAAGGCATTTGCCCACAGTCGATATCGTTGATTTCTGGAATCATAGCTATTCTCATGAAAATGATGTAATTCGAAGTCAATTCGGCAACAAGATTAAGAAAAGTGTAGATAGAGAGACGATGTTTGAAGCCGCCAGAAAATCCGCACACTTAAGGGAATCATATTTAAAAGCTGTAAAGAATAGACAGGCTGACCCCTATGACATTCAAAACGACCCTGACCTTCTCCACAAATGGTATCACATTGGCAAAAAGCAATTTGATGTTGATCCAGTCAATTTTAAATCCCCCACTACCTCTGCAGAATTTATAACCGTCGTTCAACAAATTATCGAACGATATAAGCACCATGTGGAAACTCGAAGAGGATGGCAAGTGATTCGAGATGATTCGACAGAAAAAGGGAAAAAGGAAAAGGTTGTCCAACGACATTTTGAGGGGGTCATCTCTGCTTATTGCGAGGCAAATAATATCGATTTCTCTCCTGAGGTCGACGTTGGAAAAGGGCCGGTTGATTTTAAATTTTCCAGCGGTTACAAGAATCGTGTCTTAATTGAAGTTAAGCTGGCCAGAAATACGAAATTTCTACATGGCCTTAAGAAACAATTGCCAGCTTATTTAAAAGCCGAAAAGATTCAAAAAGGATTTTTTATTGTGATCGTTTATGAAGAGGAAGATGTTGAGAAGGTAAATGGAATTAGGAGAGAAATACCAAAGCTCAAAAAAGATTTTAGTTTAGATATTGAAATGCTTGTAATTGATGCTCAGCCTCAGAAGTCGGCTTCAAGATTATAGCTTAGGGAAACTTCTTCACAATTACCGTTGGTGAATAATTTTATGACAGATATAAGAACTATAAATACCAAGAAATTAATCTCGATTGAAGACATTGATCTGATTTGTAAACTTTATTCAACACAAACAGTTTGTAATGGCAAAGCAAAATAATATTCTTGAGTTTGTTAGCTTCGAACATCATAACGAATTGGTGTCACTCGTAAATTTAAAGGGTGAACTCGGTTTCTTGCAGGAGCTTGACGAGATATATCAGGACGTGTTACATGCGTTTTCTGTTAATGGGGACAATAATGTTCAGTTTATGGTTAGCATTATGTATCTGCAGGCACATAGCGAGTTCTACGTTGGGATGTCACAATTTTTTAAGTCACACATTAGCAAAGCATTTTTTTCGTTACGAATTGCTATTGACGCTTCGTTTAATGCGCAATATTTTATGAAAAATCCGAGGGATATCCCGGCTTTCTTGGAAGAAAACCATCCTTTGCAGAAAAAAATATTTTGGCGCATAAAAGACTACACAGCAAAGAATACCAAAGGGCATTCACTGATCCAAAGCCTCATTAAAATTCATGAGGTTGCAAGTAGCTTTGCAGCGCATTCTTCGCTTCAGTCGATCGTCCATAAATATAAACATGTTATAGACACCGACCAGAAAAGGGAAGAAGTTCAAATAAACTATTTTGATGCTGTGGAACTGCGGGATTTCTTAGCCTATTACTTTGCTTTACTCAAAGGCCATTTCAGGGTCTTCCAGTTTTTTTATAACGACTTTTTCAAGAAAGAATTCCGCATTATTTATCCTGAACGGGAAAAACGAATATCTGATTTTGAGACGAAGATAAACTTAAAGAGTAAACAACACCCTCTGTCACGCAAGATCAAGTCGGAGAAGTAATATGCCTCTCACCTACGACCTTAAAAAAATCAAATTCGCCACCGATGAAGCGACATATCAACGTGCGGTGGATTTGTATGAAAGCGGTAAGGTGACGGAAGTTAAAGAGGCTTTTGGTGATTTTACGGCCGTTGTCCTGGGGACTCAATCGTATCGCGTTTCTGTATCCGGCCGGAATTATAAACTCGGTCATTGCACGTGTTATCTCGGAGAGAAAGGGACATTATGTAAACACATGGTTGCCATGGCCCTTTATGCGGTCCTCAACGGAAAGCCTTTGACTGCTGAGGATAAACAGCAGCGGAATGAAGTTAAGCGCAGCGATCGGCGGGAAGCATTGAACAACGACGAATTGGCCGAGGTCAAGAAATCCATAACGGAATCGATGAAATATATCAAGCCTTACCGCGGCCCATCGCGCACGTGGTTTGCCAATCAGGATTCGTTGCGTGAAGGGTGTGCCAGGTTGTCAGCCATTGTTTCTGATTTACCGGCCAACAGGCAGACAGCGGATATTCTGGTCAAACTGCTTTTACGGTTGGATAGAAAATTGCAAGTCGGCGGAGTAGATGATTCCAACGGTATCGTGGGCGGTTTTATGAATGAGGTCGTGGAAATGCTTAAAGATTTTGCGCAAACGGATCCCGCGTGCATCGATGCCTTTGAGCCACTTTGCGGCAAACAGACTTGTTTCGGTTGGGAAGAACCTCTGGTCAGGATTTTTGATGAGAGATTGAATGTCCAGCTATAGCAGAAAAAGCCTTTCCCCCCCAAAAAAACCACCCCAATATCGTGTATAACAAATGTATAACACGCCCACCGCTTTGTATAACAAATCATCGGTTTTCACACAGGAAAACAGGGGATGTTATGGGACTGTTGCGAAATGGCCTTTTTCGGAAAATTTTGAAGATTCTCTCGACGAGAGCCATCGCCCAATTTCGCCGATTTGGGGTATTTCGCAACAGTTCCCTCTACGATAACGGTTACAGGTCAAGAGGCGGCGGCCGGTTTTATACCACAATGATCCGCGACATTCTCGTCAATAAAATTTATCTGGGAAAAATAGAATGGGGCAGATACGCTCAGAATAAAAAGCAAAAAGATAAGACCGGCCCCAAGCGTTTGAAAAATGATCCTTCCAAAATCATTCTCATTGACGGCAAACATGAAGGATTTATCGCGCAGGAAGATTATGATATTGTTCAGGAAAAACTCGTTGCCAATCGCAAGGGAAAGGCCCACCGTCATAATTTCGCCGGATATGTTTTAACCGGTGTTCTCTTTTGTGGCAAATGCGCAACCGGCTATCGCGGCGCAAATACTGTGGCCAGCCGACGGACAAAGGCCACGCGGCGCGTTTACCGGTGTAGCGCCCGGCATGATTATCAATTCTCCTGTCCGAACTCCTGCATCTGGGCCGAACGGATAGAGCCGCTTGTTTTTAAAGTCGTGGAAAGTTTGTTGCAGCATCCGGTTGTTCAGCAGGAGCGGGCCTTGGGCCTTGTCCGGCATGAGGACAATTCACAGGATGAAGAACTGAACCGGAAAATGAGGCAGTTAAAACAGCGGCTGCGCGAAAATTATAAGAGGCAGGCCAAACTGCAGGACGACTATCTAAACGATGTGTTCACCCTCGATGTGACCAAAGACAAGGCCATTGACCTGCATCGGGAAGAGCAGGAGATCAACAGGGAAATGGCTAGGCTGGACATGGAAATGCTCCAGCGGGAGAAATCCAAAGAATACACGGCCCTAGTACGAAGAGCCGCCGGCCAGTTTGACCGGACAAAAAACAAGCTCGATTTCGCCGTCTTGAAAGAAGTCCTGCGTCTTATTTTTAAACGTATCGTCATTGAAGACCGGAAAGTCAGGGCATGGGAATTATATGAACCGTTTCAGACGTTCTTTGAAGATTTGCGCATCCAAGAGACCTTAAAGGCCGATGGAGAGTGTAGTGGCGTCTGCTCTGATGGGGGAGCCGCTCGATAACTTTGATCATTTAATGAAAGCCATTCGAATCATCAATTCAGATAAAGGAATGAACATAGGGGCGCGGCATATTACTATTTCTACCGTCGGGCTGGTGCCGCGGATCAAGGAACTGGCCCAGCAGGATATCCAGATTGAATTGGCGATCTCATTGCATGGTTATGACGATGAATCCCGAGGTGTTTTAATGCCGGTCAATAAGAAATATCCGATTAAAGAATTGATTGAAGCTTGCCGGGAATATGCTCAAATAACCAATCGACAGATTACGTTTGAATATATTTTGATTCAGGGTTTAACCTGTACCGAAAAAGCCGCTCAGTCTTTGGGCAAACTTTTAAAAGGGATTATTTGTAAGATGAACCTGATTCCCTATAATCCCGTTGTCGAATTCAATCATAAACCTCCCACGAAACTTGAAATGCTCGCCTTCAGAAGTCGTCTTTCCGAGTTAGGTGTCCACGCCACCATTCGTATGCCCCGGGGCCGTGATGTGAGCGCGGCGTGCGGACAGTTAAGACATTCTTTTCAGGATGGCAAAAAGAATTAGAGATTAGTGCGGAGAATCTGAGTTTTGCTGCCCGCCGCCCATTTGCTTGATGATTGAAATGATCTTCGGGTTGTTAAGCAATGCTTGGGCCTTTGGATTGTTTTTCACTTTCTCGATGTCTTTGTTCATGACGGCGGCAATGAAATCCGGGTCGTTTAAAACCTCAAGGATGGACGGATCTTCAGCGAGTTCTTTCAGTTGGGCCACGATTTGAGGATCGGACATCATTTGTTGTTGCATCTCTGAAATCTGTTGATTGAAAGGGGCTTGGCCCTGGCTAGCATTTGCGGTTTGGGAGGATGATTGAGGATTGTTTCCCCATTGACTTTGCATCGTTTGCCCTTGAGGGGGTTGGAGATTTTGGGATGTGATCGTTGGAAAATAGTTTTCGCTGGTGATGCCGATGACGTCTGGAATTTTAAGGCTGACCTGGCCGAAATAGGAAGTCTCAAAAATATATTGATTGTTTGCAACTTCGATGAGTTTTCCTTTGAGTATAGTCCCGTCGCGTAACGTAATGGTCTGAATGGTTGTGCCGGGGCTAGCGCTTTGAGCTGATGGGTTCGTAGTGTTCGGTTGTCCAGGTTGGGCTGTGGCCAAATTTCCGAGAGACAGAAGAATAAATCCGAAAAGAAATAAATTGAAGATTTTAGATGGTGGAGATAATTTCAAGATCTGTTTAATAAAAGAAATGATCATAAAGGCATGATAACAGAATATTCTCATGAGTGAAAATATTTTTGAAAGAATGATCGGAAAAAATGCTGGAGGAGGAAGTTCCCTGCTTTTCTATAATAAATTTTATTGAAGCGGGGGGCCCGCAACCACCATACTTTCTAGCAATGCGGGAGAACCCTCACGTCAGTGAAGATAACGGTTTTTGCCTGCCCTGGATTATATAGAGCTTTATAATATTGTATAACTTGTGCCGAGAGAGGGAATCGAACCCTCACGGCCTTGCGACCACTGGTTTTTGAGACCAGCGCGTATACCAGTTCCGCCATCTCGGCATAATTGTATTTAAACTTATTTCTGAAGCGACGGAGACCGCCGCGTATACCATTGCGCCACTCCAGCAAGATTTTGATCAGGGGCGTTGAATCAAAACAGAACACCGCCACGATTATAACGAAACGTTATGATTATAAAAAATTTTCTTTATTTTTTTTTGTCTCAGATAAAGAATCACGCTGCCATGATAAAGAACCGAAATCGTATTTTTGACCCGCGCGGGAATAAATGTCTCTAACGTGTTGTTCAGATAAATGATATTCGCGAAAATCATTATCTTGCTTAAGATGATCACCGAAGAAAAATAGATCAACAGATCATACGCCGTTTGATTAAGCTTCAAAATCCCCACCCCTAATGACGTCGAAGTAATGGCGGTCACAAGGACAAAGAGAAGGATATTGGGCGGTTTGGTGTTGAAAGAAAAAAAACAGGACATAAGAACAGCCGCAAGCGTTATTCCTCCAATAAGGATCTCAATCAAACCGATTAAAAGAAGGATTTGATTTCGCGTCGTTATTTTCTTTCTCCAAGGTAATTTCTAGAAAATAAAATTGGTGGAGCTGAGGGGGGCGAACCCCTGACCTCTTGCATGCCATGTCCCGATGTTCTCTTAGATTAACTGTTGAAATCGGAATCCCGATTTCAATAAATTATTCTAGAAAATATCAAGACAAGCGCTCTCGTTCAATTTTTTCTATTGGTTTCTTTAGTGAAGTCGGGATTCCAACCAACGCAAATTAATATGGAGCCAGCGAGGGTCGAACTCGCGACCTCTTGCATGCCATGCAAGCGCTCTCCCAAACTGAGCTATGGCCCCTGAAATTTTTTTAGGGAACGTCGGAACCAAACTGAGCTACATCCCTGTTAAAGTGTTTTCAAATATCGTTTGATCCGAATTTTAGGTAAATATGCTCGGTAAATATATCATCAGGGGTATTTTTTGTCAATTATTCCTTCAGGGGTTGTTTCATAAAAAACAGGATGGGATTTTGGAAAAGCACGTGGAGCCTTCGCGTCAACTGTAATAACAATTGTGGTTGACAATAAAACCCGGAAAGGCTAAGATTGGCTCTCAAACACCGAAAATAAAACTGCCGGGGGGACTCGGAACTTTCATTGAGCTTCCTGAAGTAATTTTAATAGATATCAGAATATAAAATTTATGGAAAAAATTTATTTTGACTACGCCTCAACGACACCCGTTGATGCGCACGTGATCGAAGCCATGGAGCCGTATTGGTCTGAAGAGTTCGGAAACCCATCCAGCCCGCACGGTTTTGGCCGGGCAACGAAAAAAGTCGTGGAAGAAGCGCGCGAGGCTTTGGCGCGTTTTATTGATGCGAAATCCGAGGAAATTATTTTTACCTCGGGAGGAACGGAATCTAATAATCATGCCTTGATCGGAATAGCGCGTCGTTTAAAAAAGAGCGGGAACCATCTTCTAGTCTCGAAGATTGAACATCATTCCGTCATCGAAGCAGCCAATTTTTTGAAATCAGAAGATTTTCGGATCACCTGGCTTCCGGTGGATACGCAAGGTTGTCTTGATCCTCAAGAGGTGCGCAGGGCGATTACCGACAAAACGATTTTGATCGCGGTGATGCACGCGAGCAATGAAATTGGAACTGTCCAGGATATTCCGGCGATCGGAAAAATAGCGAAAGAGCATAAGATCTGTTTTCATGTGGACGCAGTTCAGACCGCGGGGCATCTGCCGTGTTCGGTCAAAGATTTATCCTGCGATACGCTGGCGTTGGCGGCGCATAAATTTTACGGTCCTAAAGGGGTGGGAGCTCTTTATATCCGACAAGGAACACCCGTTGAAAATTATTTGTTCGGTGGCGACCAGGAAAGAGGCCGGCGCGCTTCGACGCAAAATGTCCCGGGTATCGTTGGATTGGGCAAGGCGATTGAACTGTGTGACCGCTCGATGATAGAAGAAACAAATACACAATTGTCGCTGCGGGATCAGCTATTAACTGAAATTCCCAAACGCATCCCGGATGTCCGCGTCAACGGACATCTTTCTCATCGATTACCGAATAACGCGCATTTTTCTTTTGCCGGACTGGAAAGTGAATCGCTTTTAATGAGCCTGGATATGATCGGGATTTGCGCTTCCATGGGATCGGCCTGCACGGCGGGAGCGCTGGAGCCTTCGCATGTGTTAAAGGCGATCGGGTTATCGGATGAGTTGGCCTTCGGATCTCTTAGAATCTCCATCGGCCGGTGGACCACCCCAAAGCACATCGATTATTTATTGGAACAGCTGCCGGACATCGTTTGGCGATTAAGATCGTCGCGGGTTTAATAGAAAAAATCAAGGGTTCCCCAGTGCCTCAGCCGCCAGCTCTCCAGTTTTGATTGAATTTTTTTTAATAATAAAGAAATTCAATCAACTGGGACGCTGGGGACGGGGGTACTGGAAACCCATATCGGAAAAATTTTTGATTCGTCATGCAATCCATTCAAACGCTTAATTTTTTGAAGAAAATCGATTCTTATATTTCAGGCGAAGAGATCAGCCAATCTCTGAACTTAAGCCGGGCCGCCATCTGGAAGCACATGCAGGAATTGCGACAGCTTGGTTATGAGATCATCGCGTTTCCGCATTTGGGTTATAAATTGGTTTCGGTTCCGGATAAACTTTTGCCGCACGAGATTCAGTACGGACTTGGCACAAAATTGTTAGGAAAAAGAATTGATTACGAAGAAACAGTCTCCTCAACGATGGATGTCGCTTTTAAATTGGCCATGGAGGGCGCATCCGAAGGAACGGTGGTCTGTGCGGAAACCCAAACGAAAGGACGCGGACGTCTGGGACGTCAATGGGCCTCTGCGAAAGGGAAAGGCATTTATATGTCTTTAATTCTCCGACCGAAATTTGCACCGGTTGAAGTGGCTAAGCTCACACTTTTGTGCGGGGTTGCTTTGACAGAAACTATTAAGAAAACCGCGGGGCTGCAGGTTTCGATTAAATGGCCCAACGATCTTTTCGTCAACGGCAAAAAATTGGCCGGGATTCTGACGGAATTGAACGCAGAAACGGACCGCGTTAAATTTGTGATTGTGGGCATCGGGATCAACATTAATACCGCATTAGCGGGTTTACCGTCGGTAGGGACTTCTTTGAAGAATGAGACCGGCCATGACCATGACCGCGTTAAGATCTTTCAGGAAGTTTTACGGGGGATCGAGAAATGGTATTTACGTTTAGGCGAAGAAGGTTTTCTTCCTGTGATCAAGAAATGTAAAGAATTATCTCTTATCCTGAATCAACGGATTCGGATTTCCGACCCGGCGGGCAGTATCGAAGGAGAAGCGATCGATATCGATCAGGATGGCGGTTTATTGATTCGCCAGGATTCCGGCGTCATCACAAAGAAGATGGCTGGAGATGTGGTTCGGCTTTAATTGAGTTGGCGGGTTTGCGGGTTACGGGTTGTCGAGCTACCAGACGCGTAAACCCGTTAAACGTGCCCCCCGAAAATCTTTTTAAATCAAATGACAAGTTATTCTTTTTTAGAAAATACCCTTACTGAATTAGAACAAAAAGGTTTAAAACGAAGTCTGAAAAATTGCGATGGTCCTCAAGACCGCGAAGTGACGATTGATGGCCGAAGGCTGATTAATTTCTGTTCGAACAATTATCTGGGGCTGGCGAATGATCCCCGTCTGTGCGCAGCGGCCATTCAGGCCGTACAAGAAGAAGGGTTCGGATCCGGCGCCTCGCGGCTTGTTTGCGGGAACATGTCTTCCCATCGGGCGTTGGAAAAAAAGATCGCGGATTTTAAAGGCACGGAAGCGTGTTTAGTTTTTAACACCGGATACATGGCCAACCTCGGAATTATTGCGGCGATGTGCGATTCCAGCGATATTATTTTTGCCGACAAACTGGACCACGCATCGATTATTGATGGAATGCTCTTGAGCGGCGCTAAATTCCGTCGGTATCCCCATAACGATATGACCACATTGGAATCCTGGTTGAAGGACGCGAGTGGTTTTAAGAAGAAAATAATTATTACCGACAGTGTTTTTAGCATGGACGGCGATTTAGCTCCGTTGGACCAGATCGTGCGCCTCGCGAAACAATATGAAGCGATTGTGATGATCGACGAGGCTCATGGGTTCGGTGTATTAGGTCAAAAAGGGAAAGGCGTTGCGGAACATTTCGGGGTTGAGGAATCGATTGATATCCAGATGGGAACGTTGAGCAAGGCCCTTGGCGGATTCGGCGCGTATTGTTGCGGGAGTCAAACAGTGATTTCGTTTTTGATCAATCACGCGCGCAGTTTTATTTATACGACGGGCTTGCCCCCTGCGGTGACGCGGGCCGCCGCGCGGGCTGTTGAAATTCTGGAGGAAGAGCCACAGCGCCGGGATCGACTTTGGCAGAATACCCGGTATATGTTGCAGGCCATCAAAGACATGGGATTTGATACGCTATCTTCGCAATCACCGATCATTCCGATCGTGGTGAAAGAATCAGCGTTGGCCGTCGATTTTTCGAGAAAATTATTTGAAAAAGGGATTTTTCTCCAGGCGATCCGTCCTCCAACGGTCCCGGTCCATACGGCGCGGTTGCGTTTGACAGTCATGGCCACCCATTCTAAAGAGGATTTGGATTTTGTCCTGAAACAATTAGAAGCGATTGGACGGGAACTATGCCTCATTTAAGGACCAAGAGAGGATTAGATTGGTATTATACACTTGATGGAACAGGGGAGGTTTTGGTGTTGATTCACGGCTGGGCGGGAGATTCGCAGTTGTGGATCCAGCAGCGAGAATATTTTATTAAGGATTATCGCGTGATCACCATTGATCTGCCCGGGCACGGTGATTCGTCCTGGAAAAAATTGTCTTTGAAAGAGATCGTGGTTGACCTCAACGAGATTCTGAAAAAATTGCGAGTTTGGAAAATCAATGTGATAGGAAGTTCGTTGGGCGGGTTGGTCGCGCTGAAATTGTTTGGTTTTGATCCGGATCGAGTTACCCGCGTCATTTTAGTCGGAGCTTTACCGAAATTTTGTCAGTCGGCGGGTTATCCGTTTGGTTTAAAACGGGAACGCATCCGGATGTTGGGAAAACAAGTGAAGACGGATTATCCGGAGATCGTTAATATTTTTTTCCGTTCTCTGTTTACGATGCAGGAACGGCAGAGCCCGCGTTTTAAATGGTTAAATCAATTCAGAAAAAGAGAACAGATCCCCCAGCAAGAAGCGCTCCAGGGATTTCTGGAGATTTTAGAAAAAGAAGATGCCCGGGAGGATTTTCAAAAAGTTATCAAGATGCAGAAACCGTTTCAAATCCTCAATGGGACCGACGATTATATCTGTTCTCAAGAGGCGATCCAGTTTTTAAAGACGCAGTATCCGCAGATCAAAGTGGATTTCTTCCAGCATTGCGGACATTTTCCGTTTTTGACCAAACCCCTGGAATTCAACCAAGCGGTTGAACATTTCTTAAGAAAACAATGATCCTTCATTTTATCGACCAAAAGATCCGTCAAACTTTCTCGAATGCGGCCATACAATACGATGTCTTGACCGGACTGCACAAAGAGATCGGACGCGAATTGATTAAAAAAATAAAAGCAAAAGAACGGGTTGAGGCCGTTTTGGATGTCGGGATGGGAACAGGATGGCTGACCAATCGTTTGAAGACTTATTTTCCGGATGCCTTGGTCGTTGGCCTTGATTCCGCGCCGGGGATGGTGGCGGCCGCTCAAAATAATTCGGAAGGGTTTAAGATTGTTCAGGGGGATGCGGCCGGATTGCCGTTTAAAGAAAAAAGTTTCAATGTGATTGTTTCCAACCTCGCGTATCAATGGGTGTCTGATCTGGCGGAGGCGTTTGAGCTGGTCGGCCGGACATTAAAACCCGGCGGTGAATTCGCCGCGACGTTGTTCGGGTATCATACGTTTGACGAACTTTTTGTGTCGCTGCAATCAACGATGGAGCACAATGAGGCCTTCGCGATCGAACGGCTTGCACGACAAAACGAAGTTGAGTTAGCGTTGGAACAGGCCGGTTTTCAGGAGTGTGTCGTGGATTATGAAATCGTGAAGAGCCATTTCCCGGATATGATGAGTTTGTTGAACTGGGTCCAAGCCATCGGTGCGAACCAGTTGAAAAGAAATTTTTACATCGGCAAAGACTGGCTGGCGCGGGCGGAAGAATATTACACAAAGAATTTTAAGGAGCGTTTGGGGGTTGTGGCGACGTTTGAGGTGATTTGGGTTTCGGCGAGAAAAACGAAATAGGTGCCCCAGTCGCCAGTGCTCCAGTGTTCCAGTCTTTATTGATCTATTGGATCAGTTGGGTTTGAATAAAGCGACAACCGGGCCGATGGGCTAAATTGCGATCGCTAAAGTTGAATCAATTTAGCCCATCGGCCCGGTGATCGTCTCGGCTTTCGGAGACCTTTTAAAAAATCAATCATGAAAAAATCTTTTTTCATCACCGGCACCGACACCGGCGTCGGCAAAACCATCGCGACCGTTGTTTTCGGCACGCTTTTAAAACATAACGGCTTCGACGTCGGTGTCATGAAACCTGTTCAATGCGCCGGCAACGACGCCGCCTTCTTGAAGAAATGTTTGAAACTTAAAGATCCTTTGGAAGAAATCAACCCCTATCACGCGCCGGAACCGTTGTCGCCTCATCTGGCCTTCCAACGGGCAAAAATCAAGATCCATCCTGAAAAGATCATGGACACTTATCAAACCTTGCGGGACCGGCACGACATTTTGTTGATTGAAGGCGCCGGCGGGTTGATGGTTCCTCTCATGAATAACTATCTGGTCTGCGACCTGATCAAAGAACTGGACGCGGAATTGATCATCGTTTCGCGGCTGGGGCTGGGCGCGATCAACCACGCGTTGTTGACGATCCGGCAAGCGCGGGAGCAGGGATTAAAAATCAGAGGGGTGATCTTCAGTGCCTTATCCAAAAAAATTTTGAATCTTCCGGAACAAACAAATCCATCGGCGATCAAACAATTCGGCGCCGTGGATGTTTTGGGAACGATCCCGCACCTTGATCTAAAGATTTTAAGCCCAAGAAATATTCTGTCGAAATGTTCTGTGCGGGTTCATTGGAAAACACTTGTGCGCAACATGAAACCGCCCGCTGCCGAACGTTTGAGTGCCTGGGATAAAGAATACCTCTGGCATCCGTTTACCCAGATGAAAGACTGGCTTGACGGCGAACCGCTGGTCATTGATGAGGCAGAAGGGTGTTATTTGAAAGACATCCAAGGCAACCGTTATCTCGACGGCGTTTCCAGTCTCTGGGTCAATGTGCACGGTCACCGGAAAAAAGAGATCAATCAGGCGATCAAGGCGCAATTGAACAAAGTCAGCCATTCGACTCTTCTGGGATTATCCAATCCTCCGGCGATTCAACTGGCGAAACAGTTGATTGAAATCGCGCCACAGGGTTTGGCCAGGGTTTTTTATTCGGACAACGGTTCAACTGCGGTGGAAGTGGCGATCAAGATGGCGTATCAGTATTGGAAGAATACCGGCCAAACCAAGAAATCCAAGATCGCACATCTGAAAAATTCGTATCATGGCGACACGCTGGGGAGTGTGAGTGTCGGCGGGATTGAGCTGTTCCATAAAGTTTACCGGGATTTAATCTTTGAAACGATCAAGGTGGAATTTCCCGATTTTTATCGGTGTTCATCCGGCAAGAAATATCCGGCTTATACGAAGGAGTGCTTAGAAAAACTGGAAAATTTTTTTAAGAAACAGCACGTCTCCATCGCGGCGTTGGTGATCGAACCGCTCGTGCAAGGCGCGGCCGGGATGATTGTTTGGCCGTCCGGGCTGCTTAGAAAGATTTCAAAACTCTGCAAACAATACGACATTTTTCTGATTGCCGATGAGGTCGCTACTGGATTCGGCCGGACCGGAACGATGTTTGCCTGTGAACAGGAAAAAGTCACGCCGGATTTTCTTTGTCTCGCCAAGGGCTTGACCGGGGGATATCTGCCGCTGGCCGCGACTTTAACGACGCAAAAGGTTTTTGACGGTTTTTTGTTTGATTACAAAGACCAGAAAACATTTTTCCACGGCCACACCTATACCGCCAACCCTCTGGCCTGTGCCGCGGCACTGGCGAACCTTAAGATCTTTCAAAAAGAGCGTGTCTTAGCGCGGTTGCAGCCCAAAATAAAATATTTGGCGAAGGGCTTAAAAAAGTTCTATAATTTACCCTCGGTTGGCGACATCCGGCAAAAAGGTTTGATGGTCGGCATCGAGTTGGTGAAAGACCGAACCACGAAAGAACCTTTTCCGTGGGAAGAACGGATCGGGGTCAGGGTTTGTCAGGAAGTCCGTAAACACGGTGTGATCCTGCGGCCGTTAGGTAATGTCATCGTTCTTATGCCGCCGCTGGCGATTTCAATGCCGGAGATTGATCGGTTGCTTGAAGCAACGTATCAATCTATTAAAAAAATCGTTTAGGAAAGTTTTGTGGGTAGTGTTATACTTTTTCCGTGAGGTGAAGAGATGAATGAGATTGTTTTTTCTGTCCATCTGGAGAAATTACCGGAAGGCTATTATTTGGCCACAAGTCATGATCTTCCAGGGTTAGTCGCTCAAGGGCGCACGATTAATGAAACGTTAGAAATCGCCCGGGATGTGGCCAAGAAACTCATTGAATCTTATCTCCAGCATGAAGGCAAGCTTCCCGCCAAAATTAAAAACAAAGTCATTAAATCAATCGATATCCCACTGGCGGTCGGAGTTTCGTAATGGTTGGTCTTGCTGGTTTTTCCTACCGGAAAATTATTCAAAAATTACGCAGATTAGGTTTTGAGTTTGACCGTCAGGCCGCAGGAAGCCATGAAATCTGGTGGCATCCGGCCACCGGTAAACGGACAACCATCCCCAATCATCCCGGTGATATGCCGCAGGGGACGTTACGGGCGATATTGAAACAGGCGGGTGTTTCGGTGAGAGAATTCTTAGAGGTATAAACGAATTTACAATATGCAAACTAAACAAAAACCTTCTCCATCAAATTTGAAAGCCTTTTCCAAAGAACATCTTTTGTACGAAATTCGTATGTTTTACGGAGTGTGTGATATTTTGCAACAGAGGAAATATTTTTCAGGAGAGAATCAGGAAATGAATATGTGTATAAGAAATGCTTTGTTAGAGTCTTTTGTTCTTCATTTAAGGGTGATTCTGGATTTTCTTTACGATGTTCAAGATAAAGATGAGGACGCCATTGCCGTAGATTATTTCAAAGATAAATCGTACTGGAAATCTATAAGACCGAAGAGAAGTAAAATATTAAAGGAAAGTCGTCTCAGAATTAACAAAGAAGCTGCGCACTTAAGTTATAAGCGTTTATTGATATCGAAAGATCAAAAGGTTTGGCAATTTTTATGTATTAAAAATGAAGTAAAAAATATTCTCAATCTTTTTTTAGAAAAAGCAGATAAGGATCTTCTAGATGAAAATATCCTCAATTTAAAGAATTAAGAAAAGGATGTTCAATTCAGTCCACTGTAATCGAATCCTGGAATTTTCAAAGAAATCACTTTTTCCAATAAGGTGATGGCGTTAGCCACTCAATCTGAAAACATACAAAAGATCAGTAATTTTAAGGGCATCAAATATGATTAAACAAAATAAAAATAAAATTTTCGTCGCCATGAGCGGCGGGGTGGATTCATCCGTGGTCGCTGGTCTGATGAAAGAACAGGGCTATGATGTCGTGGGGGTCACGATGTGTTTTAATATCACGCACCCCAACAGCAGCAAGCCGTCCTGCTGTGGCATTGATGGGATCCAGGATGCGCAGCGCGCGGCGCAGATTTTGGACATTCCGCATTATGTGTTTAATTTTGCCAAGGACATTAACGAAAAAATTATCGATAATTTTACCGATGAATATTTGAACGGCCGCACGCCGAATCCGTGCGTGCAGTGCAACCAGCATCTGAAGTTCGGGTCGTTGTATGACAAGGTGCGATCGCTGGGCGCGGATGTTTTGGCGACCGGGCATTACGCCAAGGTCCATTACAACGAAACGGCGCAGCGATTTGAATTGAAGAAGGGCGACGATCCGCTGAAGGACCAGTCTTACTTTCTTTACAGCATGAAGAAGGACACATTGCCGCATGTGTGGATGCCCATCGGCGATTTGACCAAAACGCAGGTGCGTGAACTGGCGCGCAAGTACAAACTCAATACCGCCGACAAGCTCGAGAGTCAGGACATCTGTTTTGTGCCTTCGACCGGTTACAAGAAATTTATCGAAGAGCGTTTGGGAAAAGATATTATGGTCCCGGGGCCTTTTGTCGATGAGAACGGAAAGGTTGTCGGAGAACACAGGGGTATTATTAATTACACGATCGGCCAACGGGATAAACTGGGACTGGCGCTGGGGTATCCGGTTTATGTTTACAAGATCGACAAGAACACCAATACCATTCACATCGGAAATCTGGCGCGGTTGTATTCCAAGGGGTTGATCGCTTCTCAAATGAATTACGTCAGCCTCGATGGCCCTTATCAGGATTTGGAGGTCAAGGCGCGGATTCGTTATAACAGTAAGGAAGTTGACGCGTGGATCACGTCTTTGGATAATAATTTGGCCCGGGTCGATTTTGTTGAGCCGGTTAAGTCCGTGACCCCGGGGCAGTCGCTGGTCTTGTACCATGATGATGTGGTTTTGGCCGGAGGCATTATTGAGCAGGCCGTGGCGTGTTCGGTCGAGGAGATTATTAGGGAAAACATTGGCAGCGGTTGAGGCGCGGGGCGTGGGGCGGGTTGGGCTTTGAACTTTAACGACCGGGCCCAACCCGCCCCACGCGTCACCACCGCCCGCGAGCGACCCCTCTTCAAATGATCATTAAAAACATTTAGACTGGGGTCACTGGGGACTGGGGTACTGGAGACCCAAATCGAGTTTTGACTTGAAACATGTACCAACTCATTCACTACTATAAATTTTTCCCAATTAACGATCTCCATTCTTTTTGGTCTCAACATAAATCGCGTTGTACCGCGCTCAGACTGAAAGGCCGGATTTATATTGCCCCCGAAGGGATCAACGGCAGTGTCTGCGGGACGCCTAAACAAATTGCGGCTTATCAGACTTTTCTTCGCTCCTGCGATGGTTTCGCCGACACGGAGTTTAAGGAAGAAACCTGCGACACTGTTCCTTTTTATCAACTACGGGTGAAGATCCGTCCGGAGATCGTTTCGTTGAAGAAATCTTTTTTTCAAATGGGCCCTCAACAGGAAACCGGAACATTCCTGGAGCCGCGCGAATGGCGCCGGGCCATGGAATCCGAACGGAATTATCTGCTTTTGGACGTGCGTAACCAATATGAAAGCACGGTCGGTCATTTCGAAGGGGCCATGATTCCGCCCGTCACGCATTTTTTCAATTTCCCGCAATGGCTCGAGCAATCCAATCTCGACCGGAACCAAAAAGTCCTGATGTACTGCACGGGCGGCATCCGCTGCGAGAAGTTTTCTTCCCTGATGAAACAAAAGGGATTCAAGAACGTCTATCAACTCAAAGGTGGGATTATCAACTACGCCCAGAAAGAAAACGGCGCGCACTTCAAAGGAAAATGTTTTGTCTTCGATGACCGCATGACGATCCCGGTGAATCCCAAAGAAACCGAACCGATTGCCCGCTGCGCGATCTCCGGTGTTCCCTGCGACACTTACATCAATTGTGCGAATGTTGTTTGCAACCGTCTTTTTATCTGTTCCAAGGAGGCCGCCGTCGCGATGGAAGGCTGCTGCAGCGAGGCCTGCCGGGTCAGTCCGAACAAGCGCCCCATCCAGTTTGATCAAACGTTTGTACCGTTTCGCAAACTTTCACACGATAACGGTTGATGTCGTAAACATTTTTACCCTACAAAAAATATAAAGAAAGGTCCAGCCCATGAGTATTATTTTGAATACCGATCATCTGAAAGGTTTTGTTGAGAAGAAAGAACGGGATGCGATCTTGCCCCAAATCAAAGCGGCGCATTTAAGTTTAGAAAAAAAATCCGGCCAGGGAAAAGAATTTTTAGGTTGGATGGATCTTCCGTCCAAGGTGACGGATCATTTTATCCAGGAATTGAATGCCTTGGGCGAAGAGGTACGAAAGAATTCGGACGCTTTGATCAGTATCGGGATCGGGGGGTCTTATTTAGGGATCCGTTCAACGATCGAATACCTCGGAGGAAAAAGCCGGCTGCCTATTTATTACGCCGGGCATCAGATGAGTTCCGATGATTTGTATAATCTTTTGGAAAAGCTTAAGACCAAACGAGTCACGGTGGTGGTGATTTCAAAATCGGGAACGACGACCGAACCGGCCATCGCTTTTCGGGTGATAAAACAATTTTTGAAAACAAAATATAAAGATCAGGAATTAAAAAAAAGGATTATCTGCGTCACCGATGAGAAAAAGGGTGCGTTACAAAAGATCATCGACAAAGAAGGCTATCGGACGTTTGTGATCCCCGATGATGTCGGAGGACGGTTCTCGGTTCTAACGCCGGTGGGATTGGTGCCGCTAGCGATTGCGGGGGTGGATATTCAGGGGTTGATCGAAGGTGCTCATAAAGGACAATCCGAATATGCTAAACTTGATCTGGAGCAAAATATGGCGTATCGCTACGCGGCTAACCGGTATTTGCTTTATAAAAAAGGAAAAATAATTGAGGTTTTGTCCTCGTTTTATCCTAATATGTTTTATGTGGCGGAATGGTGGAAGCAGCTCTTTGGCGAAAGTGAAGGGAAAGACGGAAAGGGGATTTTCCCTGCGTCATTGATTTTTTCAACGGATCTTCACTCGATGGGGCAATTGATGCAGGATGGGATGCGCAATATTTTTGAAACCTTTCTCATGATTGATCAGACCGCGCATCCGTTGATTATTCCCAAAGAAGACGAAGATCTCGACGGTTTTAATTGCGTGGCCGGCAAAGATCTGGATTTTGTCAACAAACAGGCTTATCTGGCAACTGCCATGGCGCATTTCGAGGGAGGCGTTCCCAACATGAGCATTACTTTATGCAAAGCCGACGCGTTTCATCTGGGGCAGCTTTACTATTTTTATGAAAAGACGGTGGCTATATCCGGGTATTTATTAGGCGTTAATCCTTTTGATCAGCCCGGGGTGGAAGCGTATAAAACAAAAATGTTCCGTTTATTAGGGAAGGTGTAACAGATTGATGTTTTTATTAAATATGTTTCAATCGCGATGGATTATTCAACTTTTTTCTCCTAATTTTCAAGGCTCTGTCCGTTCTGTTGGAGTCCAAGGGAGATTGGGTATTTTGATAGGCGTATTTTTATTTATGCTTCCGCCAATACTCAATGCCGACACCATTTTCTTTAAAGATGGACGAACATTGGATGGGATTATCAAAAAGGAAAATTCGGATTATGTTGAGTTGGATTTGGGAAGAGGAAAGGCCAAATTCCAGAAAGAACAGATAGACCATATCGGCTATGCCTCAGCAGAGAACAATGCGAAGATGAAGAAACAATGGTCCACCCTGGAACAGAAAAGAGAGCAAACACCAGCACAATCTCAAATGGATCAGAATAAAAAAACAGTAAAAACACTGGATACGATTATTCAAAAACGAAAATCATCGCGGAGTGCGCAGATTAAAGTACAAAAAGTTAAATCATCTTATGAAAATGGAGAGAATTCCCCCAAGCCGCCTCCGCAAGAGTATGTACCCCCATCACCACAAAATGGGTATTGAAAAGGAGCTATGATTTTTAATAAAATAATCCAGGTAAGTGCAAATTATAAAATTTTTTTTGCGATGCTCTTGGGACTAGGAGCATTTATTTCTATCTTTTCGTCATCTTTGCGGGCGGATATAATTTTTTTTAAAGATGGAAGAAAACTTGAAGGAATCGTAAAAAAAGAAACTCCGGATTTCGTGGAATTGGATTTAGGGTTTGGAAAGGCTAAATTTGAGAAAGCACAGATTGATCATGTCCAGCGTTCTGGCCCCGCCGAAATTGCACAAATCAAATCAAAATGGAACGTAAAAGAGCCTCAGACGCAGAATCAATCTTCAAATTCGCAGCAGCAATCCCAACCATCAGAAGAGCAAACTAAAACGGTTAAAGTATATGGTGCTCCAGGTCGAATATACGTTGACGCCAACGTTAACGGTAAAAGTAAAATGACCTTCATTCTTGATACGGGTGCTCCCCTAGTTTATTTATCGGAAGAAAAGGCAGCCAAACTAGGAATTAAGATCTCTAAATCATCTGACAGAATAAAGATCCGAGGATTTAACGGACAGGTCGAAGCTGTCCCGATCACTCTCAAAAGTATTAAAATTCAGAGCGTAGAGATGAACGATGTCCCTGCCGCGGTTTTTTTACAAGATATACTGGGCCCGGAAAAAAGTGTTTGTGATGGGCTCTTGGGGATGTCCTTTTTGGCTAATTTTAATTTTAAGATTGATTATAAGAATAATAAAGTTACGTTTGAAAAATTAAAGAGATGAATCGACGGTCTTTTTCTTTTGGTTTCCTTCATTGGTTTTGATATGAATTTTTTCCCATCGAGTTTGATCGTCGTAAAACTCCGACATAAAATTAATTTGACAAGAGATTGAATCTTTAGTAGTCTTATTGCATCTTAGTTGCAATAAAGGGTTATGGATGAATAAACTTGTTAAAGAAAAAGAATCGAACATAAGCGAAGCGATCGGCGTTTTCCGTCAGTATTGCTCCAAAAAAAAGATGCGGTATACGCGAGAACGAGAGTTGATTATTAAAGAGATTTGTACGGTGGATGGTCATTTCAATGTCGATCATTTGTTTTCGAGGCTGCGGGAAAAAAATCCTTTATCCAAGATTGCCAAAACCTCCATTTATCGATCGGTCCCGTATTTTTTAGATGCCGGACTTCTGCGCGAATCTATCGCTGACGCCGGTCATGTGGTCTATGAACGCATGTTAGGCCGTTTTGATCATGATCACCTGCGTTGTTTGGGCTGCGGGAATATTATCGAATTTTGTTCCAAAGACTTAGAATACGCTCAAAAGAAAATTTGCGAGAAAGAAAAATTCAAGGTTTTATGGCGAACGAATGTCATCAATGGTTATTGCCAAACATGTTTCATTAAACAGGAGCCAGAAAGATCCTAACGATCATTTAAGGATGATGACATAAAATGGACAGAATGAAATCTCATCTTAATAACAGCAATATTTGTCCCGTTAATCTGTGCGATGTTTCGGTCAATATTCCTGTTCGCATTAAAGCATTGCAGGGGGAACCATCCATGTGCCAGCGATTAAGAGAAATGGGATTTTGTGAATTTGCGGAGGTTCGAAAAATTTCCCAAAGCGGATCTCTTATTTGCCATGTTTGTGGTTCCAAAGTTGCTTTAAGTAAATATCTAGCCAAAAATATTCTTGTTGAAAGAATCGATCCCTTCCCGTTTCAGAATAAATTTAAAACTGTTTAATGCGCAGATGTCTCCTGCTTTCATCTCGGGCTATTGACGCTGATAGAGCAAGAGAGGATGCATTTAATTTCAATTCCAAATCAATATTCATTAAACGTATAAGTTAAATTTTACAATTAAATAAAGTTACATTGAGAGAATTGATATGAGCCAGATTCTTTTAAGTCAAATGTCTTTGGGTCAAAAAGGCCGGATCCTCGAGGTTGCGGGAAACGGCGAAATTTGTCATCGCTTGCTGGAGCTGGGCTTAACACCCGGCAGTATGGTCGAAATGGTCCGCTTTGCCCCCTTAGGAGATCCGATTGATATCAAGATCAGAGGATATCATCTTTCTTTACGCCGTCATGAAGCGGATGTTGTTAAAGTTGAATCATAATCATGGATTATTGGCTACAATTTTTTAGATCATGTCAAACACAACGCTCAATAAATTATCTACAGAAAATAAACCATTCTTGGTCGCGTTGATTGGAAATCCCAATTCCGGGAAAACGACGATTTTTAATGCCTTAACCAAGCTAAGGCAAAAGGTGGGTAATTATCCCGGAGTTACGGTCGAAAAAAAGATGGGGCGGATGATCTTTGATTCTGACCGGGTGATTAATATTCTGGACTTGCCGGGGACATACAGTTTAGCCGTGCGTTCTCCTGATGAACAGATTGCGCGGGATGTTTTGTTGGGAAATATTGCCGATATCCCGCGTCCCGATCTGGTCGTTTGTGTTGTGGATGCGAGTAATCTGGAAAGAAATTTATATTTATTCAGTCAAATCCAGGATTTAGGTCTTCCTATTATTATGGTTTTGAATATGCTGGATACCGCTCAAAAACAAGGAAAGACCATTGATATCAAGCGCCTTTCGGAAACCCTGCGCGTTCCGGTCGTGGGCACGGTCGGCAGTCAGGAGAAAGGGATTGATGGATT
>JAHFFY010000011.1:0-19446 GCA_023247705.1 Candidatus Omnitrophota bacterium | reverse complement strand
CGATCGGCAAAGGCGCCACCGTACAATATCAACGCCAATGGCGGCTTCCCCCCCTCATGGAACAGGACGTTAAGAAATTATCTCAGCTGATCGTTGATAAGAAAAAAATGGATCCGCACGCTTCTTTTTCAGAGGCATTGGTGCTTTTTAATAAAGAAAGCGATGATGAGGCGTTGTCATCGGCTGAAGATCAAGAAATCAAAGCATTCATTTTATCCTTACGCCAGAAACTGACCCACGAAAATATTAACTGGAGATCAGCGGCTATTGAAGCCCGGTATAACTGGATCCAGGATGTTTTGAAAGGAATCGTCCAGGAGTCTGCCACAACTCAGCTTAGTATCACGGATCGCCTGGACAGTCTGTTGACTCACCGGCTCTGGGGATGGGCGATCTTTTTGGGGTTAATGGCGTTGATGTTTTTTACAATTTTTACGGTTGCCAGTTATCCGATGGCTTGGATTGATAATCTTTTTACTTATATTTCTTTTTTAGTGAAACAAATTATGCCCTCAGGAGATTTCAGAGATTTGATCACGGACGGAATCATCCCGGGGGTCGGGGGCGTGGTTGTTTTTCTCCCGCAGATTTTAATATTATTTTTTTTTATTGGTCTGCTGCAAGATACCGGTTATATGGCTCGAGCGGCGTTTATTATGGATCGGATCATGAACAAAGCAGGCTTGCACGGCAAATCGTTTATTCCTTTGTTGAGTTCTTTTGCCTGTGCGATTCCCGGAATCATGGCCACGCGATCCATTGAAAACAGTAAGGACCGCCTGGTCACGATTTTAATTGCTCCGTTAATGAGCTGTTCCGCACGTCTTCCGGTGTATACGCTTTTGATCGCCACATTGATTCCCAACGCGTCGGCGGGACAAAAGGCCGGGATCATGCTGCTGATGTATTTGTTGGGCATTATTGGCTCTTTTGCGGTCGCACTTATTTTGAAGAGAACTCTTTTTAAACGGCAAACACCGGTTTTTATCATGGAATTGCCGCCGTATCGGTTGCCTTCTTTTAAAACGGTTCTGCTGCACATGTGGGAAAGAAGTTATTTGTTTTTGAGAAGAGCGGGAACAGTGATTCTTGGGTTGTCGATTATTTTATGGGCGTTAATGACGTATCCAAAACATCATGATAGAGTTGATCCTAGTGAAAATTTGAAGCAAAGCTTTGCCGGTCAGATAGGTTTAACATTAGAACCTTTGATCAAACCGTTAGGATTTGATTGGCGCATCGGGATCGGGTTGGTGGGTTCTTTTGCCGCCAGAGAAGTGTTTGTCAGTACGATGAACATTGTGTTTAACATCGGTGATAATTCCGAAGGGCCCCATTCGTTGACGGAGGCTTTCCAAAACGCCCGCTGGTCGGATGGAAAAATTTTATTTACGCCTTTGGTCTGTTTAAGCTTGATGGTCTTTTATGTGTTCGCCATGCAGTGTTTGAGCACCATTGCGATTGTCTATCGGGAGACGAATGGTTGGAAATGGCCGATTTTTCAATTGGTTTATATGACCCTTTTGGCCTATTTGATGTCTTGGATCGTTTTTCAAGGTGGAAGGCTTCTGGGGTGGCAATAAAAAGATTTGATAGCATTTTTTTGAGCTTCCTGCTATTTTAATCTTTGTTTGCCTGTATGTGTGATGCGGGGATATTACTCTGCTTCGCAAAAGCAATAGAGCTTTTCCAGTGTTGCTGCGCAGCAAACACTGCTGTTTCTATTATTTTTGCGAAGGAGAATAATTAGTGGAGGGAGTTAAAAAGATGTTCAAGAAAAAGATGATTCTTTAAATGCCGAAAGGAGTCGGACAATGGATATACAATCAATAGCCGCTATTATTGTTGTTTTCGCCACCATTATTCTAATGGCCTTACGGATTAAGAGAAAAAAGGGGGCTTGTGGAACCGGCCATTGTGGTTGCTCGGAAACGGATAAAAAATAGTTTGAGCAAAAGATATTGGCTGCAAGTCGTTTGACGGAAAAAAGCGGGTTTGACATCAATGCCGGGAGAAATTTAGAATCGGAAAGAAAAACTCAATAAGATGTTGGCCCGCTTCTCTTTTCCGGAGCGATTATTGACAGAAAGTTTGATCCGTGTTACAAATAGTAGGTTTTTGAAAATTTAATCCTGATTTTTCTGCGTTTGCGGCATAAGTAAAGATCATGAATGAACGATTGATGATCTTAATCAGGGATTGATTCAGTAAATCTTATGGGTATTCCAAATAAAACCAAACTGATCATTGGCCTTGTCTTTATGGTCATCTCATTTGGATTCATTATCGCTATATTTTATTATCTAGATCATTTCAATTTAGCCAATCAAGAAAAGATCTCTTCGCTGGAAAACCAGATCGCTACCCTCATACAAGAAAACAAAAAAGATAAAACAGCCCAGAAGAAAATATCTTCTGGAAACAGCGGGGAACAAATCAGTCTGGAAAGTTTGATGCAGAAAGCGGGGGGAGTCTATGATCCGGGCGAGAAGAACCGTAATCAAGGTATTTTGTGGATCGACCGCCAATCGAAATCTTTTATTGTGACCTTAGGCGCTTTGAATGGGATTCATCTGGGAAGTAAATTAACCGTTTATGATGGAGAAAAGAAGATCGACACCCTCAGCGTTGATCTTCCGTTTACGATTGTCTCTTTTGTCAAGCCAACGAATAAACCGTTAGATTTTTTTAGCAGCAATTATTACCGAGTCGTTGCTGAAAATTAACACGTGCGACCGTTTTTTTATCAATCAATTGATCGGGTGGAATTTTTAATGAAGTGATTACTTTATTTTGACACGGACTTTGCGATGGCCCCTGTCGCTTTGCTTCGCATATTTCTAAAAGTTAACAAAACGAAGCCGCAGGGGCGTTTCTCTTTTACTGATATGGACCGCAGGGAGGATAAAATGTTGCGTTTAGTGTCAACGATGATGGCCTTATTCATAATGAGCTTTTATGATGTAACTCATGCCGAAGTCCTCTCGAATATGAATATGGATTCGCCTGGGAGCGCGTCTTTGCCGGCGAATGAATTTTATCCCGATGGGAAGTTGAGAAAAGAATATGTATTGGAAAAGAATGATATTGTATGCAAAAGTTATTTCCGCACAGGAAAACTATTCGCCGAGCGGCGTTTCATCGGCGCAGCGCACGATCAAGGCCTTGTAAAATCTTTTTATCCCAATGGGCAGTTAAGGGCCCAGGGCCGTTTTAAAGGCAATAAACTTGAAGGGCAAACACAAGGTTTTTCTGGGGATGGGATTCTGAATGTGGAGGCAAACTATAAAGAAGGGAAAAGAGACGGGATCTATCGCGAATATTATCCCACGGGGCAAGTGAGCAGCGAACGGACTTATCAGGATGGAAAGATGGACGGCGCGTGGAAAGAATATTATGACAACGGCACCTTGCACAGCGAAGTTGTTTATAAAAATGGCCGGCAAGAAGGTTCTTTTAAGATTTATTATCCTAACGGGAAATTGAAGTACAGTGATAATTACAGGAGTTCTCAATTAAAAGACAGAAAGCTTTATACGCCAGAAGGCCAGGTTACCACGGAATATAAATTTGAAAATGGTCAATTGGTGAAATATCGGGAATATGATCCTCAGGGAAAAGTTTTGCTTGAGCGTCAGGGCTGGCAATAGAGCGATCGATATGTTTCAAAGAATTGAGAGAATATGTCTATAAAAATTTTAGTCATCGAAGATGAGCCTCCGATTGCGGAAATGATCAAGTTTGGTCTTCAGCGAGCTAGTTACGAGGTGATTTTGGCCGGGAATGGAGAAGAGGCCCTGAACTTAATTAAGCAGCATTCTCCTGATTTAATTATTTCGGACATTCTGATGCCGGTGATGGACGGGTTCACGTTCTATAAGGAACTGAAGAAAAATCCTTTGATGGCCAAGATCCCTGTTTTGATCCTGACCGCGCGCGGTAAGATGGAAGATTCGTTTAAAGTGATCGGCGTGGATGATTTTATCGTGAAGCCTTTTGATGTCGATGTTTTGCTAGGTAAAATTCAGAATTCGCTCAAGAAAATTCCGCCGAAAGCCCCAACCCCCAAGACGGTATTGATCGCCGGGACGGTTGCCGCCGTCGTTCAGAATATCGCTCAACAGCTAAAACAAAAGGAATGCATCGTCTTTGCGACGCTTGATGCTTCGGAAGTTGTCGAAAAAGCCATGAGACATAAACCGAATCTCATTTTAATTGAATTAACGATCAATCAGACCCCGGCGCAGGAAATCATCCGGGCGTTGAGATGTATCTCTCAATGCCATTTAACTTTTATTTTAACTTATAGCTATTTGACTTCGAAGGATATTGGCAATGAATTTACCTATTGGAAATTATCCTCGATCAACGAGGCCAGGCTGAGTTGTCAGGACGCGGGAGCGAACGAATACATCGGGCATTATTCAGAACCGGTCTTCGGAGAAATGATTGAAAAATATCTTAACAAAATCAATAATTAAAAAATCTCGAGGGACATCAACAAGTGGTAGAGGCTGAAGTTTCCGGGTGGAAGGAGGAAGGATTATGGGCAGGATAGGGTTTGGAGAATTAGTCATTCTTTTTTTGATCATCTTGGTTTTATTCGGCGCAAAACGCCTTCCGGAAATCGGCAGCGCCTTGGGAAAGGCCTTGAAAGAATTTAAAAAGGCAACGCAAGATTCTCCCGATGATTCCAAAGACCAACGTAAGACATAAAATAACGTGACTCCGGAGAAAAAATCCCATGCATTCCTCAATCACCTGGAGGATCTGCGCAGTTGTTTGCTCAGATGTTTGGTGGCCTGCACTCTTTGTTCGATCGCCGCTTATAACTTTGCTCATCAGATTTTATTTTTTTTAATCAAACCGATCGGACAGGTCGTATTCCTTTCCCCCTCCGAGGCTTTCATAGCCACGATGACAATCACTTTTCTGAGCGGTCTATTGATCTCTTCTCCATATAGTCTCTATCAAATTTGGATGTTTGTTGCTGAAGCATTGACGGAATTTGAACGTAGATACCTTGTCATTCTTTTGCCGGCTTCACTATTGTTGTTTCTTCTCGGCGGGTTGTTCGGATACTTTGTGATTGTCCCGCTTTCTTTAAAATTTTTCCTGGGGTTCGCTTTTTCTTCCATGATTCCAATGATCACATTAGGGAAATATATTTCCTTTGTGGGCGGGTGTGTTTTATCGTTCGGGCTTATTTTCGAATTGCCTTTAATTATAACTTTTTTGAGCGCCATCGGGATCGCCTCGCCCGCATTTCTCCGTCATCAGCGCCGATACGCGATTGTAATTATTTTTATTATTAGTACGATTTTGACACCCCCCGATGTGATTTCCCAATTGTTAATGGCTATTCCGCTGTTGGTGTTATATGAATTGAGTGTCCTTCTGTCCAAATTAGTCTATCGAGAAAAATCCCCGGTCCCATCGCAACAAGTTCAATGAAGAATGATAAATACAAAAATCATCAAAAAATGTGCGATTACGATCGGGGTTATATCGGGATTGGTTTTTCTTGGGCCCATTTTAAGAAAATAACTCAGCAAGAAGCCCTGGCCATGGCGAATAAAACCCAGGAGGTACAGGCCTTTTATGCGATGGGGCCTGCTCCTTGGCAAGATTGTATTGAATATAAAGTCACGCGGTCCTGCGATAGCCCCTGGGTGGCCTGTTTAGATGACGCCTGGGTGATTGAGTATGGCGTGAAAGAGTCCTGCCAATCTATTTTTGGAAATCAAGAGATGAAATTGTTGCTTGTTTTAAACGCGAAGACGGGCCGATTTATTTCCAAATTCCCGGAATTTCCGTATATCCAGGATGAGCGTTTTTGCCTTGAAGATAAAGCTTGTCGTTGTACCGATGTTCTTAATAATAGGGAAGGCCCGGCCGGAAAAGGGTGTATTAATTTTTTTCAAGGGGCGTTCCTTGCAAACAATGCTTCTGAATGCGGTCGGTGTCAATGTATTGCACAGCGTTGTGTGCGGCAAGAATAGTTTATCTGCGCTGGGGGAAATTTAGAGTTAGGGGGCGAGAGTTAAGTAAGAATCGTTTTTAAAGAAGTTGATAAAGTAAATTAGTCATACTATACTTTTATTGAGTTCGAATTTTTATTAATTTTGTTTAATTCAATGTTCATATTTAACTACAGAAAACCACAAAACAGTATTCAGCGCATTTGCACGCTTTTTTTCATTCAGCTTTTCATTTTCAATCTGATTAGCCCTTCCTCACCGATCTTTGCCCAATCCCTGGATCTGCCAACTCCCGGTACCATGCTCACCCCCACCACGAGCTTTACTCCAACTATTGTGAAAGGCCTGATGATTCATCGGGATGATCCATTGAAATTCGATTTTATTATGGATACGGCGGACTCCGACATCAAATCAGACGTTTTTAAAAAGGAGTCGACCAAGATTATTAAATATTTTTTGGCTTCTTTGACTTTACCTGAAAAAGATGTCTGGGTGAATCTTTCCCCCTATGAAAAAAGGCGAATTGTCCCGCAAGCCTTGGGACAAACTGAATTGGGACGAGATTTATTAATACAGGATTATCTTTTAAAACAATTGACCGCTTCTCTTCTGTATCCGGAGAACGGATTGGGTGAAGAATTCTGGAAAAAAGTTTATGCGAAAGCGACCGCCCTTTACGGGAGGACAGATATTCCGATTAATACGTTTAATAAAGTATGGATCGTCCCGGATAAAGCAGTGGTCTACGAAGATGGGAACACCGTGTTGATTGGCGAAAGCCGGTTAAAGGTGATGCTTGAATCAGATTATTTAGCTTTAAAAGAAAATTTGCTTAATAAGGAATTAGGTATCGACCGTATTAAGTCTTCTGATAAGAAACAGATTAATGACATCTCTTCTCAAATTATCAAAGAAGTGATCATCCCGGAATTAGAAAAGGAAGTCAACGAAGGACAAACTTTTGCAAATCTTCGCCAGATCTATCACGCGCAGATTTTGGCGGTATGGTATAAACGCAATTTACAGGAAAGTCTTTTAGGGAAGGTTTATACCAACCAGAATAAGATCAAAGGGGTTGATGTTGAGGACAAAGAAGTTAAACAAAAAATTTACAAACAATATATCGAGGCCTCCCAAAAGGGCGTCTACAATTATATTAAGGAAGATTTTGACGTCGCAAGCCAGCAAACGATCCAGCGCAAATATTTTTCTGGCGGATATGCAGAAGCAGAATTGCCGCAGAAATTAGAAACACAATCCTTGAAAGAGCAATCGGCTGATATTAAAACTGCCGTAACTTTTTCTGCTCCCAAGAGAGGCCAAGTTTTGGTAACTTGGACTGGTGTTGAGCTTACCCCAGACACTTCAGAAAATTTCGTAGAAGAAACGATAGATTCCGTTCGCCGTAATGATACCGCATTATTGACTGATTTGACCAGAGTCCAGATTTTTTCAGATCAAAGTAATGCGATCATTCAACAATTACAACAATCCTATGCTTCTAAAAATGTTGAACAATTTCGTCAGAATCTTCAAAGCGCGCGTGTTTCATTAGGCGGATCGGCTGACAGCTGGGTCTATACCTTCGCTATTACTGCCCAACCTCAGCTTCCCTCGATCCCAAATGTTGCGGAATTGAGTGTAAAAGAAATTCAGGATCGTATGAGCGGGGTGGGTGTGCCGATCTCAGAAGAGGAAGCCCTGCTGATTAAAGAACGAAAGGCCTTCAAAGAAAATGATGAACGGTTAGGACAAATTTTTGATGCTGCTTTGAAAACAGGACTTCTTGGGATTCAATTTGCAGTGACAAATATTCGTAATTTTACCAAGGATCAACCGCTGGAAAATTCGCCGTTGGCTTATATAGAGTTTTTGAAAAATCAAGTTGTCAATCAGTACAACGGGTATTTGGTTGTCCTTTTGACGGTTGGCGAAACAGACAGCGTTTTGCCCGGAGACGGCGGTGGGATGGCGAGTACCATGCATGCTGTTGAACAGGTTATGGGTCGGCAGTTTTTACAAGAGGCAGCCATTAATTTTATTGGTGACGGAGGTGAGAAGACCCGGGGTGGAAATCATTCGACATGGCTTTGGAACGGCGCCATGATGACGCCTTATGGTGTTCCTTATTATCGAAGGGCTGTGCAGACGTTGGGGAAAGTCAGACTACAGCACCAGGGATTTGGAGAAAATCGCGTGTATTGGACCGCCTCCGATGGGGATTATGATATCGGGGAATTGACTTATGGGGACAAGCCAGAAAGAGAATTAAGTGACAAAGATAACTGGACTATGCTGATCCATGGTAAAGCGGAAGATGTTTTTACTCCATCCGCAAAGTATCGTGGTGTCTATTCTCCTGCGGATATAAATTATGTTTTTGCTCAAGTCACTCAGGCTTTGGAAACAACCAACAACGATACGACCGCGGCTGAAAATTTATTAAGACAGGATCCGAAAATTGTCGCGCTAATTGACGATTTGATTGATGAGAAGAAGTTGACCTCCTTGGGCGAAAACTTTTCTAATGCCCAAGGGCAGTTAGCGCGTTTTCAGGAAAAGCCTAACGCGGTCCAAATCTTAGAATTGCTGAAAGAATTTAACACAACCAATATCATCCCGAATGCTTTTCTTGTCGTTTTTAAGCGCGAGACTTTTTTGAAGCAGATTGATTTGTTCAACCGCATCACCTCAACGGGAAAACGTTTGGGGGAATATGGGGGAAGTTATTTTCAAACTTATGTCGAAGGTCAGTTTAATCCAGATATTTTACTGTCACTTCCTCAAGAGATTCGAGATCTTGTGACCGATATGCAGGAAAATGTTTTGCCCAAGGAAACAATTCTCGCTGGAAGTCTCGGGACGGCCGGGCGATTTACCGATCGAGGAAAGACCGATTTATTAAGCGGCGCTTATCTGGATGCTGTCGTGGCGGCCAAAGCTAACGGATCACGTGGATTGATCCGTAGAGGCAATGTTACTATCGCGCCCAATGTCACGTTAAACATTGCGGAAGGTGCGACAGTGATTTTGGAAAATGTCAATATTTCCTCCGCAACAGGAAATCCGAGCACATTAACCATCAATGATATTGTCTATCTTCAAAATACCCGCTTAATCCTGCATGGAGACACGACGATCCAGAAAAATACCGTTATGGTAGCGAGTAATATTGAACGTCCGTTGGATATCAGAGGTGGAAATACCGTCCTAGTTGGTGTATCCTTGCCGCAATCGGAGCCTGTTTTAGATTTAAATCCCAGCGGTGTTTGGGAAAATATTAATAGTTTAGAGGTCTATCCGGGAGAAACGATGGTCGGTGTTTTAACAACCGCCGGACGATTTGTGAATCGTACGTTAACGGATCCACCGTATAAAGACAGAAACATAGGTGCGATCGTAGGTAATATGGAACAAGCACGGCAAGAACATCCTCGCCTTTTAGTCAGTAGCATCACGCCTCAAATGGAATTGATTCAAGCCCCGGGTTTTAGAGCTCCGGATGGGACTAGTGTTCCTATCACAGACATTAAACGGCATATCGATGCGGTCGGAATGTTTCGCGGGCTATATGATTATCAACCTGCTCCTCTTACAACTCCGACAACAACCCAAACAACTACTCCTGCCGGCGAAACTGGTACGCTAGGAATGGATAAGGCGTTATTAAAAGAAGGTGCTGAGCAGGTTGTGGAAACTCCTTCGCAGGTTCCTGTTGGTGGTATCAACTTGGATCCGGCCTTGCTTGATTTACAGATTAAGCGGAATAAATACGGGGTTCCTCTCCCAATGACGCAACAGCCTATTGAAAATATGAAGATCGAAGGATTTGTCCCGGTCATCATCAATGTGACACCGATTAATCTGCCTCTTTTAATGGGATTAGCCGCAAATACCCCCCCTGTTCAACAGAGTCAAAGAGAAGAAAGGGCTTCGCAACAGGAACAATTAAGTGCCCTTTCGTCTTCTTTGTTATTTTCTCCTAAGAAAAAGATCGAACCTGCACAGAAGAATAGAATTAGTCTTTTTATCAATTAAAAGGCCAAGGTTATTTAAAAGGATTGAGGTACAATAATTTTTAATTTTCTTTTTGTCTTTGTTTTTTTTTAAGTTATACTCTAACTGAATAGTGCTTTAACCATTTTGTTTTCAAGAGATGAGTTTTTAACGGAGGGGCTGATATGAAGATGGAAGATCTGCGGGAATTGCTGAAAGATAAGAGAGTGATAGAAGAGATTAATCGACATCTTTGGATCGAAAGTCAGAAAGCCGGTTATAACATCGGCGTAGAAAAAGCAACGGACGAATGGCTGACGCTGTATGCCGAAGGATGGATGAAGTATTACATGCCGGAACGCTATGAATCGCTGAAATCCAAAGCCAAGAAGAAAAAGAATTAAATAGATTTAAAGAAATATTTTTATTGAATCCAACCATTGGGTAGGCGCTGTCCTACCCAATTTTTTTATCTGCCGACGATCTCCACAAACATACGAGAACCAGGAAGACCAAACAGCTGATAAGCGTTCCGCCGTAAAATGACATCGGTTGAAACGCGAAGCGGACGCGATGCGTTCCTTTCTCCAGGAAAACAGAACGGATCAAATAATCCGTGCGATAAATTTTTGTATTCTTTCCATCGACATAGGCCTTCCAGTCCGGATGATACGCGTCGCTTAAAACCAGGAATCCGGGATTTTCCAGAGTCGTCTCCAGGATCACTTCATTGGGGGTGGACCGAATGATCTTGGCCTGGGATCTGTCTTGGGGCGGGAGCGATTGCAATTGATCGAGGATTTGCGGATCAATCGGATGGTTGATTACGATGATTTGGTCTAAATGGGCCCGCAGGTCTTTGAGCAGATTGAGCGATTGTTCATCATCCGTCTCAAAAATCGCGTGGTGCGCGATAAATGCCCGCGCGAAGGCGTTGGGTCTTTCATAGATGTCGACTTCCTTTAAGTAAACGGGATGCTGAAATAATTCAAGATTATTAAAATTAAAGAGTAACTGCTTCATCATGTCGCTGGGTGGGGTTACGAGATATTTGACGTTGAGCAGGTCCAGAAATTTTTGTCCTTGCGTTATTGGGACCATGCGCAGCGCCGGCGGGCGCAGGTCATTCCTGAAATGGTTTTTGATGAACAAGTGGTTCACGAATCCAACAAATCTTTTGGGCAGCAAGCTAAAAAAGATCCCGAGGTCGTCGACCTGAAATCCGGAAGCCGTATCCGGATAGAAGGCCCAGAAATTTCCATAGGCCCGAGATCGGGGTTGCTGTTCTTTTAAAAATTCAATGTAGGGAACAGGTGCGAATGAATTGAAGCGGTTCACCCGGCCGCGGTGGATATAATGAAATAATTCAAAGCACAAGAGGGTGATGAGGGCGATGGCGATCGTCTGGTTCTTGGTGATTTTTTTATCTTTTAGAAAGAGGATGATTTGAAATGCTATGAGGATGAACGCTGTGAACTTGACTGCTTTGATGGCGATGGGAAAATTTGGAGAATGGTGGATTAGAAATAAATTTATTCCGGCCAAAACAACAAGCAGCAGGCTGAAGCATAATCCTTTGCGGAATACGTTTTTATTCAACAAAATAGCCCGGATGCCCATCCCGCTTAAAATGGCAACGGATACCGCGACAAGATGAGGGGTATGAATGGCATAGCGGCAAGTATTGAAAATCGGGAGATAACCGATCCAATTAATATAAGGAAAACCATACGCTTTCGAGACAATAAGGAATGCCAGGACGGCAAAAAAATAATTGAGTCCGCGTTTTTGCCGATTGAAAAGTCCGACGGCTGACAAGGCCAAAGGAATCGTCCCCAAGTATCCGCCCCACCATCCGGAGAAATCGAATTGATAAGTCAACGGGACTTCCTGGAAGAAAAAAGGGATGGCGAGGGTAATAATCCGTTCCGTAACCTCTCCGGAGGTTAATCCGGTCCCGGGCGGATGGCCATGCCAGAATTCGAAAACGAGATTGAATAAAAAAGGTAATAAAACCATTGCGGATGACCCAATGCCTAGGATGTATGAACCCCCGAGAGATAAAAAGATTTTTTTGATGTTGATCTTTTTAGGGCGAGCCAGAGAAAAGACCCGGCAGCAGAAAAAAATAAAGCCATAGACATTGACGAGAAAAATATGCTCGGGATGCCCGGCAAAAAAGGTGGCGGCGACAACTAGGGCAACGAGGACAACATGCCTGAGAGTGTTTCGCTGAATCAGTTTTTCCAGACACAAAAGAAGAAGAGGGGTGAGAATATCGACATTGACTGTCCAATATTGCAGGACATTCATCGGGCCGCTGAACATGAAAACAATTGCGGCCCCCAACGCCGGAAATATCCTGAATCCCCACGTGCGCATGAGCCAGTAAGTTAAAATTCCGCCGATGAGAAAACGGCTTAAGATGAGAATATCCCAGGCGAATATCTGCGGAAAAAAATAAAGGATGGCGTTGAGCGGAAAAAATATCCCGACCTCAAGCATTCCGATCAAAGGGTAACCACAGGCCTGATGGGGGTTCCATAAAGGCAGGATCCCCTGCCCGAGATTGTTTTTGATAAATTCCATGACTGGTTCTTCCAAAACAGGAGAATCCGTTCCGTTGACCGGGATAAACGCGGGTTTGTTATTGGCCTGGCCATAGACACCGTTTGTTAATGCCTGCGAGTTTACCGTCGTGACTTTGAATGTTTTATTGAGAAAGAAAACATCATAGAAGAAGATCATCAGGAGCCCGAATAAAATACAGGCGATGATGGGATATTCGCGATAAAATTTTTGTGAAGACATGATTTTATGATAATGTTGTATTGTTATTTTTTCAAGTCGAACAAAAATTATTTTAACCCAAAAGCCATATTAAAGTAATTTATGTTTGTCCTGATCTCGCATATAATAATTTAGGAATTTTTATGACATCTTTATATCTTCATATCCCTTTTTGTGAGAAGAAATGTTTTTATTGTTCCTTTGTCGTGGCGATCGCCCAGGACCAGTGGATTGATTCTTATTTGGATTGTTTAAACCAGGAAGCGCGACCTTATCAGGGGGAATTGGTCGATACGGTGTATCTCGGCGGCGGGACGCCGACTTATTTGAGTCTGGAGCAGCTGGAAAGATTGTTTTCAATGATCAGGCGCAATTTTCAATTAACGCCTGAATGCGAATTCACGATTGAAGCCAACCCGGAAGGGATGGATCCGGTCAGAGCGAAATTATTGATTGCGTTGGGCGTTAACCGAATCAGTTTGGGGATTCAAAGTTTGAACGATTGTTATCTGAAATATTTAGGGCGGTGCCATGACGCACAGTTAGCACGAAATGCTTTTGATAATTTAAGAAAAGCCGGATTCAAAAATATTAATGTCGATCTCATGTATTCTTTCCCGGGAGAGACTGAAAAAGAAATTGAAGACGATGTCATTGCCATCAAAGCGTTGAACAGTGATCACCTTTCGCTTTATACCTTAACGATCGAGGAGAACAGTAAATTTTATGCCAGTAAGGTTGTTTTGGATCATGGAGAGAATCGGGCCAGACAATATGAATTCGTTATCGGCCTTTTAGAAAAATCGGATTTTAAACAGTATGAAATCAGTAATTTTGCTAAGATAGGAAAAGAATCACGTCATAATCTTAATTATTGGCGAGGAGGGAATTATATCGGGCTGGGGATAGGGGCCCATTCGCATATCAATGGGCAACGGTTTTGGAACGTCGGAAAACTGAATCTTTATCTTTCTAAAATAGAAAAGGGGGAAGATCCGACGGAAGGTCGCGAACAATTAACCTTGGAACAACAATTGATCGAGACGATGCTCGTTGGCCTGCGGATGTCGCAGGGGGTTTCGGTCGGTGAGCTGGAAAAGAAAACAGGAAAAAACATCGGTAAGGACCGCAAAGTAAAAATTAACGGATTTATTCAGGCCGGTTTATTAAAATGGGATCATGATCGTTTAATAGCAACCTCCCAGGGGCGTTTAATGCTCGATGAGATTTGTTCGCATCTGATTTGAATTTGAAATTTATCGTTTATGGAAACCGCATTGCTTTGAAAGTTGGAGTTAGAACATGTTCATGAATCTGACCGAGTTCGTCCGGAAGAGTCAAACACATCTCTTGGCTGTTTTCAGTCTATTGATTTTATGCCTGTTGTCGTACAGCAATGCAATCCATAATCAATTCTTGATCGATGATGAAGGATTCCTGCTGCAGGATACAAAACTCCAGAACCCAAAGTTTTTTTATTTTCGATTTATTCCCGACTTGAACAAGACCCTGAAGATTGAAGGCGGGGCAAGAGATGTTTATTATCGTCCTTTGGCTCATCTTGTGCCGATGGTTTGTCTTTTATTATTGGGCAAAACCTCGGAAGGGTATCATATCGTCAATTTAATCTTTTTTTATCTTTGTGCGCTTCTTATTTATCGTTTATTGCTGGACATCACCCAAGATTGGCAGTTGGCATTTTTAACCGGCATGTTGTTTAGCACGCATCCGATTAACGGGATGATGGTGAATTATATAACAGCGAGCGTTTATGGAGTTCAAATTGCAAGCCTGCTGTTGGCGATGATTTCTTTTATCAGAGCTGCCGAAGACACGTCAGCAGGGACGATTGTCGATCCGGCGACGCTGGTGAGCATGAACACGATCACGACCAGAAAGAAATGCTTTTACATGCAGAGTCTTTTTTTCTATGTTTTGTCTCTTTTATGCCACGAAACTTCTATGGCCTTCCCATTGTATGTGGTCATTTATTTATTTTTGCTAAGTAAATGTCCGTTGAAAAAGATCGTCAAAGTTTGCATTCCATACATGCTGATAACCGAATTTTATTTGTTGTTTCGCGTGCACAACGCCAGTTTGAAGGTCAGCATTCTGGATAAGTTTTCCGGCGGCCATATTTCTCTGGCTTCTTATTCAGCAACTTTGGCGAATTTATATCAATGGTATCTTTCTAAATTGATTTTTTTGGACGGAATTGTCCTGATCTGGGTTTCTCCGGCGATGAAAAATAATTTGTTTTTGTGGAATGTCGTCTTTTTGATCGTTTTGATCGCGTTGATGATTATATTGTTGCGTTTTTGGAAAAAGAGCCTGAAATCCTTCGCCTTGATCTGGTTTTTGATCGGGTTTGCGCCGGTCACCATGGCTTGTCTGGCTTATGGGACGGATTTCTTGTTTGTTGAGCCTCATTGGTTTATTTTTGCTTCGATCGGTTTTTTTCTTTTGATCGCCATAGGCATGCATTATTTAAGAGCTTTTCTCCCGCTGAGAGTTTATTTGTTGGTTTTGATCAGTGTTATCCTGGTTTTGGTCATGAGCAGCCGTTCGTATAATTATATCTGGGGAAATGAAAAACGGTATTGCACCTATTGGGCTCAGCAGACACCAGGTTTTAAAGCCCCGTTATTTTATCTGGCGGACAGTTATATGCGCGAAGGAGCTTATCAACAGGCGCGGAAATTATATCGGCAGGCCATAAGGAAAAAAAGCGACGATTGGCAGATTTACACGAATTTGGGATTAATGGATTTTGATGGCGGACAATTCCAATCCGCCATGGAAAATTATCAGCTGGCTTTAAAAATTAATCCCTGGTCAGCGGTGATTTATACGAATATCGGATCTGCGTACTTGAAAATGAATCAACCTACCGAAGCACAAAATGCCTTTTTAAAAGCGTTAGCGCTCAACCCTTATCTGATTGAACCGCGATTAAATCTGGCCAATATCTATCGTCAACGCAACGATAACGCGCAAGCGATCGTTTTTTTGGAAGAAAACTTAAAAATTGTCCCGGATGAAGAGAGATCATTAGCGATGTTACTTGAAATTTATTTGACCTCTGGCCGAAGAGAAATGGTCTTTGAATTGGCCGAAAAATTTTTTAATAAAAGTCAGGATCCCGGACAATTAACCTCTTTGGGAAGCTGTTTGGCTCAAAAGAATTTTGTTAAGCTGGCGATGATGTTCTATTCTAAATCCTTAAAAATCGATGCGGCCAATAAGGCGACGCTGTTAGAGATGGGGGCTTTATACGGGAATTTGGAAAAGTTTGATAAAGCCATCAATCTATGGCAGACAGGTCTGCGCCTTTATCCCGATGAAACAAAGTTTAAAGATCTCATCCAGCAAGCCCAGGTATTAATGGATCGCAAGACGGTTAAATAATTTTTTGGGTCAATGCGGTCTTTAGAGGGGAGAGAGCCCGTTGGATTTCGCTATTTCCTGGCTGTTTTTGAACAGTTGAAGAAAAGAATCTTCAATCAGTTGACGGTAAGAAAAACGCATTTTCAAATCTTTGATAATGGCTTGGACCCGCTCGAGCCGTGATCTGATCGCTTCTAAACTGTAATGGAGACTGCCGGATTCGATAAAGATTTTGCGAATGATGATGAGGTCTGCGAAAGATTTTTGGGGTTTAGAGAAATATTTCATGAATACTCTGCGTTTCCTTTCGGGAAGTTGATGATAAGCATGGCAGACGAGAATGGTCTTCTTGGATTCCGCGATGTCGCTTAGAATCGATTTTCCGATATTTTGTTCGGAATCGAAGATCCCGAGGATATCATCCTGGATTTGAAACGCTTGTCCGATCAGAATTCCTAACTGAGATAAGTTATTAATATCTTTTTTATCGGCCCCGGCTAATAATGCGCCGACGACTAGCGGGCATTCAAAGGTGTAGCGGGCTGTCTTGAGGGTGTAGTTTAAGAGAACGTCTTGTTCACTGATGGTGTGTATTTTTTGAACGCTATGCAGGATGTCGATGAACTCTCCCATCGCCGTAAAGGCCGCGGTTTGAATGAAATATTTTAAGGCGTTTTCTTTTCTTTTGGGAGATTCCTTAACCGATAAAAAAGCATCAATGGCTAGCGCATAAACGATGTCTCCCGCGATAATGCTCAAATCAAATCCTAATTTATCCTGTTCTTTTGTTTTAGTCGCTTTCGCGAGCAGTTTATGGAGCGTCGGCTTGCCACGTCTTAAATCCGATCGATCGATGATATCATCATGAATGAGCATAAAATTGTGCAGAAATTCGATGCACGTGGCGGCATTGTAAAATGAGGGGGAAAGTTTTTTGTCTTTCCTGGAATAACCTTTATAGCTGAGGATCAGGAGCAACGGCCGGATCCTTTTGCCTTCTCGGAGGGTAAAGTCTTTAATGCTTTCAAAGAGGATGGGGTTGACTAAATGCAGTTTGTATTCATGCTTGATTTTTTCTAGAAAAGAAGAGAGGCTAACATTAATTTGTTTCTTTATTTCGTCGATTTGGCTTTTCATGGGGAATTATGGTAGCATACAAGAACTTTGTATTCAACTTCTAATGTGTTTTAGGTGTGTTTTAGGTCTGTGCAACATGAGGTGGTTGGGTTTGAGGCGATTCCCTTTGCCCACCCGATGCTCGATGAGTGGAGGGAGGTCTTTCAAGGAATTCAATATCACGATCAATCAATCTGCTGGTTTTCGATGCCGTGGATGATCTTGGATTGATCGAAAGGAACAGGTGTTGGTTGTGGATTATAAAGTACACATTGATTCTTTGAAGGAAGCACTTTACTCATAACTGATTGCGATATAAGAGGTAGTTGGTACCCGGGCTTGCTTTTCCAATAAATTTTTGACAAAATTCAATTCCTCATGTAAACTTGTGCTATAAATTTTTTTATAGACTTTTTTGTCTATAATTCCAATCCGTTGATTCTAAAAAATTTAACTCCAAAATGATTTCACAGCTATGATACACTACAGAAAAGAAAAACGAAGAAATTTTCTTTATCGACTCTTCTCCGTTTTTATCGCTTTTACCTTCGCCTGCAATTTAGTTATTCCGCCCCGAAATAGTCTTGCCCAAACCATCCTTAATCTTCCTGTTCCCGGGGAAATGGTCACCCCCACAACGGCCTTCATGCCCACATTGGTGAAAGCCCTCGTCGTTCATCCAGAAAATCCACTGGAGTTTGATTTTATCATGGACACCGGAGATACGAATCTCGAGGGAGAAGCCTTTAAAGCAGAATCGACCAAGCTCATCAAATATTTTCTGGCTTCGCTAACGGTTCCCGAGAATGATGTGTGGGTGAATTTATCCCCGTACGAAAAAGATCGGATTGTCCCGCAGGAATTCGGTACAACCGAAATGGGCAAAGACCTATTGGCTCAAGATTATATTTTGAAACAACTCACCGCCTCGCTCATGTATCCCGAGAGTGATCTGGGACAAAAATTCTGGCAGAGAATTTATGCGAAGGCGCAGCAGTTATACGGGACGACAAATATTCCCGTCAATACTTTTAACAAAGTGTGGATCGTTCCGGATAAAGCGGTGATTTATGAAACGGGAAACACGGCGATCGTCGCCAAAAGCCGTTTGAAGGTGATGCTCGAAGGAGATTACCGCGCGCTGCAAAATAATATGAGCAATAAAATTTTTGGGACCGACCGCCTCCAATCTCAAGAGGTCAAATAACTGCACGATGTCTCCTCGGATATTGTGAAGGAAGTGATCCTCCCCGAGATCGAAAAAGAAGTCAACGAAGGAAAGACCTTCGCCAACTTAAGACAAATCTACAACGCCCAGATTTTAGCCGCGTGGTACAAACTCACCCTTAAAACAAGTCTTTTGAATCAGGTCTACACGGATAAAAATAAAATCAAAGGCGTCGATGTTAAAGATAAAGAAATCAAACAGAAAATTTACGAACAGTATTTGGCGGCGTTTAAAAAAGGTGTGTACAACTATATTCAAGGAAGACACCGACACCGCAACACAGCAAAAGATTCCGCGGAAATATTTCTCGGGCGGATACGACGGGCAAGAGACAACGGAGAAATTAGATCATTCCTCTTTAGCCAGCCATTCCATTCAGGATCAAGAAGCCGTTGAACGGCCCCACGGAGGAACCTTCCTTGTCAAGGAAGTCAATGTTGACGTCGGGCCTCAGGCTAAGATGGAAGAGGTGGAAAAATTTCTAAAAGAAGAAGACAAGGTTCAGAAACCTTTAAACGGCGCTCCTCGGGAAATACAAAATATTCTCGATGAGGCAGGGATTGATATAAACAACATCGTTGTTCAACTTGGGGAACAAAATGTTCAAGAAGTTTTGGACAGAATTCTTGATCAAGTAAGCAAGGATAAAAATGATTCTCGGCGACAAGAGTTGGAGAACTGGCTTTTAGGCTCAAACGTTATGATTTTGTTGGATGATGAAGATATTCGCTTCTTGGGTGGAATTAATGCCCCGATTCATGCCGGACAAAAATTAGATATTTTAGCTCAAGTCGGTGGTGAGGCGGGGAGAAGGCCAGAAGTTTTAGCCCGACGGGATAAGTTATTGAATATCTTGGAGAGCCAGGCCGAGGCGATCACGGCAGGAGAGCTGGCGGGGTTGTTGAGAAAAGAAGCGGGGTATGAGGGGGTTAAAGAGGGGACCGT
>JAHFFY010000058.1 GCA_023247705.1 Candidatus Omnitrophota bacterium | reverse complement strand
ATTCCCGGTCAAATCGCTTCTTCTTTTTTTCGTTCCCCTCCATTGGACACCTCCACTTTTTGAGATGGTCTTTATACTAAAACCATCTCTTCGTTGTGTCCACTTTTTCGGGGGAAGATCAATATGATAGAAAAAATTATAATCCATTTTAAAAAAAGTAATAACATCATAACACTCCTTCGACAAAAAATTTTAAGAAAATGTTATTTCAATCTTTGTGATATGGAAGATTTGAAAAAATGATGTTGAGCGCCCCCTATAAATGCGTTAGCGGAAGGGCCCTAGAACCTTCCGCTAACCGTAGGCATGGTGATAACCATTTTATTTTTTACATGCCTTGCACTTACCTGGAATCTCTTTTGATTAAGACATCGTTGCTGAATTGGATGAGCATACCTTTGTTTTCCAGAGGATATTGATCCTTAAGGAATGACAAAAGCTGACTTTCAAGAAACTGAGATCTTTGGTGATATAAAAATAACCTTTCACCTTGAAATAAAATTTTTCTTCCTTCGTTCTCGTGTTGAAATATTTCTTAATATAGATATCCGGCTGGGAGATCGAGCCATCAATTCGGATTTCCGGGCTCACGATATAGACAAAGCTCTTTTGGACATGCGTATTGCATTCTTTGTCTTCTGATCGTTCGCTGACCGAAATGACTTTTCTACGTTTTTTTAACGAGGTTAAATTTTTAAATAATATCTTTCTCATGTTTTCCTTTTTGTTCTTCTCTTACTTTTCAAGGCCACTGTCTTCTGGGAGAGATATTTTATCTTACGCTGGAAGTATAACACGCGCATATCGACAAACAAGGCGGGAAGCCAACCCGAGAGAAAACGTTTTCTTCCACACATGAGGAAACGTTTCCCATGCGTTCTTTTCCTAAAAATAGGTCGAAACGAAAAAAATAATTCTATGACTTGGTCAGATTTTTTTCTTAGAAAACAGCAGCGTTTTAGACTCTTTCCCTTCTCTCAATCTAGCGATATTGGGACGGTGGCGAATCACTACAAATACGCAGAAAAGGACCCCTAGCAGGATCATTTCGAAAGGCTGTTTAAAACAAAGCATCAGGATGGGAAGAAAACAAGCTGTTATTATGGAAGATAAAGACACAAAACCAGTGATCAGGAAAATGACCAACCAGATTAAGATGGCTAAACCTAAGATCGGTCGAAGAATACTGATTTTGATCGTTAATCCGATCAATACACCCAAACTGGTCGCGATCCCTTTACCACCTCTAAAGTTCAGGAAAACCGTCCAGTTATGACCAACGACCACGACCACTCCTAATAAAGTATAATAAAATAAATGGTCTATCCCACCAACACTGGCCACAACCGTCGTTGCCAGGACTCCTTTAAAAATGTCGATCAAAAGAACAATCGTGCCCGGGATCTTTCCTAAAACCCGGAAGGCATTCGTCGCCCCAACATTCCCAGACCCGAACTGACGGATATCGATTCCTTTATAAAAACGTCCGAACAAATAGGCCGTTGGAATAGACCCGATTAAATAACTCAAAACTAGACTAAATAGTATTCTTAACACTTGGCGTATTCAGAACCTTAATCCCGTCACGAATATATCCCAAACAAGAAATGGTGGTCAAGACCACCGTCACATACCAAATAACAGGAGAAATTTCCCATTGCAAAAAAATACCAACGACACAGGAAACCTGAAAGAAAGTATTTAGTTTTCCCCATCTCGATGGAGTAATGTTCAATTTTCCATGAATGATATAAATCAACATCGCCCCTAATAAAAGAATCACGTCGCGACTAATGACGGCGACAACCAGCCAGAGCGGGAATTGAACACGGCCGAAATATTCCGATTTGATCATCAGACAGATAAACGCACTAATCAACAGCAGTTTATCCGCCAAAGGGTCCAAGATCGCGCCGGCCTTGGTTTTTTGATGACGGGTTCTGGCAATATAACCATCAATCACATCCGATACAACCGCAAACAAAAAAAGCGAAAGAGCAACATATCGAAAATAATCTCGCTCTGGCAAATAATAAAGCACCGTCGCAATAAAAAACGGGACGATCAGAATACGACCAATCGTCACTTTATTCGCAAAAGTAAGCTGCATTACTCTTGGCTCTCTTTCAGCTCTACCTGATGCTCTGGGCAGAATTTAAGGTGAGGACTAAAATGCTTCCCATCAATCGGACAATATTTAATGACCCCCTGATTTTGACTATACGTGCCTGTGACCTCGCTGATCGCCGATTGAGCCGCTTTATCTTTTTGGATATCCTTCGAGATCTCTTTGATCTCTTCTTGGGTTAATTTTTTACCGCGTATAGCGCTCCCCACCGATTCCAAGGCGGAATAAACGTCTTCTTTCGTCTCCACGTGGTTTCCAGTGTTGTTGGACTGCGAGTTTTTCTTGGGGATGGAATGACAACTGTTGGCGGAAAGAACAACCAAAACCAATAAAAAGATTATACGCATTTTTTCACAATTTGGCTTTACTATTTCATCTGATCAATCCGTTAGAAAAGAATGAAAAAAATGATCGTGAAGAATCTTAAACAAATAAGATAACACAGCAAACTATTTGATGATGCGAATCCTTTGAGGAGGCCAGTAAATCAGTTCTGCTTTACCAATGACCAATTCTTGGGGAACAAATCCCCAATAGCGGCTGTCTTTGCTGAAAGGGCTGTTATCTCCCAAGACATAATATGAATCCTTCGGAACCTTAATGACTTGGTTAACTCTTCCATAATCCGCATCACGGTTATAGTAATCAATATCTTTTCCCGTAGGATCTTTAATATGCGTCAGTTGACCATTGATATAAATGCGGTAATTTCGAATTTCAACGGTCTCTCCTCCGACGGCGATAAGCCGTTTGATAAAGTCCCGTTTATGATCTTCCGGATAAACAAAGACAACGACATCCCCACGCTTGGGCTGGGAAAATCCCGGTAAACGCTGTTTAGTGAAAGGAATTTTGGGGCCATAGGGTAACTTGTTTACTAGAATCCGGTCCCCTTCAATCAAAGTCATTCGCATCGAACCTGTCGGGATCTTAAAAGCCTGGATAATAAATGTACGGATAAAAATGGCTAAAATAAAAGCAATGACTATCGATTCAACCCATTCTTTAATCGTGGCTTTGTTCTGGGCTGAATATAAAACATCAAAAATTTCCTGTTTCTTATTTTGATATCTTCGGTCTAATTCAATCTGCTCAATCCCAACTTCCTTTAATTTATTTTGAAGCACCCCGTTCTCGTTAATATAACCGTTTTGAATCAAACTGCCCCATAACGATTCAGGATCATCAATGATTCTCGCGAAATCGTTCTTGCTTACGGTGCCATAGTGCGTAATTTTACTTCTTATTTTATTGATCATATTTTTAGGGCGGCTAAAAAAGCCTCTTGGGGAATTTCCACATTCCCGATTTGTTTTAAACGTTTTTTACCTTCTTTTTGTTTCTCCCATAGTTTACGTTTGCGTGTGATATCGCCCCCGTAACATTTTGCGGTCACATTCTTGCCGACGGAACGGATTTTCGCGCTGGAAATGATTCGCCCGTCACAACTCGCCTGCACCCGGACTTCGAAAAGCTGTTCCGGGATGAGGTCTTTGAGTTTGGAGACCAATGCCGAACCCTTTTCATAAGCCCTCTCTTTATGGACCAAACAGGAAAACGCATCGCATATTTTATCATTAATTAAAATATCCAGCTTGGCAATTTGCGCGAGGATATATCCTTTGAACTCGTAATCAATCGAACCATAACCTTTGGTGATCGACTTCACCAGATCATTAAAATCAACGATAACTTCCGACAAGGGAATATCAAAAATGATTTTCATGCGGTCCGAAACAAAATCGCTCTTCTGGTAAACACCTCTTTTTTTCTTGGCCAGTTCCATGATCCCGTCCATCGCAAAAACTGGGGTGAAGACGGCGACGCTTAAAACCGGTTCCTCGATGCGCAAAAGCTGCGAGCTGTTTGGTAAATCATTGGGACTTTCGATTTCCTTCGTTTGGTTGTCTTTTGTGACAATCCGGTAACTCACATTCGGTGTCGTCAATATCAAATTAAGATTATACTCGCGTTGCAATCTTTCTTGAACAATTTCCATGTGCAACAACCCCAGAAATCCGCAGCGGAATCCGTGCCCGAAGGATTGAGAAGATTCCGGTTCATAAACAAAACTGGGATCGTTGAGTCTTAATTTCTGAATAGCCTCGCGCAGATCCATAAAATCTTTTGCGTTGACGGGATAAACGCCGCAAAAAACCAACGGCTTCAACTGACGATATCCAGGCAAAGGGTCGCTGACCGGATCGTCAACCGCAGTAATGGTGTCGCCGACCCGGACTTCGCTGGGATCATGAATATTACACGTAATATATCCGACCTCACCGCTGGAGAGCACTTGGACCTTAACCGCTTCGGGACGAAAAACCCCGATCTCTTCAATTGTAAATTCCCGATCAAGATGCATCATGCGGATATGCATGTCCGGTTTCAGAACCCCATCCATCACCCGGACATAAATAATAATACCTTTATAAATATCAAACTTCATGTCGAATATGAGCGCCCGCAATTTTCCTTGATCGTTTCCCTCCGGCGCGGGAATAAAGCTGACAACTTTCTCGAAGATGTCCTTGATCCCGATCCCTTCCTTGGCGGAAACGCGCAGGATATCTTCCTCTTTGAATTTAAAAACATCAACCAACTGCTTCTTGACCAAGTCAATATCAGCGCTGACAATATCAATCTTGTTAATAATGGGTAAAATCTCCAAATTATTCTCAATGGCCAGATAAAAGTTGGCGACTGTTTGCGATTCCACACCTTGCGTGGCGTCCACAACTAATAAAGCCCCTTCGCAGGCGCGCAAAGATTTTTCGACTTCATAAGTGAAATCGACATGGCCCGGGGTATCGATCAGATTAAACACATATTGTTTGCCGTCATCTGATTCATAATCAATCCGGACAGCCGAAGCCTTGATCGTGATACCACGCTCACGTTCCAAGTCCATATCATCTAAAAGTTGATGTTGAAATTTACGTTCATCAATGGCCCCGGAAAAAAGCAAAAACCGGTCGGCCAGCGTGGATTTGCCATGATCGATATGGGCAATGATTGAAAAATTTCGGATTAATTTCTGGGTCATGGTTGTTTATTTCTTTTAATCTAATTTTGATCTCAAAATATGTTGGCGTTTAAACCCCGATTTACTTAAGATAGCCGTTGTCTTTCAAAATACCTAATATCTTCTCCACAACGTCCTGAACGGAAGAATCGGTCGAATCAATGACAATCGCACCTTCGGCTTTTTTAAGCGGTCCCACCGCCCTGGACATATCCTTATGATCGCGTTCTTTGAGCTCGGATTTTAGGGTGTTCTCATCGACCGTTTTTCCAGCCGCTTGCAATTCTTTGATTCTCCGTTGCGAACGCACTTCAAAATCGGCATCCAGGTAAAATTTTGTCGGTGCTTCCGGAAAAATAACAGTCCCCGCGTCGCGTCCTTCCACAACCACATTATTTTTTTTCCCGATCCGCCGTTGCCAATCAACCATAATGGCCCGCACACCCGCCGCTCTCGCGATATAAAAAGTATTGTTCGTCACCTCCAACGAACGAATGTCCTCAGAAACATCCTGACCGTCCAAATAAACTCGCAAAGCCCCTTTGGGATCCATCTTAAAATCGATCACCGTCCGTTGGGCTAATTTAACTAACCGTTCTTCTTGAATTAATTCTTCTTTTTCTCTCAACGCTTTTAAAGTTAACGCACGATACATAGCTCCGGTATCCAAATAAGTGAATTGGAGCCTTTTGGCCAATTCTTTCGCCACCGTGCTTTTTCCAGCTCCCGCTGGGCCATCAATCGTAATGACCATCTTTGTTCCCCGGATCGATGATTTTACTTTGGGATGATCCTGCATCTCATTACGTTTCATCGTTAGATTTCTCGGCGGGAGGGGTGGGATTCAGGCCGTCTCTTTTCGTCTTTGCTTTCTTGAAATTTTCGACCAGATTTTGTTCATCGCGGGTAACGATCTGTTTTCGCAAGACCGAAAGACTTTTGACCATCTCATCCAGAGACTTAATGATGTTCTTCGAGTTGGCCATGCAAATGTCGTTCCACATCTGTGGGGAACTCGCGGCAATGCGGGTCGTATCTTTTAATCCTTGGGCAGAATATTCGAGGTATTCCTGCGGGATCATCCCGATTAACGCATACGCGATCAGGTGCGGGAGATGACTGATATACGCCAATATTTTATCGTGCTCCATGGGAGAAAGAACTTTGACATTGGCGCCTAATCTGGTCCAAAAAATTTTCACCTTCTCTTCGGCAGCCTTATTGGTCCTTTCGGTGGGCGTCATGATACACAATGAATGATTGAATAAATCGGGGATTGCGTATACAGAACCTTTCTTATCTGACCCCGCCATAGGATGAGATCCGACAAAATACGCGGAATTAAAAAGTTTCTCGGCGGTTTCAACAATCGAGACTTTTGTTGAACCCACATCGGTCACAATGCATCCCCGTTTAAGAAACCGGCTGATCGACGGCAAAAGACTCATAATCGTATTGACCGGTGTGGACAAAACAACCAAATCCGCATTTTGAACAGCCTTTTTCACATCATTAAAAGCTTTATCAATGGCGTGATGCTTGAGGGCATGGACCAGGGAAGCATGATGTTGAGACATCCCGACAACCTCATGCGCTAAACGATGCTTTTTGATCGCCATCCCGATTGATCCGCCGATCAAACCCACACCGATAATGGTAACCTGCCTGAATAAAGGAGCGTTGTCGTTCATAGATTCTTACAATTCCCTCCCCACCGCGGTGGCAATCAACTTCAAATCCTTGATTAAATTACCGAAATTCTCCGGTTTAAGCGATTGGGCGCCGTCCGACAACGCCTCTTCCGGATTATCATGAACTTCGATGATTAACCCGTCGCATCCGGCCGCCACCGCCGCCTTGGAAGCGCTGGGCACCAATCCCCATCGTCCGGTACCATGGCTGGGATCCACAATAATCGGAAGATGAGAAAGCTGTTTCACCACGGGAATGGCATTGATATCGAGCGTATTACGGGTCGCGGTTTCAAAGGTGCGAATCCCGCGTTCGCATAGCATGACATCAAAATTTCCTTTGGCTAAAATATATTCGGCGGACATCAGCAGATCTTTGATCGTCGCGCTCATCCCGCGTTTCAACACAACGGGTTTTTTTGTCATACCCACTTCTTTTAAAAGGGAAAAATTCTGCATGTTCCGTGCACCGATCTGATAGATATCGACATATTTGGCTACTAAATCCACATCACGCGGATCCATGACCTCGGTGATCGTCGCGAGACCGACTTCTTTGCCTACTTCGGAGAGAAATTTGAGACCTTCTTCTCCCAATCCCTGAAAATCATACGGCGACGTTCTTGGTTTAAAAGCCCCGCCGCGTAACGCTGAGGCGCCCGCTTTTTTGACTTTTCTGGCAATGGACAACAAGCCGTCATAGTTTTCGATCGAACACGGACCGGCCATGACCACAATTTTTTTGTCGCCGACCTTAACTTGCTCACCGATTTTGATAATCGAATTATCCTGTTTAAATTCCCGAGAAACCAATCGATAAGGCGACAACACCGGCATGACACTTTCCACCCCGGGAAAAACCTCGAGCGGTGTGACCCGCAAGACATCTTCCGGTCCGATAAAACCAATAATTGTTTTCTCGACCCCTCGGGAGATATGGGCTTTCAATCCCAAGCTCTCGGCTTTATCGACAATATGCTGGATTTGCTCCTCAGTTGCGTCTTTCCTTAAAATGACAATCATAAAACCTCCTTCAGAGCACGGATGAACTTCTGGTTTTCTTTCGGCGTCCCGATCGAAACGCGGATATAATTTTTTAAACCCCAGAAATCCATGTCACGAACAATCACACCCCGTTTCAATAAACCCTGACTGACTTCCGTGCTGTTTTTGTTCACGTTAAGTAAAATAAAATTAGTTACTCCTTCAATATAGGATAAACCCATCACCTTAAATTGCCGATAAAGAGCTTTTTTCTCTGTTCTAATCGATTGAAGAACACGTCGATAATATGCACCATCCTTTAAACAGGATAACGCCGCGGCCTGAGCCAGCGAATTCACGTTAAACGGCTCGCGAATCCGGTTAAGGATATCGATCATGTCCGCATGCGCGATCCCGTAGCCTATCCGCAAACCTGCCAACCCATACATTTTGGAAAACGTCCGTGTTATGACGAGATTAGAATAACTCTGCAAAAGTTTGATCGAATCGGGATAATCTGAATTCTCGACGAATTCAAAATAAGCCTCATCGATGATCACCACAACATCCTTCGGCAATTCATTTAAAAAATCCCGCAATTGATTGTGCGTCAGATAAGTACTCGCGGGATTATCCGGATTACCGATAAAGAGGACTTTGGTCTTCGTCTTAACGGCTTTTCTCATTCCCTCCAGATCATAATAAAAATCCTTTAACGGAATGGAGCGGATCTTAGCACCGGCGATCTGGGAGGCGATTTCATAGATCAAAAAAGACGGTTGAGCGACAATCACTTCGTCGTCTTCTCTCACAAAAGCGCGGATGACCATCACGATAATCTCATCCGACCCGTTACCGAAAATCAACTGATTCGGTTTGACCTTAAGCCGTCGGGACAATTCCTGGCGCAGATGAAAACATCCGCCGTCCGGATATCGATTGAGCCCCTTGATGGCTTGGGTGATCGCCCGAACAACCTTCGGTGAGGGACCCACCGGACACTCATTAGAAGCCAATTTAACGACCTGCTTGACTCCTAATTCTCGCTTCACTTCCTCGATCGGTTTTCCCGGCAGATAGGGCTTGATCTCTAAAATACTGCTTCTGGCCACGCGCGTCTTCATGTCAAAGCTGGATACGATCCTAAAATTTTTAAATACTTACACATATCTTCAAGTTCTTTTAACGCTCTCTGGACGTTGGGATCCAAACGATGGCCTTCGAAATCGACGAAGAAATAATAATCCCACGCCTTCTTCTTTGACGGCCTCGATTCAATCTTGGTTAAATTAATTTTATTTTTATAAAATGGCGCCAGCATCGCGTATAACGCCCCCACTTTATCTTTGATGGAAAATAGAATTGATGTACGGTCTTTACCCGTGGGAGCGGCATCGTTGGCGCCGATCACTAAAAACCGTGTTGTGTTATGGGCGATATCTTGTATCCCCTGGCGGATGATTGGAAGACCCGATGATTCCGCCGCTTCGCGGGAGGCGATCGCCGCTGAATTTTTTTCTTTGCCGGCGATCTGAGCCGCTTCGGTTGTGGAGGCGACGAAGATCTGTCCGGCGTGCGGGAGATGGTTGGCCAGCCAATTCCGGCACTGGTCAAAAACTTGCGGATTGGAATAGATCTTGCGGATTTTTCCAATCGTCGTTTTAGATAATAGATTATGGACAATTTCCTGCGTTGCCTGCCGGCGTATTTTTAATTCTGAATCAACAAGCAAATCAAACGTCGCCGTGACCGCTCCTTCCGTCGAATTCTCGATCGGAACGACCCCATAATCACATTTTCCGCGTTCGACCATCTGAAACACTTCCCGGATATGTTGGCAAGGCTCGTATTTGACCTGAGAACCAAAAATTTTCTGGGCGGCAATACTGGTATAAGAACCTGTTTGACCCAATGTGGCGATGGCCAGAGGCTTTTCCAGCGATAAAGAACAAGACATGATCTCGCGATAAATCGCACGCAACGCGGCGACTGGAATTTCTCCTTTGTTTAAAGCCTCTATTCTGGAAAGGACTTCGACTTCCCGGTCCGGAGCATAAATTTCCTGGTTATTGAGGAATTTCGCCTGGCCGATCGATTTGCTGGCCGACGCTCTTTGTTTTAACAAATCAACGACTTGAGCGTCAATCGCATTTATTTTTTTACGTAATTTATCTATAGTCATTGTTTAAAGGTTCTCTACTTTGACCGCGGACGATCGGGGAGGAATGGCGTCTTCAATCTCGCTGTCTTCTTCAGCAGCGTCCGATTTTTTTAATCGCACCGGACCAGACTCCTCTTCTAGCGAGCCGGAAAGGTGATCTTCGATCGCCTCCGGAGAAGAAAATTCTTTCACATCCTCGATGAAAGTTTCCACTTCTTTTTTGACCTTCTCTTCAGGTGATATTTTTACAGATTCACTTTCTTTCTTTGCGATAGCAATCTCTTGTTTTTCTTGAAAAGAGTCTTGTTGAGAAACAGCATTTTTTGAACTGGTCTGTTCCTCAGGTTGAGTTACTTCTGCCGGAGGCTCAAGCAAAGTGATATCCTCTAGCTTGGGCAGATCGTTTAATGACCGCAACCCAAAATACTCCAAAAATTCTTTGGTCGTTCCGTAAATAAAAGGCCTCCCCGGCACTTCCTTACGTCCGACGATTTTAATCAGGGATTTCGCAAGAAGATGCGCGACAACCCCGTCGCAATTCACTCCCCGAATCAATTCGATGTCGATTCTGGAGATCGGCTGTTTATACGCCACGATGGCCAGCGTCTCTAAAGCTGGCTTCGATAGTTTTTCTTTATGCCGTGTTTTTAAAAAACTCCGGATCGCCATCGCGTGATTCGGACTGCTTAACATTTGATACCCGCCCGCAATCTCCACAATCACCATACCACTGTCTCTTTGCTGATATTCGTCCTGCAAATTTTTAATGACGTCTTTGATTTCAGCCCCGTTAACCGTTTCCAAAACTTCCCGAATCTGTTCTAACGTAACCGGTTTCTCACTGATAAACAACAACGCCTCAACAACCCCTTTGATATGATTATTTGTCGTAGAATCCATTATCGTTTGATCACCTTTTGTTTATAGATTTCGTTTAACAATTCTTCCGTCGTGTGAATTGAATTCGATCGTTCTAACGCTTTTTGAATCATATCTAACGCTTCCTGCTTTTTATATTGCAGCTGCAATAAAACGGTCAACGCCTCTTCTTGCCAATCGACTGTGATTTGAGGATAAGAAGCCAATGGCTGATCTTGAATCAGACCAAATCGGCCAAGTTTACCTTGCAACTTGGCGATAATCTCCTTGGCCCTCTGCGTGCCAATCCCGGGGAGTGTTTTCAGAAAATTAAGATCACTTTGATCAATGGCCCGGGTGATTTCAGAAATTGGTTTATTGAGCGCTCTGACAGCGGCCCTAGGCCCAATCCCGGACACGGTTATGAACTGCAGGAAGAAATCTCTTTCGACTTCATTCAAGAAACCAACCAGAACAGGAAATCCGCGCGATGGTTCGATCTGAAAATAATGATAGGTGACGAGATTGATATTCTTCTCATGATCTACATTCTGATCAATACGCTGCATCACGGATAAAGGCACCATCACTTCATAATTAAATCCGGAAACATCAATGACCAATGTGAATTCTCTTTTTTCAATGAGCTTACCTTTAATTCCAACGATCATAATTGGCTACGAGACATCTGGATGAAACCCAATGCCAGCGCTAACGCATCGCTGGCATCCAAGGTTAATTTCTGTTCGTCAATCTTCAAAATATGCGCTACAACACTTCTGGTCTGCAGTTTTGTGGCGTTTCCGTTGCCGGTCACGGCTTTACGAATACGCTTCGCGCCATATTCGACCAATTTAATGCTGCGCAAAGAACACAATAAACAGATCACACCGCGCACATGGCCCAAGATACAGGCGGTTGTTGGATGCTTGTAATGAGCGTAGAGCTTTTCTAGAACCATGATATCCGGTTTACTTTCAAAAATAATCTTGTCTAGATTCGCATAAATACGTTGTAGCCTGTTTTGGATTAAGTCCCTTTGCTTGGGCTCAATCACTCCCGCCTCAACCACTTTGATTTTATTGGCATTAAAATCAATAAGACCATATCCAGTGCATTTAAAACCCGGATCAATCCCTAAGACCCGCATCGTTAACTAGCTGCCTTCTCAATTTCTTCATCCGGGATATCAAAATTGGCGTAGACGGACTGAACATCTTCATGCTCTTCCAGCGTTTCCATCAAGGACAGGATCTGTTTGGCATCGTTCCCGACGACTTTCACCTTGGAACTGGGAATCATGGTGACTTCAGAAACCTGCATGGGGATATTTTTGTTCTGGATGGCCTCTTTAACCGTTTCAAAAGCAGAAGGTTCGCAAATCACCTCGAAATTCTCCCCTTCCAGTTTACAATCCTCGGCTCCGACTTCAAGTACCAACTCCATCAACGCGTCTTCGCTGACCTTGCCTTTTTCAATCGCAATATACCCTTTTTTGGTAAACATCCAGGCGGTCGATCCAGCACCAGCCATGCTTCCATTTTTCTTATCTAAGATATTGCGGATTTCAGCGGTCGTACGGTTCTTGTTGTCCGTAAGACATTCAATCAAAAGGGCAACGCCGCCAGGGGCATAGGCGTCAAAGACCGTTGTTTCATAAACAACGCCGGGCAGTTCTCCGGTTCCTTTTTTAATGGCGTTTTCGATATTGTTCAAGGGCATGTTAATGCCTTTAGCCCGCTGGACAGCCGCACGTAAACGTGTGTTGGTCTCCGCGTTCCCGCCTCCGGCTTTGGCAGCGGCGGTGATTTCTCTGATGATTTTCGTAAACGCGGCGCCTCTTTTTGCGTCGGCAGCCGCTTTTTTATGTTTAATTGTTGCCCACTTTGAATGCCCTGACATGGTGATGCCTCCTTAAATACACCTCCCTAATTTTGAATCAACAGAATTTCATTTTGGGGATCGTTTTTTATTGATTGTCTTGTTATTATCCTATGAATATACTTAAAGTCCAACTTTAAACTATATTTTTTGAGCAAGCCATAAGCCGAGTTCTGTGTCCTATCGTTAAATAGGAGGTGATCATTCGACTAACTTCGGAGATTACTCTTCCCGCCACCAATTTTAGATTGCAGGCGGGATCGCACCACAAACCAAAATGATTCTGGCGCTGACCGAACTCTTGCAGCCTACCCGAAAATCATGGCGAAACGGATCGTTTCGCTTCCAATCTTTCGATTTGGAATCTTTTCCTATTTGGCATTGCTCCATGTAGAGATTGCTCGTTTCACCCCCCGCCTCCTTGTGAGAGACAGGATATCGTCACTGTAGCTCTAATCCTCTTGTCTGGCGTAAAGCCAAACAATGTCCTGCGCTAACAGGATACATCATCCTTCGGAGCTCGGACTTTCCTCCCTGGTGTCATGACGAAACTTTTCGCCACGTGAGACACCGGGGCAACCACCTTGGCTCGCTCTTGTTGAATAGCTTGTGTGGCTAAACGATCAGCTTCTTGATTTTTTTCGCGAGGGATCTGAACAATTTCTAATTTCTTAAAACCTTGCGCTAAATGCTGGACTTGATCGATCAAAACTTTTAGATTTGCATTCTTGACCTTGTAATGACCGATAAGCTGCTCATAAAGGAGTTGGCTATCCGTGTTGATCTTCACCTGCTCGGCTTTTAAAACCATTGCTTCCTGCAGGGCAAAGATTAAAGCGGTGTATTCAGCGATATTGTTCGTCGCGTTTCCGATAAATTTGGAAATCTCCCTGATCAACTGACCGTTTTCATAAACGACAACGCCTATTCCGGCATCTCCGGGGTTCCCGCTACAGGCGCCGTCGATAAAAATTTCTAACACTCTCAAAGATCGTCCTCAAGAAAAAGGATCCGCGCGCACATCTCGCAAAACACAAAATGGTCATGCATCTTGATTTCATTGATGGATTGCTCGGGAATATTCATAAAACATCCGCCGCAGACATGCCCTTTGACCGGAACCAGCGCAATCCCGCCTTTATTCTCCAAAATCCTTTCGTACCGGCTCAGATAAGCCGGGTTCACCTCCGGGGAAATCAGCCGTCGTTCTGATTCTAATTTCGACATTCTTTCCTGAATGTCTTTGATCGAATCATCCACTTCCTTTTTTTGCGCGAGTAATTTCTTTTCTTCCTCGGTAACGATCTTCTTCTCTTTTTCAATCTGCGCGTTGATCGAATCGATCTCATCAAACAATAAAAGAATTTTTTCTTCTATCATCGATTTGTCCGCTTTCATATGCTCGATCTCAAGCAACTTGGCCTGATACTCTTTATTGGTCTTTAAACTGAATAGTTGGGTGTTCGCCTTGGCGATCTCGCCTTCCTTCGCTAGCAGATCCCCTTCTTTGCTCTTGCGGTCGAGCAATAACGTCTTTAACTTATCTTCCAATTGCTTAAGATTACCTTTCTTATCTTCGAACTTGGTTTTTAGCTGTTCGATAAAGTCCGGTTTGTCCTTTAAATCTTTTTTGAAATTGTAGATATCGTAATCAAGGGTTTGTAACTGAACCAGCTTCTTGATCTGATCTCGAATCGAAACTTGTGACACCTTGTCTCCTTATTGAAAACTCTTCAAGGCTCAAACATCAAACTAAAAATATTAAGATACTTTCTTCAATCATTTCATGGACGCAGAAGGGATCGAACCTTCGACCTCTGCCATGTGAGGGCAGCACTCTAACCAGCTGAGCTATGCGTCCATTGGATCTTAAAAAATGTATTACGTCTTAAGTTTTAAGTGTCAAGCCTCAAAATAGGTTGTCCCTGGCCGACTTAACACATGCCACTTGACACCTAAAACTTTCTATCCCTGGGCCCACCTGGACTCGAACCAAGGACCAAGAGATTATGAGATTGTAGTTGCAACTCATAACCTATTGACGCCCAATAACTTAAAAAACCTATTTTCCGTTTGTGGAGCGTTTTGTGGAGTAGACAACCTCTGGCAAAAGTCTGCAACCACTTTAATAAAATCTCTTGTTGCTAGGTTGGAGGTTGGCTACCCCTCCCTTAAAAAAACTTTGGTCTCAGAATCTTCCTGCAACAACTTGAATTTTATCCGATAAGCCAGCTATTGTGAACCGCTCTGGCAAAACTTTCTCTGCAATCTTTAAACAGGCAAGCCCTATTTGAGTTGCCGTCTTTAAACCTAACCCTATTACCAGCGGATTATTGGAATTTATCTCATAAATAACTTTTAACGAAGTTCATCTCCGATAAAATATTTCTAGGAGGTGAGCTTATGGATCTTAAAGACGAGCAATGGGCAATCATAGAACCATTAATACCAAAACC